>DASTML010000145.1:0-5989 GCA_035714175.1 Bryobacteraceae bacterium | reverse complement strand
CCGGTATGGATATCGGCCCACCGCGGGGCTATGCGTTTCGCGCCGGAAAACACGCTAGCAGCCTACGAAAAGGCCGCAGAGCTTGGCTCCAACTATGTGGAAGTGGACGTGCGAACGACGCGAGACGGCGCATTGGTGATTATGCACGATGCGCGCGTGGACCGGACGACGGATGGGCGCGGCGCGGTGGCGGAATCGACGCTTGCCGAGATCAAAAGGCTACGGCCAGCGGTACCGACCTTTGCCGAAACTTTGCGTTGGGGAAAACGGCGGGGCGTTCGGATCGACATTGATGATAAAGCCGCCGAGATCGAAGCGATTGCGAACGAAATCCGTCGGGAGGGAATGGCGGAGCGTGTATTGATCGAAGGGCCGCGAGACAGGCTGGTTCGTTTTGTGGGGCTATTGCCTGGCGTTGATACGATGCCGAAAGTGACGTCGGCGGCTGATATCGCCGACGCGGCGGGTTCGCTGAGAATGCGGACTGTGCGATTGAGCCTGCCGCAACTCGCGGACCCCAACTACGTCAAGGCGGCCCGGAAAGCAGGGGCGCGTATCGCCGTGACAATCCTGGGAAACAGAGACACCGAGCAGACAATGCGGGAGGTGATCCGGATGGGCGCGCGGCTGATTGAAACCGATTACCCGGAGGTGGCGGCGCGCGTGAGAGGCCTATGATAGTGGGCGGACCTTATGCACCGCTCCCCCTTCTACCTCTTGGTTTTGGCGTTTTCCGTTGGCGCCCAGGAACATACTCCGGAACGGGAGAAAAACCCCCTGGCCGGTAGGCCTGATGCCGTAGCCGCGGGACAAAAGACGTTTGAACAAGCTTGCCAGGCCTGCCACGGAGGCGGCGGCAAGGGGAGTGAGCGCGGCCCTTCCCTGACTTCGGGAAAATTTCAGCGCGGCGGGATGGATGGCGAAATTTTCCTGAACATCCGGAACGGCATAAAGGGCACGCCGATGCCGCCGTTCAGCGGATTTTCCCAGGATCAGGTGTGGCAGTTGGTGAGCTATGTGCGAAGCATAAGCGGCGGCACGGCCCAAAACGGGGAGGCTGTCGACGGAAACGCGCAGGCGGGCGAACAGATTTTCTTCGGGAAGGCGCGCTGTGCCGGATGCCACGAGGTGAACGGCCGGGGCGGAATCGTGGGACCGGACCTGTCCGCGGCCGGCCGGCAACCGGCGGACCGGCTACGCGCGAAGATCCTGGAACCGTCCACTGGAACGCGGCGGCGGAGCGGGAATGCCGTGACGGTAGCGCTAAAAAACGGCAAACGGTTGCGAGGCATTCGAACGGCCGAGGATACGTTTACCGTGCATGTAATGACGCTGGACGGGGAACGCCATCTTTTGAATAAGGAACCCGTGGCGGAGTTGAACCCAGAGCCGGGTTCCCTGATGCCGAGCAACTATGGTACGCAGCTGTCAACTGCAGAGATCCGCGATATCGTCGCCTTCCTGAAATCACGCCAGGAACGCGACTTGCGGCAGACCGCGCAGGCGAAGATTCCAGGTGGACTGACCTATGAACGGTTAAAAAATGCCGCCGCAGAGCCTCAGAATTGGTTGACCTACTGGGGAAACTACAACGGCGCCCACTACTCGGCGCTGCGGCAGATCGATACGAAAAACGTAAAGCTGCTGCAGACGAAATGGGCCGCGCAACTGCCGGGAGATTCACTGCTGCAATCGACGCCGGTGGTGGTGGACGGCGTGATGTACACGGCGGGCCCCCCGGGACAGGTTTTCGCGTTCGACGCCCGCACGGGATTGCAGATCTGGAAGTATACGCGGCAGAGAAAGGCGCAGAATCCCTATGAGAGCAATCCGTTCAACCGGGGGGTGGCGGTGCTGGGGAACCGGGTGTTCGTCGGAACTCTGGACGCGGCGCTGGTAGCGTTGGACGCGCGAACAGGATTGCCGTTGTGGGAGACACAGGTCGCCGACACGATGCAGGGCTATAGTTTGACGATGTCGCCGCTGGCGGTAAAGGACAAGATCATCGTTGGAGTTGCCGGCGGTGAACATGGCATTCGAGGCTTTCTGGATGCCTATGATGCCGAGACCGGGAAACGAGCGTGGAGATTCGACACGGTGCCGGGGCCGGGACAGTTCGGCAGCGATACCTGGAAGGGCGATTCGTGGAAGATGGGGGGCTCCGGGACGTGGTTAACGGGGAGCTTTGATCCGGAATTGAATTTGGTCTTCTGGGCGACTGGGAACCCAGGGCCGGACATGAACGCCGAAGTCAGAGAGGGCGATAACTTATTCAGTTGCTCCGTGATTGCGCTAGACGCCGACACCGGATTGCGGAAATGGCATTACCAATTCACGCCGGGCGACGACCATGATTGGGACGCGAATGAAGACCTGGTGCTGGCAGACCAGACGATCGACGGTAAGCCGCGCAAAGTGTTGATGCAGGCAAACCGGAACGGCTTTTTCTACATGCTGGACCGAACCAACGGACAGTTGTTGTTCGCTAAACCCTTCGTAAAACAGACTTGGAACCGGGGGTTTGCCGCGGACGGGCGCCCGCTGTGGCAGGAAAACGCGAAGGCCACAGTGGACGGGGCCGTCGTTTATCCGTCGTTGGTGGGCGGGACGAATTGGCAATCGCCGTCTTATGACGCAGGAAGCGGCCTGTTTTATTTGATGACATCTGAGGCAGGGCAACGTTTCTTCAAAACGGCGCAAAACTACGAGCCCGGCAAGGCATATTGGGGCGGCCGGGCGGTGGCCCTGGACGAAGCGCCGAAGGCGGCCATTAAGGCAATTGATGCGGCCACGGGCACGGTGCGATGGCAGCAACCCGTGTCGCGAGGTTCCTTATCGGCAGGCGTGCTGGCGACGGGCGGCGGGGTTCTGTTTTCTTCCACGCAGGAGGGAAATCTCCTGGCGCTGGACGCAAAGAGCGGCACGATACTCTGGCGCACGCAGACGGGCGGAACCATCTCGTCCTCGCCCATCAGTTATTCGGTAAATGGCAAGCAGTATGTGGCCGTTTCGGCAGGAGGCGTTCTTTATAGCCTGGGGCTTCCGGATTAACTAAATCTCCAAGCGTCCCAAATAGACCATGCTCTTTAAGCGAAATTTCGACTTGCAATGGAAGAGTTGCAAGTCGGCGTAGAATTCGACTTCGTCGTCGGATACGCGCAAGGGTTCTTCATTCGAAAAGTGAACCAGGATTTTCAGCGTCGTGGGCTGGATGCCGACGTCCACGCGCACAGGCCGATAAGTACGCCCACCACGTGTGCGGAGATAAGCAGAACGCGTGATCAGTGACTCGATGGTGCCGGTACCCTGGTGGGCCACTTCAGACGGCACGCCGAAAATTTCAACGATGTAACCGGCGCGTGGCTGGTCAATGAGGGAGTTCAGTTTCCCTGCCGGGAGCTTTTCGTCATTGAGCTGATAGAGTGCTTTGGCGTGCCGCATGGGCAGCGAGTTCGGAAAGCGGATGAGCAGATCGGCGCTTGTGGGCAACTTGGGCTTAGGCGCGCCAATGCCGCCAAGAGGCCCAAGCGCGGGATCCTTGATTACACGATCATTGGAACCGGGAACATCCTTATACGTGATTGGCTTCATTTCCCGTTTGTGCCATTCGATATTCACGCTGAGGCCCTTCGCCCAGGGCGAATCCGTGAGAACGCGAAGGGCAATATCCGGCGACCAGTCCGGGAACGGCTTGCTGTTCCAATCCGCTCCAAAGACAGCAAGGGCGAAGAACAAAGGGAAGAATCGATGCATACCTACTCTCTCAGGATAGGCGTACCGCGTAGAGCTTGCGTTTCGACGAACCCGCGGACGCTTCCGGCATTTCTCTAGCCGGCTCCGCCTGATCCCCCTCGAGAGCCGTTTTCCGGGCTTCGCTACACTTTGAGCAGTGACGCCGCCCGGCCATGCAAGACGCCCGTTCTCCGTGCTCCGATCATTCGGTGCGCTAGTCGCAACGGCGGCGCTCACGGCGCTTTTTACGGAATGGATGCCAGTCAATGCGTCCACTGCCGGATTTTGCTACCTGCTGATCGTGTTGGCGACCGCTACATTGGGAATTTTCGTAGAGGCCTGCATCGCGTCCGGGGCCGCCATGCTGTGCTTCAATTACTATTTTCTGCCTCCCGTTGGACGATTTACGGTGGCGGACCCACAGAATTGGGTAGCCCTGGCGACGTTTTTGCTGACTGCCCTGGTAGCGAGCCGTCTCTCCGGGCACGCGCAAGAGAGAGCGCAAGAGGCAAAGCGGCGCCAGGAAGAGACCGAACAGCTTTACTCGTTGAGCCGGGCGATTCTATTGGCGGATCCAACACAGGCGATTGGACCGCACGAGGCAAGGCAGATTGCCCACATCTTCGGCTTGAGCGGCGTGGTACTTTTCGACCGAGAGAAGGGTACGGAAGCGCAGGGAGGACCAGAGGATCTCGCTGGCATGACGGAAATGCTGCGAATGGTAAGCACCCAGGGAAATGTGCGCCAACAGGGCGACGCGATGATCTGGCCGATCTCGCTAGGCGGCAGCCCCATTGGAGCCATCGCATTGCGAGGTGGACCATTATCGGATGGCGCGGTGCAGGCGCTGCTCAATCTTTTGGCGATTTCCATGGAGCGGAGCCGAGCAGCAGAGGAGGCCAGAAAGATTGCGTTGGACCGAGACAGCGAAGAGTTTAAATCCACGTTGCTTGACGCCATCGCTCATGAATTTAAGACTCCGCTAACCTCAATCAAGGCGGCATCGACGACGCTATTGACGGAGGAAACCGGAGCGAGCGCGGTCCAGCGCGAACTGGCGTCAATTATCGATGAGGAAACGGACCGGCTGAGCAGCCTGGTCACCGAAGCAGTGCGGATGGCGCGGATGGACGCAGGGCAATGGAAGCTGGATAGAGTCTGGATCGCCATAGGGGAGTTGGTGAAAACGGCGACGGATAGGTTTGCCGGGCGAGGAGATGAGAGGTTTCGGGTACAGGACATGACCGGGGGGAACACTTCAGCATTTGTTGATGCCGAGCTTGCCGGGCTAGCCCTGCGACTGCTCTTGGATAATGCGCTGAAATATTCGCCCATGGATACGCCCGTGCAGGTGCAAATAGAAGGCGAAATGAATCGGGTCACCATTTCCGTAATCGATCAAGGACCTGGAATCGCGGCAGAAGATCGGGAGCGAATATTCCAAAAATTCTACCGGGCGCCCAGCACCCGATCTAGAGCGCCCGGCACAGGATTGGGATTACACATTGCGCAAGAGATCGCGCGTGCACATGGAGGAACCTTGACGCTCGCGCCTTCCCATGAACCGGGCACACGCTTCGTGCTGGCATTTCCCTTTACGCCGGAGACGCGATGAGCAACGGGCGCATCCTGATTGTCGACGATGAGCCGCAAATCCGGCGCGTGTTGCGTGCGGCACTCACGGTACAAGGCTACGAAACTTTCGGCGCAAAGGCAGGAGAAGAGGCGCTGCTCAAACTGCGGGAGCAACGTTTTGATTTGGTGCTACTGGACGTCAATATGCCGGGGATGGGCGGTCTAGAGACCTGCCGGCAGATCCGAGCGACTTCAGAGATTGCAGTCCTGATGCTGACTATCCGCAATTCCGAGGCCGACAAGGTAGCCGCGCTCGACGCGGGAGCTGACGATTACATTACCAAGCCATTCGGCATGCCGGAGTTGCTTGCCCGCATTCGGGCAGCACTACGGCGAGTGCCCGCGGCACAGCAGAGCGAGGACGTATTGCTGCGGCTGGGCGACATCACCGTCGACTTTGCCACACGCCGCGTAATCCGTGACGGTCAGGAAGTGCGCTTGACTCCGAAAGAGTTTGACGTGCTGCGGTTTCTTACCGCCACCCCGCATATTGCGATTCCCCATACTCGTTTACTGCAAGCGGTTTGGGGGCCCGACTATGGGGGCGAAGTAGAGTATCTACGCGTTTTTGTGAATCAACTGCGAAAGAAGATTGAACCGGACCCGACGCATCCACGCTATT
>DASTML010000144.1:0-18332 GCA_035714175.1 Bryobacteraceae bacterium | reverse complement strand
AGCACGCGCTGTAGCGAACTTTTTCTATGTGGGGGACCTCGCGTTGCTGAAACTTAAGCGCGTTGAAATCCAAGGCTTCAAATCCTTCGCGGACCGGCAAGAACTTCGTTTTAACGGAGTTGGCGTGGCCGCTGTGGTCGGCCCAAACGGGTGCGGCAAATCGAACCTGAGCGACGCTATCAGCTGGGTGCTCGGTGAGCAAAGCGCCAAGAGCCTCCGTGGCGCACGGATGGAAGATGTGATCTTTGCCGGCACGCGGGACCGCAAGCCCGTTGGCATGGCCTCGGTGACGATGACTCTCATCGACCCGACCTACGAAGTGGAACTTCCCGCATTGCAGCCGCAGCCCGCCTCCGAAGGCGAATCGGCCGCCATCACCTCCGCCAAAGCGGAGCACGCGCAGAAAGAGCGCCGCCACGAAATCACCGTCACCCGCCGCCTGTACCGTTCGGGCGAAAGTGAATACCTGATTGACGGCAAGTCGGCCCGTTTGCGCGATATTCAGGACATCTTCATGGGCACCGGCCTGGGGCCGGAGTCTTACGCCATCATCGAGCAGGGCCGCATTGGGCAAATTCTTAGCTCGCGCCCGCAGGATCGGCGCGCGGTCATCGAGGAAGCGGCCGGCATTACGCGCTTCAAGACCAAGCGCCGCCTTGCTGAAGCCAAGCTGGAAGGCGCCAAGCAGAACCTCACCCGCGTGTTCGACATTCTGGAAGAGGTTACCCGCCAAGTCAATTCGCTGAAGCGGCAAGCCGCCAAGGCGGAGCGCTACGTGAAGCTCCGGGAGGAGATGGTCACCCACCTCCGTCTCTTGCTGGCCGGTAAGTACAAGACGTTGGAGCGCGACGCTTCCAAGGCTGCTATTGAAATGAGCCAGGCCGCCGGCGCGTTCGATACGCTGGGCGCCGAACTCCGCACGAAGGAAGCCGAATACACCACGCTGCAGCAGACCTGCTATCAGCACGAAGAAGGGCTGACGGCACGGCGCAAGGAATTGGCCGATCTCCAGATTGAAGCCGAGCGTACGCGCGGCCGTCTGAACAGCCAGTCGCAGCAGGTAGCGTCCATCGAGCAGCGTTTGTCTGGCGGCGAAAATGAATCCCAGGAAGTGGAAAAGCGGTTGGCGTCGCTCGAAGCCGACGTCGAGCGGCTCCGCCTGTCGTTGGAAGAAGCATCGCGCAACGCCAATGAGGCCCGCGAACGGCTGCGCCTGAAAAACGAAGAGCGCGAACAACTGCAGGGCCAGCTCCGGATGCGCGAGCAGGGATTGGAGTCGTCCCGGCAGCAGGTGCTCCGCCTGTTGGGCGAAGCGTCCACCATGCGCAATCAGTTGGCGCAGATCGAAGAGTACCTGGCTTCCAACGAGCGGGACCGCAACCGCGCCGGCCGCGAGGCCGAAGGGGCCACCGCGGACCTGTCGCGCCTCGGCGAACAGCGCGAGCAGTTGCAGGCCAAGCTGGGCGACCGCCAATTGCAATTGGAATCGCTGGCCGAGCAGAAGAAGCGCGTTGAAGAAGAACTCATCGGCCGCAAATCGTCTCTGGGCGAAGCGCGCCGTCAACTGGAAGCGGTCCGCGCGGAACTATCCCGGCTGAAGGCTCGCAAGGATTCGCTCGAAGAGATCCTGTCGCACCGTGCCTACACCACCGATTCGGTGAAGCGCCTCTTCACGGCCGTCGAGCGCGGCTCGGCCTCCTTGAAGCCCTCCGGCGTCTTGGCCGACTTCATTGAAGTGGATCCCGCCTTTGAAAAGGCCGCCGAAGAGTTCCTGCACGAAGAACTCGAATATGTCGTCGTCAATGACTGGTCACAGGCCGATAGCGGCATTGACCTCATGCGCGGCGATCTGGACGGGCGCGCCACCTTCCTGGTTCACCCGGAACTGGAAGACAAGTACGCCGCCGCCCTCACCGTGGAGCCGCCCATCGGCCCCGAGACCGGCATCATCGGCCGCCTGTCCAGCTATCTGAAGATGACCAACGGCCTCACCAAGGCCCCCGCCGAACTGCTGCCGCGCCTGTCGCGCTGCTATCTGGTGCAGGACCGCGCCGCGGCCCAACGCCTGGCCGGCCAGTATCCGGATATCTTCTTCCTGTTGCCCGATGGCATCTGCTATCACGGCCATGCCGTCAGCGGCGGCCGCAAGACCGGCTCCGGGCCCCTGGCTCTGAAACGCGAACTGCGCGAACTCACCGGGACCGTTGCCGCCAAGCAGCGCTCTTTCGAAGGGACGCAGGAACAGATTGGCGAGTTGGAACACGCCATTCAAATGCTGACCGAAGAGCAGGAACGCGTCCGCCAGCAGCAACAGCGGGAGGAGCGGGAAGCGCTGGCGCTCGATCACGAGATGCGCCGGATGGGCGAAGAAACCAACCGCTCGAACTCGCGCCTCTCGGCCGCCAAGCTGGAACTGGAACGGTTGCAGCGGGACGCCGAGCGCGCCGCGGGCCAGCGGGAAGAGAAGCACCGGTTGCATGCCGAAAAGGAAGAGGCTCGCGCCATCAAGGAGCGTGAACTCGAAAGCGGCCGGGGAGAATTGGATTTACTGCGCGAGTCGGTTCAGCGCGTGTCGGAGGAGCACTCCGTACTGCGGGTGCAGTTGGCCTCGCTGGATGAACGGCAGCGCAGTGAAGCGGCGGCGCGTCAGCGGCTGGAAGCACAAATCGGCGAGTTGACGCGGCGCCGGGGAACGGTGGCGGCGGAGCTGGAAAGGCTCGGTCTCGATCGTACCCGTCTGCTGAACGACAACATGGAGCTGGACGCGACCGTGAACCTGCTGCAGGAGGAGATTTTCCGTCTGCAAGGTCTGGTGCAGGTGGCCGCGCAAAAAGATCAGGAAATGCGCGCCCAGCTGTCCACGCTGGACGAAACGCTGAAGTCCCATCGCGTGGCTGTCCAAGAAGCGCAGGATCGCCGGACGCAGATTGAAATCCGGTTGGTGCAGTTGCAGTCGGACCTGAAGCATCTGGACGAAAACGCGCGCAAGGAACTGAATGCTCCCGCCGTCGAACTGATCCGCGAAGACGATCCGGAGTTGGACGACATGGCGCTCTCCGAGCTCGATGGCAAATACATCGAAGTGCGGAACCGCATCGAGGCGCTGGGCGCCGTCAATCCGCAGGCGCTCGAAGAGTACAAGGAATCCGAGCTGCGCTATAACTTCTTGAACACGCAGCGCCAGGACCTGCTGGACTCGATCCGCGACACGGAAAAGGCCATCCAGGAGATCGACGTCGAATCGCGCAAGCGGTTTGCCGAAGCCTTCGAAGCGGTCAACGCGCAGTTCAAGGAAATCTTCAAAACCCTCTTCGGCGGCGGTCACGCCGAGATGCGGCTGACCGATGAGAACAACATCGGCGAAAGCGGCATTGAAATGATCGCCTCGCCCCCGGGCAAGCGGCTGCAGAACGTGCTGCTGCTCTCCGGCGGTGAGAAATCGTTGACCGCCATGGCTCTGCTCATGGCTATCTTCAAGTACCAACCCAGCCCGTTCTGTATTCTGGACGAAGTCGACGCACCGCTCGATGAAGCCAATACGGGGCGCCTGGCGCGGTTGTTGAAGGAAATGGCGTCGGAAACGCAATTCATCGTGATCACACACGCAAAGCGCACGATGGAAGCGGCCCAGACGCTATACGGAGTCACGATGGAAGAACCGGGCGTCTCCAAACTCGTCTCGGTGAAATTCCATCCGCATCAACAGGTTCCGCCACTCTCCCCCGAGTCTCGCAGGACGCCCGCTTTGGCCCAATAAAGGCCAGAGCCCCGCGTCCCGTGAGGATCTGCGCGCGCGCCGGTTTGCCCTCTTCCCCTTGGGCGGGCCGGTGCGCGCGCCTTGTTATTCTTAGAAGTGATGCTCGTACGCTCCTCCTTAGCCTCTGTTTCGCTGTTCGCCTTCGCCCTTTTGGCGCAAGCCCCTCCCGCCGCGCCGAAGCCCGCTGCCCCGAAACCGGCGGCGCCTAAGCCCGCGGCCGCAAAGCCTGCCGTCGCTCCCGCCAAGCCGGCCCGCGAACCGGGTCTCTATGCCACCCTCTACATCTCCCACGGCACGGCGCCCATGGGAACCATTACCTTCAAGTTCTACGAGAAGGAGTCGCCCGTTACGGTCAAGAATTTTGTCGACCTCGCCCAGGGCCGAAAGGAATGGCTGAACCCCAAGACTGGTACACGGGTGAAACTGCCGCTTTATACCGGACTCACCTTCCACCGCGTCATCCCTGATTTCATGATTCAGGGCGGCGACCCGCAAGGCAATGGCATGGGCGGCACCGATCCCATCATTGATGAATTCCACCCCTCTCTCCGGTTCGATATTCCCGGCCGTGTCGCCATGGCGAATGCCGGTCCGGGTACCGGCTCCAGCCAGTTCTTTATCACCGAAGGCCGTCCGGAACACCTGAATGGCCGTCACACGATCTTCGGCCAGGTTGTGGAAGGGCAGGAATTAGTCAACCGGATAGCCCGCGTTCCCCGCGGGCGCGGAGACAAGCCGGATACGCCCGTTCGCATGACGCGCGTTGTCATTACCCGGGTGCCGGATCCGAATGCGCCGAAGCCTGCTGCTCCCGCCGTGAGAAAGGCCGCTCCAGCCGTTAAAAAGGCCACCCCCGCGGCCCCGGCGAAGAAGAGCTAGTCCAGCGGGATCTCGAAGAAGAACAACTCCTTACCGGTCTGCGCGTTGCGAATCCCGGAGATGTATAGGGATGTGCCCCGCGTATGACCGGTCTGGAAGTAGAAAAAGCCGTGGGCGGAATCGCCCGGCGGCAGCATCTTTGCCGAAAACGCCCGTTCAATAATCACGTCATTTTTGAGCGGATTCTTTGCGACTTTGATCCGCGGACCGCCCGTCGGAATCGGGCTATTGGATACTTTCGGCCGCCCGCCGGCCTTCAGATACAGCACGTCGGCGGCTGGTGTCGCGTCTACTTTCCGGCCCTTCGGCGCGACATACACCACCTGCATGGTGTCGAGCTTTACCGTGTCCTTACCGTCGTTTTTTATGACCACCAGCACCGGCAACACACCCTGCTCGTAGGGATTGAGTTTTCCAAAGGCGCTCTTGGCCTCCTCCGGATCATCGAAAGGTTGCACCGCGATGGTCAGCCCTTCAATGGTCTGTTTGGTCGCATAGCTCTCCGCCGGTTCCGGCCGGAACCCGGCATCCTTCTTGTCGGCCCAGAGGGCCGCCGTTATACTCAGTAGAAGTACCAGGCACTTGCCGCTGCTCATTTTTTTCATTTACCGCCTCTTGCAGGTAGTTGGCTCCCCACTCATCGTACTGTACCTGTTATGGCGCGGTGCGAAGAACCGGGACTGGCTGCGTTCCATTCCGGGGCGCTTCGGTGGCCTCCCTTTCCGGGTGACGGCGCCGGGCGGCGTCTGGTTGCACGCGGTATCGGTCGGCGAAGTCCTCAGCGCGGGACCGCTGCTTCGTGCGCTCCGCGAAAAACTACCCGATACGCCGCTCTACGTGTCGGTGACGACGGTGACCGGGCACGCGCTGGCCGAACAGAAGCTCACCGGGCTGTGTGACGGCATCTTCTACACCCCGCTCGACTACGCCTTCGCCGTCCGCCGCATTCTCCGCGCCATTCAGCCCAGTCTTTTGTTGGTGATGGAGACCGAAATCTGGCCTAACCTATGGCGGGAGACCAAGCGCTCCGGCGCCGGTCTTCTGATCGTCAACGCCCGGATTTCTGACCGCGCCATGCCGCGCTATGAGCGTTTCCGGTGGTTTTTTGGCGCCATTTTGTGCCTTCCGGACGCGATTTATGCGCAAAGTGAGCAGGATATTGCGCGTTATCGCGCGCTCGGAACGCCTGCGGATCGCCTGTTTCTCGGACGAAACCTAAAATATGATTTTTACCCGGAAAAAATAAAGACTGCCCCGGACATTGCGGAATGGGTGCGGGAGCAGGCGCCAGAGCGGGTGGTCATCGCGGCCTCCACCATGCCGGGGGTCGACAGCGCTGACGGAGATGAGGACGACCTCACTCTCGATGCGTATCACTCCTTACAACGGCCCGGTCTGCTGTGGGTGCATGTACCTCGCCGCCCAGAGCGGTTCGACGATGCCGCTGCCAAGCTTACGGAACGCAATATTCCCTATGTCCGCCGCTCCCACCTCCAGCCGCTCACCCTCCCCGGGGTTCTCCTGCTCGACTCGTTGGGCGAACTCAGCGGCCTGTTTCCGCTTGCCGATGTCGTATTCATGGGCGGGACCCTGGTCCGGCGGGGTGGGCACAACATCCTGGAGCCGGCATTTTTCGGCAAACCGGTCATCGCAGGCCCCTATATGGAGAATTTCGCCGAAATTGCAAAAGAATTTACAGATGCGAACGCTCTACTGCGGATTGGTTCGGCCAGCGAATTAGCGCCGAAGTTGGGCGAGTTGCTGGACAATCCCGGCGATTCCGGCGAGCGGGCCCGAAGGCTGGCCGAGTCCAAACGGGGAGCTACGGATATTGCCTGCCGGGCGGCCCTGGCTATTATCGAAGACAATTGGCCGCGTCCGCGCCGCCCGCTTGTTCAGCGTCTTCTGTTCGCCCCGCTGAGTTGGCTATGGGGGTGGGGCTCCCGGCGGCGGGCCCGCGTGCGGCCGCAAAGTCTGGACCGTCCCGTGCTTTGCGTGGGGGGCCTGGCTATGGGCGGGTCGGGCAAAACGCCAACCGTTCTTCATTTGGCGCAACACTTCCGCCGTCTCGGCCGCATGCCTGCCATTCTCACCCGCGGGTACCGCCGGGTATCACCGTCGCCCATGACTCTGATCGAAGCCGGCCAACCCGCTCCGGTCGCCGCTACCGGCGATGAGGCGCAGATCTTCGTCCGCGCCGGGGTCGCGCACCTGGGCATCGGCGGGGACCGGGTGGCGGTGGGCCGCGCGTTGCTCGCCCGGTGGCCCGTGGATGTGGTGCTGCTGGACGACGGGTACCAGCACCGCCGCCTGCACCGGGATTTTGACCTCTTGCTCTTGGATGCGCAGGACCCCCTGAGCGGCGGGGCCGTATTCCCATTGGGGCGGCTCCGCGAACCGGCGTCCGGCGTGTCCAGGGCCAACGCGATATTGCTGACGCGGGTGCAGCGGGGCAGGGAATACCGCCGCCTGCGCGAGTGGCTTTCGCGCCACGCTCCCGGCGTACCGCTATTCCGCTCGCGCGTGACGCCCGACACTTGGATGCCGCGGCCGCTGCCGGCCGGCAAGGCCGCGGCCTTCTGCGGGTTGGGCAATCCAGCTTCTTTCTGGGCGACCCTACGGGAATTGGGTATCGAAACCAGCTTTCGCTGGTCCTTCGGGGATCATCACCAGTACCGGCCGGAAGAGCTCGCACGGCTGCGGCACCACGCGCTGGAGGTTGGCGCCTCGGTTCTATTAACGACAGAAAAAGATTGGATGAATCTTCCGCGGGGAACGGAAGAAATTCTGGCTCCGCTCGGAATCCGGTGGCTGCGGATCGGCATCGAAATAGAGGGAGAACCGGACCTGCTCGATCAGGTACAACGCCGTCTGGGTTTGTAATAATGCGGCAGTTCCGGTTGCTATAATAAAACACGAACTATGCAATCCGGGACAGCGACCCTGATGGATGAGAAGAGCGTCGGGGAGAAGAAGATTGTCCTTCTCACGCCGCGTGGATTTTGCGCCGGCGTTGTCCGGGCCATTGATGTAGTGAAGATAGCTCTGGACACCTACGGAGCGCCGCTCTACGTCCGCAAGGAGATTGTTCATAACAAACACGTTGTGGACGAGCTCCGCGAGATGGGCGCCATTTTTATTGAAGAACTGGAAGAGGTTCCCACCGGCGCGCGCGTCATTTTCAGCGCACACGGTGTCTCGCCAGCCGTGCGGGAGCAAGCCAAGGCGCTGCGCCTGAACGTCATCGACGCCACCTGCCCTCTGGTCACCAAAGTTCATTTGGAAGCCGTCCGATTCGCAAAGAAGGGCTATTCGATCATTCTGATCGGCCACGAAAACCACGATGAAGTAATCGGCACGCTCGGCGAAGCGCCTGATGCGATGGTGCTCGTGCAAACCGTGGAAGACGTGGACCGGCTGGAAATCCCCGACGACCGCCCGATGGCCTATCTGACGCAAACGACATTGAGCCTGGATGAAACCAGCCACATCGTCGCCCGCTTGCGGGAGAGATTCCCACGTGTGGAAGGACCGCACTCGCAGGACATCTGTTACGCGACGGAGAACCGGCAGGTTGCCGTGAAGGCAGTCGCACCGATGACCGATCTTTTACTGGTGGTCGGGTCCCGCAATTCTTCGAACTCGCAGCGTCTGGTGGAAGTTTGCCGCAAGGAAGGGCGCGCTGCCTACCTGGTGGACGATGAGGGCGATGTGAAGCCGGAATGGTTGATTGACGTCAACACGGTATCGATCACGGCCGGGGCCTCGGCGCCGGAGCATCTGGTGGAGAGCCTCATCGCCTACCTGCAGTCCAATGGCTACAATTCGCTGGAAACCTTGGAAGTGAAGGAAGAAGACGTGCGCTTCTCCCTACCGCCGGAACTGAACGCGTCCCGCTTGACGCAGATCCGCCCGTCCGTCTAGCGATGAGCCCGGGTCTCCAAACGACAGATTCTACATCCGCCAGCGTTGAGCAGGCCATCGCGAAGGCGTCGGATTGGCTGCTTTCGCAGCAAACTGAAAAAGGGTATTGGTGGGGCGACCTGACTGCCGACACCACCCTGGAATCGGACTACATCCTACTGCAGTTGTGGCAGTACGCGCCGAACGGCCGGGAGTGGAATCCGCCGACGCGCGTGCAGGTGGACCGTGCCGCCGCCTCCATTCTAGCCCGGCAGTGCGCGGATGGCGGTTTTTCGATCTATGAGGGCGGTCCGTCCGACGTTAGCGCGTCGGTGAAAGCCTACTTCGCCTTGAAGCTGGCGGGTATCCCTCTGGATGCTCCCGCCATGTCTCGTTTGCGGGAACTCATACTCGCACTCGGTGGGTTGCAGGCCTGCAATAGCTACGTCAAGATCAATCTGAGCCTTTTCGACCTCTACCCGCGCGAACACGTCCCCTCCGTGCCGCCGGAGATGATCCTGATGGGCCGCGTCCTCTACCATATGAGCGCCTGGGCCCGGGCTATCGTTGTGCCGCTGGCCATTGTGCAGTCCTTGAACAAAGGCCGCCCGGTACCCGACGGATTCACAGTGGACGAACTGTTTGTCCCTGGCGTTTCCAAGGCATTTCCCGGCGACAGCAGCCTATTCACCTGGAAATCGTTTTTCCTCGGCATTGACAAGGTTTGCAAGTTTTGGGAGCGTCACGGCAGCAAGGCGATCCGCCGCCGAGCTATCGAAAAGTGCCGGGAATGGGTGCTGGAACGGACTCGCTACACCGACGGTCTTGCGGCGATTTATCCGCCGATGATGTACACGATCATGGCCCTCGATCTGCTGGGCTGCCAGCCGGGTGACGCGGATCGCGATGAAGCCGAGCAGCAGTTTCTGAACCTGATGGTCGATGACGGCAAGCGATTCTTCTTTCAACCCTGTTTCTCCGTGGTGTGGGATACGGCCATTGCGCTGCAGGCGCTGGGGGAAACGGGAAACGCGCCGCCCGCTTCGTTGAGCCGCGCCGCTGAGTGGCTGGTCAGCAAGGAAGTTCGCAAGAAGGGCGATTGGTCGATTCACCGGCCGGACGTGGAGCCTTCGGGCTGGTACTTCGAATTCGCCAACGAATTTTATCCCGACATCGACGATACGGGGATGGTGCTGATCGCCTTGGCCTCCGGCCGCTCGACGAACGGCCCGTCGCAGGATGCCACGGTCGGTCGGGCAATCCGCTGGCTGAAAGCCATGCAGGCTAAGGACGGCGGCTGGGCCGCCTTCGACGTGGACAACAACTGGCCCGTGCTTTCGCACGTGCCGTTTGCCGATCACAATGCGATGCTGGACCCTACTTGCCCCGATATCACCGGCCGGTGTCTGGAGGGCATGGCGCTGCACGGTGTACCGTCCGATGACCCATCCCTACGCCGGGGCGTGCAGTATCTCATCAATTGCCAGGAGCCGGACGGAAGCTGGTACGGCCGCTGGGGCGTCGACTACATCTACGGCACTTTTCTGGCGCTGCGCGGCCTGCGCGCGGCCGGCGAGAGCGATCGGGAAGTGCATGTGCTACGCGCCGGCGAGTGGCTCCGCTCCATTCAAAATGCCGACGGCGGCTGGGGCGAAAGCCCGGAGAGCTACACCCACAACCTCTATGTCAACGCGCCGTCCACGCCGTCTCAAACCGCCTGGGGACTGCTTGGCCTGCTGGCCAGCGGCGATACGCGCAGCGACAGCCTGGAGCGGGCCGCCGCCTACCTGGCGCGTACGCAGTCCGCAGACGGGACCTGGAACGAACCAGAGGCAACCGGTACCGGTTTCCCCCGGGTGTTCTACCTGAACTACCATATGTACCGCAACACGTTCCCGCTTCTGGCGCTGGCCGCGTTCCGCAAGGCGCGCCAGCAGGAACAGTAAGGCCGTGCGCCCGGTACTGGTAACGGGGGCCTCGGGGTTTGTCGGCTGGCATGTGGCGCGTCTGCTGGCCGAAAGCGGCGTACCCGTGCGCGCCATGACGCGAGGCCGCCATCCGGTTCCCGATCTCTCCGTGGACGTGGTGAAGGGCGATCTTACAGACCCGGCTTCCCTGGAACGCGCCGTGGAAGGCTGTTCCGTGGTCTATCACGTGGCCGCCGACTACCGTCTCTGGTCCCCCGACCCCTCCGAACTCTACGCTTCCAATGTGGAAGGTACCCGCCGCTTGCTGACGGCTGCCCGCGAGGCCGGCGTGGAGCGCGTCGTCTACACCAGCACCGTCGGCTGCATCGGCTTCGTTGACGGCGGCCTGGGCGATGAGAACAGCCCGGTCTCGCTTGCTGACATGACGGGGCATTACAAACGCTCCAAGTTTCTGGCGGAGAAGGCGGCGCTCGAATTTGCGTCCAAAGGCTTTCCCGTGGTCATCGTCAATCCGACAGCTCCCGTGGGCGACCATGATTTCAAGCCCACGCCCACCGGACAGACAATCGTCGACTTTTTGCGCGGGGCGATGCCCGCTTATCTCGATACGGGCCTGAATATCGTGGATGTCCGTGATGTGGCGCGCGGCCATCTGCTCGCCTGCGAACGAGGCAAGCCGGGCGAACGCTACATCCTGGGCAGTGAGAACCTGACTTTGCAGCAGATCTTCGCCGAGCTTTCTCGCCAAAGCGGAGTGCCCGCGCCGACGTTCCAAGTCCCGTACGCGGTGGCCTGGATGGCGGCGGCCGTGGGCGGCTTGGCGGCGAAATGGACCGGCAAGCCGCCGCGCGCGCCCATGGAAGGCGTGCGCATGGCCAGGAAAAAGATGTGGGCCAGTCATGAAAAGGCGTCCCGGGAACTCGGCTATTCGCCCGCGCCCGCTGCGATGGCCCTGGCGAACGCCGTGCGGTGGTTCCGGGAACGGGGCATGGCGTGAAGATTCTGGCCGTCGCCTCCGAGAAATTGGAGATCACTCCGTGGGCCGGCCGCAGTGGTCCGGCGGAGCGCCTGTACTGGCCGGTGCGCTATGCCTGCAAGATGAAGTGCAACGGTCATGAGGTCTATGCGGTCGCCAACGGAGCAGGTCCGGTGCTGGCGGAACTGGCCGTCGATACGGCTGTTGAGAGAGCTGGCCCCTTCCAACTCCTCCTGAGCTTCGGACTTTGCGGGGCGCTCGACCCCTCTTTTGCCGTGGGCGACATCTGCACCGCCGTCTCCGTGAGCGACGGGGCCTCCACTTGGCACGCCCGCCCATTGCCCGGGGCCAAGGAGATCCGGTTGCTCTCGATTAACCGCTTTCTGGCCGACCGCGGAGAGAAGGCGGCATGGGCCGCCAAGGGTTTCCAGGCAGTGGAGATGGAGGCCGCCGCTCCGGCTGCCTATGCGGCGCGAAAAGGGCTGCCCTTCATTGCCGTCAAAGTGATCAGCGACCGGGCCGAGGAAAACTTCGCCCTCGACTTTAACGAGTTCCGCGACTCCGCCGGAAACTTTGAACGGGGACGCATCGCCTTGGCTGCCCTCAAACGTCCCTTCCTGTACCTGCCGGACCTTCTCCGCATGGCTACCAGAGGACCCACAGTTTCTGCGACATTAGGAGAGTTCCTTGTCAAATCCACTTTCTAACTCCCCCATCATGCGTGCCGCTGTCTATCGCGGCGAAAGCACTGTCCTCGTCGAAGAGGTACCGGTTCCCGCTATTGGGCCGGGCGAACTATTGGTTCGTGTCGAATCCTGCGGCATCTGCCACACGGATCTGAAGAAGGTGGAGTATGACTTACTTCCGCCTCCGCGTATCTATGGACACGAAACAGCGGGAGTAGTTGCGGCGATCGGCGAAGGAGTAACGAAATTTAATGTGGGCGACCGGGTCGTTGCCTTTCACCACATACCGTGTGGAACCTGCTTTTATTGCGAGCGGAAACTGTACGCGCAATGCGCGGTGTACAAGAAGGTCGGCATTACGGCCGGGTTCGAACCGGCGGGCGGTGGCTTCGCGCAATACATCCGGATCATGGATTGGATTGTGGATCGCGGCGTGGAGAAGATTCCGGACGGCGTGCCGTTTGACACCGCCTGTTTCGTGGAACCGGTGAACACGTGCGTGAAGGCGGTGTGGATGGCGGACCCGCAACCCGGTGATCTCGCCGTGGTGATGGGCCAGGGGCCGATTGGGCTGATCTTCACCATGTTGTTGAAGCATAAGGGGATACGGACAATCGGGACAGATACCATGGCCGAGCGGCGCGCGTTAAGCGAACGGTTCGGGGCCGAACGGTGCCTGGATCCAAGGTCCGCCGACGTGGCCGCCGAGTGCGCTGCGCGGACAGAAGGGCGCGGCGCGGATATTGTATTCATTGCCGCTTCCGCTCCCGGCATTGTCGAACAAGCCATCCGCGCGACCCGTCCCGGCGCCAAGATTCTTCTGTTCGCGCAGACCTCCGACAAAGAGCGCATCGAACTTTCCGGCAAAGACATCTGTATGGGCGAACGCCTGGTTTTCGGTTCTTACAGCGCGGATGTGGACTTACAGCGTGTTTCCGCCGATCTGGTATTCAGTGGAGCGATTCCGGTGGGAGAGTTGGTCAGCCACCGCTTCGGACTGGAAGAAATAGCGAAGGGTTTCGATATGGCATTGCATCCGACGCCAGAATCCTTGAAAATTGTTGTTAGGCCACAGGGACATCACCAGTGACAGAACAAATGCAGGCCGCCGTACTGTACGGCAAGGAAGACGTAAAAGTCGAGTCGGTGGCCATCCCCCAAATCGGGCCGCACGATGTCCTCGTGCGTGTCAAGGCTGCGCTGACATGCGGCACCGACGTTAAAGTATTCCGGCGCGGCTATCATGCTCGCATGATCGTTCCGCCCGCCGTATTTGGTCATGAACTCGCCGGAGATATCGTCTCCACGGGAGAACGCGTTACGCGCTTCCGCGCGGGCGATCGCGTCGTGGCAGGAAACTCGGCTCCTTGCGGCGATTGTTTTTATTGCAAACGGGACCTGGAAAATCTCTGTGAAGATTTGCTGTTCAACAATGGCGCCTATGCGGAATTTATTCGCATTCCGGGCCGAATTGTGCAGAAAAACCTGTATAAGATTCCAGCGCATGTTGATTATCAGGATGCGGCCCTCGCGGAACCGCTCGCTTGCGTGCTGCGCGGTCTCGAAGAGTCCAATGTGCGGTCCGGCGATACGGTAGTCGTGATCGGGCTAGGCCCCATCGGCCTGATGTTTGTCCGGATGGCAAAGGTGCTGGGCGCTCGCGTCATCGCGATGGCCCGCCGCGAAGTACAGTTGGAAGATGCGCGGCGCATGGGCGCGGCTCACCTGGTCTGTCTGCCCGAAACAGAAGATCCCGTTGGTCTGGTGCGCGGTCTGACGGATGGACGCGGCGCGGACGTGGTGATCGAAGCCGTTGGCAAACCGGAGGTTTGGAACCTATCGGTGCAACTGCTGCGCAAGGGAGGCACGGTGAACTTCTTCGGCGGGTGCCCGAACGAAACTCGCGTGGAACTGGATACGAACCTGCTGCACTACTCCGAACTGACATGTAAGGCGAGCTTCCACCATACGCCGCGGCTGGTGAAAAAAGCGCTCGACGCTGTTGCCCAGGGCCAGATCTGCGCCAGCGACTTCATCACCGATCAAGCCCCGCTTTCGAGCCTGAAAGATGTTCTGCGGCTGTTGATGAACTCCAGCGGACGGCTGAAGACCGCGATTATTCCCTAGGCGGATGCTGGCGCCGAAAGATTTTGTTGCCGACCGCGAGGCCATGGCGCGCAACTGGCCGACGGCGGAGTCGCTTGCCTACACGCGCTGGATGGCGACCGGCCACTATGAGAATTTCCACGTAGTGAGCTTCCTGTTGCCCAAGGAATTGCACCAGGATTTCTATAACGTCTACTCGTTCTGCCGCTGGGCGGATGACCTGGGCGATGAGATTGGGGACACGCGCGAAAGTCTGCGGCTGCTTGCCTGGTGGCGCGGCGAGTTGGAGCGGATGTACCGCGGCGAGGCATCGCATCCGGTTTTTGTGGCGCTTGGCCCCACCGTGCGCAAACGTAACCTCCCCATCGAGCCGTTTGCGAATCTGATCACTGCGTTTGAACACGACCAGACCGTTACCCGCTACGCCAATTGGGAGGAGGTATTCGCCTACTGCGTTAACTCGGCCAATCCTGTCGGCCGGTTGGTGCTGGGGCTGGGGGGATACGCTGATGCCGAGCGCTATGCGTTGAGCGATGCGACCTGCACCGGCCTGCAACTTGCCAATTTCTGGCAGGACGTGAGCGTCGACCTGGCGAAGGATCGCGTCTACCTCCCGCTCGACCTGCTTGCCCGCCATGGCGTCACCGTTGACGCTGTCTACGCCCGCCGTTTTACGCCGGAATTCGCCAATGCCATGCGTGAGGCCTGCGGCGTGGCGCGGGAATTTTTCCAAAAGGGCTTGGCACTGCCGCCGCTGCTGGACAGGCGGCTGGCGCTCGACGTGACGTTATTTTCGCGTGGCGGGCTCTGCATTCTGGATAAAATCGAGCAGAACGGGTTTGATGTGCTGACGGCGCGCCCCTACATCACGAAGGGCGAACGTGTCCGGCTGCTCTTGAAGACCCTGATCCAGTTTGCCCTGAGGCGCGCCGCGTGAGCCTGTCTGTTGCCGAATCGTATGCCTATTGCCGCGAGGTCTCCCGCCGCCGCGCGAAGAATTTCTACTATTCGTTCGTGTTGCTGAAAAACGAGCAACGCGACGCCATGTGCGCCATGTACGCCTTTATGCGCTACTGTGACGACCTGAGCGATGAGGCCGGCGCCACCACTGCCGAAACCATGCGGCAATGGCGGGATGACTTGCAAAACGCGTTGGAAGGACGGTTTAGCGGCCACCCCGTGTGGCCCGCGTTTCACGATGCCGTGACGCGCTACCGAATTCCACATATCTACTTTCACGACATGATCGACGGCGTTTCCAGCGATCTGGAGCCGCAGGTTATCCGCACGTTCGACGACCTGTATAAATACTGCTACCGTGTGGCGTCTGTCGTCGGCTTGACGATCATTCATATCTTCGGCTTCGATGACAAAAAAGCGCTGGAATTGGCCGAAAAGTGCGGCATCGCGTTCCAACTCACCAACATTCTGCGCGATGTGCAGGAGGATATCGGACTGGGCCGCGTCTATCTGCCGAAAGAGGATCTGGACCGTTTCGGCGTGCGCCCGCCGTCTATCTCCTACTCGCCGGAGTTCGTGGAATTGATGCGATTTGAGGCCGCCCGCGCCCGCGCGTATTACAACGAAGCGATGCCGTTGATCGGAATGGTCCATCGCGATAGCCGCGCCTCTCTTTGGGCGCTGATTCAGATCTATTACCGCCTGTTGGGACGCATTGAACAGAAGCAGTACCGCGTGCTCGATCAACGCATCCGTCTTTCGACGCCGGAAAAGGCATGGCTGGTGGTGGAAGCCGGTACGCGCAGGTTGGCTGGCGCCTTCTAAGCCAGGGCGAGAATGCGGTCGCGGAGCGTCAGAGCCTGCTGATTATCGCCAGCGATGACCAGCACGGTATCGTCGCCCGCCAGCGTGCCGACCACCTCGTCCCATGACTCGCGGTCGAGCGCGGAGGCGAGCGACGACGCGTTGCCGGGGCTGGTACGCAAGACCAGCAGGTTCTGGGCCACACGGGCGTCGGTCAGGAACTCGCCGGCAATCGTGGCCAGGTCCGGACCGAAAGCCGGCGCCTCCGCCGCGAAACGGTGATAGCCGGCAGCGGTTTTCGCGAGGCCGAGGTCCCGGATATCGCGCGAGAGGGTGACTTGCGTGGTCTGGAGTCCGACCTTGGCCAACTCCCGGGCCAGTTCCTCCTGGGTGTGCACCTGTTGGCGCTCAATCACACGAAGAATCTGACCCTGCCGGTACGCCTTGTTCATGGCCGCAGCGCCGCCAACCTTTCCGCAGCCGCCGCCAGCGCCTTGTGCACCTGTTCGGGCGCGGTGCCGCCGGGCACCTGCCGGCTCTTCATGCCTTCGGCCGGGTTCATCAGCGCCGCCATTTCCGGCCGGAACTCGGGTGAGAAGGCAGCCAATTCTTCCGGTGTCCAATCGGCCGGTTTTTTGCCGTTTTGCAAACTGTAGAGGACGAGTTTGCCCGCCAACTTGTGCGCCTGATGGAACGGCGTGCCTGCGCGCGCAAGCGCCTCGGCCACGTCGGTGGCAACGGCCCAACTCACCTCGGCCGCTTCCGCCGGAGCCTCCGGCTTGAGAACAACGGTCCTTGTCACCTCCGCGATCATCGCCAGCGAACCGTTGCACTGATCGGCTGCAATAAACAGCGGTTCCTTGTCTTCCTGCATGTCGCGGTTGTAGGTCATCGGCGTCCCTTTGACCGTGACGAACAGAGACGTCAGGCTGCCGAACACGCGTCCCGATTTACCCCGAATCAGTTCGAGCGAATCCGGATTCTTTTTCTGCGGCATCAGGCTGGACCCGCTGGTGACGCCGTCGCCCAGTTCCAGCCAGCCGAATTCGTCGGACGAGTATAGGATCCAGTCTTCGGACAGGCGGCTCAGATGGAGCATCAGCGTGGATGCGGCGTAGAGATAATCCAGCGCCCAATCGCGGTCACCGCTGACGTCCATGCTATTGCGCGTGATGCCGTCAAAGCCGAGATCGGCGGCAATCGCTTCCCGGTCAAACGGGAAGCCGGAACCGGCCAGGGCGCCGCTGCCGAGCGGGCAAAGGTTAACACGGGCGCGGGCCTGGGCCAGGCGTTCATCGTCGCGCAGGAACATTTCGAAGTAGGCCAGGCAATAATGGGCCCACAGCACGGGTTGGGCGCGGCGAAGATGGGTGTAGCCGGAAATCACAGCGTCGGCATGCCGGTTGGCCAAGGCCAGAAGTTCACCCAGAAACTCGC
Source organism: Bryobacteraceae bacterium (assembly GCA_035714175.1). Lineage (GTDB taxonomy): Bacteria > Acidobacteriota > Terriglobia > Bryobacterales > Bryobacteraceae. The sequence continues at coordinate 896 of DASTML010000144.1, read as the reverse complement.
GCAGCAGCGCGCGGGTCTCATCGATGGTTTCGCGCAGCCACAGGCGGGTGTCGAGCGAGACCTGCTCATTCCGGCTGCGGCCTGTGTGAATCTTATCGGCCAGCCCGCCTACCTTATCCTTCAACTTCCGGATGACGAGCGTGTGGACGTCCTCATCGGTCGCACCTTCGTAGAAGGCCGGTTCCTTGGCTTCCGCGCGCATCGCATCGAAGGCCGCCACCAGGGCTTCCCGCTCCGGAGCGGTCAGAATGCCGACGCGCTCCAGGGCGCGGGCGAAGGCCTGGGAGCCGCGAATGTCGCAGTCAACCAGACGCTTGTCGAAGTGCAGAGAGCCGGAGAAGGCTTCAAAAGTCGCGGAAGGGCCGGATTGGAAGCGGCCGCCCCAAAGTTGAAGTTTTTCGCTGGAAGACATGGATTAGGGAAGGAGCATCAGCAGCAACGCCTTTTGGGCGTGCAGGCGGTTTTCGGCTTGGTCGAAGATGGCCGAGCGCGAGGATTCCATGACGGAATCGGTGACTTCCTGGCCGCGCTTGGCGGGCAGGCAGTGGAGGAAGATAGAGTCCGGCGCGGTGCGCGCCATGAGGGCGTCGTCCACTTGGTACGGCGCAAAAATCTGCTTCCGGGCTTCGGCTTCAGCCTCCTGGCCCATGCTGGCCCACACGTCGGTATAGACAACGTGGGCGCCTTCGGCGGCATCGGCCGGATCGGTGGTCAGCGTAACCTGTGCGCCGGCCTCACGGGCGGCCGCGACAATCGTAGCGTCCGGTTGATAGGCCTCCGGCGCGGCAATGGCGACATGTACGCCCAGCCGGCCGGCGGTGAGCATCAGGGAGTGGGCCATGTTATTGCCGTCACCGATATAGGCGAGCTTCCGGCCATCTAATGAACCGAACCGT
>DASTML010000143.1:0-22118 GCA_035714175.1 Bryobacteraceae bacterium | reverse complement strand
TGACTGCTTCGGCGAGGGCGACCGGGCAGTTATTGTGATGGAACTGGTCCGCGGCGTGAATCTGGACGCGCTGTTAGCTACGGGAGATACGAGCCAGGTGCAGCGGACGCTGCAGATCTTGCGCGAGGCGGCCGCGGCGCTGGATGCGGCCCACGGGGTGGGCATCGTCCATGGAGATCTAAAACCCAGCAATATTTTGTTGGACCAAGCTGGCCATGTAAAAATCGCCGATTTCGGGATCGGCAAAATGACCGCGGCGGGGGGCACGCAGAAAGCGCCGTCCACAGGAGCGACTGCGGGCACGCCGACCTATCTGTCACCGGAACGGGTGCGAGGCGACAAACTGGACGGCAGATCCGACCAATTTGCACTGGCAATTGTCGCTTACCAGATGCTGACGGGACAGTCCCCTTTCCCCGGCGAGACCTGGATCGCGCGATCCTACGAGATACTCCACGCAGCGCATGTCCCGGCACGAACAGCCAACGCGGCGCTGCCGGTTGCCATGGAACAGGTACTAGATACAGCGCTGCAAAAAGAACCGATGCGGCGTTTTCCTACCTGCAGCGCTTTTGTGGATGCGTTGACGGCAGCGGCCGGCAGTCCAGAGAAGGCAAAGACGACAAGCGCCAACCGGTGGATATTGATACCGATCCTCCTGTGCGTTACCGGATTGATTGTGGTGATGATCATCCAGACGCTTCGCACGGTGCAGAATACGCCGCCGCCGGGCGCGGCCGTTGTTGAGACTGTTCCCGATATAGCCGGCGCGCCGGCAAGGGCAGAGGAGGAATCGCGGGCGGTGGTGCTCGATGGCATTCCCATGGACTTTGCCGCGATTCCTCCGGGACGATTCGTGATGGGCTGTCAGACATGTGACGATTCCCAGAAGCCCGAACACACGGTGGAGATCACTAAGCCGTTTCAGATGGGGCGAACCGAAGTTACGGAACAACACTGGAATGCGGTGATGACGGGAAAAGCGGAGGGCACAAATAAGCCAAAAGTAAATGTCTCATGGACGGAGATACAGCACTTTTTGGGTCGTTTGAATAACTTGCACGATGGGTTTCACTACAGGCTGCCGACCGAAGCGGAATGGGAGTATTGCGCACGGGCCCATGACCCGGGCCTTTATCCGAAGAATCAGGATGATGTGGCCTGGACATTGAACAACAGCCGTGGCCAGATACAGGAGGCGGCGACTACCAAAATGTCGAATGCCTGGGGTTTATATGACATGTTAGGGAATGCGGGCGAATGGACACACGACTGGTTGGATACGGGCTACTACAGACAGAGCCCAGCCAATGATCCGCCGGGACCGCCGGCAGGGACTTTGCGAGTGTTTCGGGGCGGAAGCGGCGGTTCCGGAGCCACGTTCGCCTCCTACGCCTTCCGGACTGCGAGTTTGCCGGAGACGAAAAGCCCGTGGTTAGGGTTCCGGGTCCTGAGAGAAAGGAATTAGACTATGTCGCGCGGCTGGGAAAATAAATCCGTACAAGGAATGATGGACGATCATGACAACCGGCCGAAACATAAAGAGCCGGAGCGGAGTGCGGCACAAATTGCTCTGGATAAGAAACGGTATGGGTTGGAGCTGTCGCGCAAGGGTGTATGGAATGACTTGGGACGAGCAACGCATCCGCGACAGAGGGAGCAGTTGGAGGCGGCGCTGCGGCACCTGGACGAACAGTTGGCGGAGTTGCCGGAAAAGGCGGATTAGATTGCTATGAGGCAAAGGCGCCAAGTCGCCAGGGATTCAGGACCCGCAACGCTTCATGGCCACCCGCGACTCAGTCGCGGCAGCACCCACGGACGCAGAGCCGGAAGGAGCATCCTGCCAGCGCGCATTCGGGTAGAAATCACCGTATAGAATGCGCTTTCCCTTATGCTAAGCATGGTGAGTCGGCCGGGGCTCGAACCCGGGACCACCGCATTAAAAGTGCGATGCTCTACCAACTGAGCTACCGACTCACGTGTTTAAAACAAAGGGCTTAACTACAGGATCAAGACCTATCTACCGTTTTGGCAGAAGAAACGGTAGACGGTGCAAAACTAGTTTGTAGACCTAGAAACGCACCACATCTCAACCACATTCACCATTGTAGCAGGCGACGCGCGAGGTTTCAGCATTTTGCCCTGAACGAAATGCTGAAAGGGGTTTTCCGCTTTAATTAGGTTAAGCACCACCAAACACTGCCATTCGCAGGAGATTGCTCTTCCGGAGCAGCGCGCTTTTGCGAGAAGGCGCCAGGATTGGACCCCGCACAAAGCAACGGGCCGCGTTGCCGCGGCCCGTTGCTTTCCCTGTTCGCTTTTGCGCTACTGGACGAGCGGAGGTTCGGCGCCGTTGGCGGCGTCGCTTTCCTCGGGAGCTTCGTCAGAGCCCGGGACTTTGCTGGCGGCGGCGACCCGGTCGCCTTCTTCCATCTTGACCAGACGGACGCCTTGCGAGTTCCGGCCTACCTGGCGAATATCTCCAGATTCGATCCGGATGATTTTACCCTCAGCCGAGATGATCATCAGGTCGGTATCTTCCTTTACCCGCATGATGCTCACCACATTACCCACCTTCTTCGAGGTGTTCATGTTGATGACGCCCTTGCCGCCGCGATGTGTCAGGCGATACATATCCACCAGCGTCCGCTTGCCGTAACCGTGCTCGCTGATGGAGAGAATCAGGTCCTCGTCCTTGGCAATTTCCGCTCCGATGATCACATCATCCTTGGCCAGGTCCATTGCCTTCACGCCGCGGGCCGGGCGGCCCATGGGCCGGACTTCGTTCTCATCGAACTTGATCGCCATTCCTTCCCTGGTCGCCAGGAATACATAGCTCGAACCGTCGGAGAGGATGGCTTCAATCAATTCATCGCCTTCGTCCAGGCTCAGCGCGATGATGCCGCGGGACATGGGGTTGTCAAACTCACTCAAAGAGCAACGTTTGATGACGCCCTGCCGGGTTACCATCACTACAAACTGTCCTTCGACAAAGTTGCGCACGGGCAGGAAAGCCTGTACGCCTTCATCCTGTTGGAGATTGATCAGGCCGGTGATGTGCTTCCCCTTCGATACCGTCCCGGCGTCGGGGATGCCGTAGTTCTTCAACCAATAGACACGGCCCTTGGTGGTGAAGATCAGCAGATACGCATGAGTGCTGGCGATGATGAGGTGCTCCACCACATCTTCGCTGCGCGTAGTCATGCCGATACGGCCTTTTCCGCCCCGGATCTGCCGACGGTAGGTATCGACAGTTGTCCGCTTCAGATAGCCGCTGCGGGTGACCGTGATAGCCACATCTTCTTCCTGGATCAGGTCTTCCAGGTCGATGTCGCCCGTGTCTTCCAGAATGATGGTGCGGCGCTCATCGCCGAAATCCTTCAGGACTTCGCGCAGTTCCTTGACGATGAGAGCGCGCAGAACCTTCTCCGAACCCAGAATCTCCAGATACTCATTGATGAGGCGCTGGATCTCGGCGAGTTCGTCGAGAATCTTCTGCTGCTCCATGTTGGTCAGGCGCTGCAACTGGAGTTCGATAATGGCCTGGGACTGGCGCTCGCTGAACTCGAAGGCCGCGATCAAGCGGTCCTTGGCCTCGCGCGGAGTACGCGAAGCGCGGATCATAGCGATCACCTCATCCAGGTGTTCCAAAGCCTTTTTGAAGCCAAGGAGGATGTGCTCCCGGTCGCGGGCCTTGCGCAACAGGTAGTCGGTACGTCTGCGGACGACTTCGATGCGATGCTCGATGAAGCGCTTGATGCAGTCGATGAGGCCAAGTTCGCGGGGTTGGCCGTTGACGATCGACAACATAATGACGCCGAAGCTGGTGCGCATCTGCGTCTGCTTGTACAGGTTGTTCAGAACGATGTCGGCCTGTTCACCGCGCTTCAGTTCAAAGACGATGCGCATACCGTCGCGATCCGACTCGTCGCGAATTTCGGAGATGCCGTCAATTTTCTTTTCATTGACCAGCCCGGCGATGTTTTCGATCATGCGGGCCTTGTTGACCTGGTAGGGCAACTCGGTGACGATGATCGCTTCGCGGTCCCGTCCGATCTTCTCAATCGACGTCTTGGCCTGGAGCTTGATGCTGCCGCGACCCTTCGTATAGGCATCGAAGATGCCTGCCCGTCCGAGGATGTAACCGCCAGTTGGAAAATCGGGACCGGGAACCAGATCCATGATTTCTTTCAGCGATGCGTTGGGCTGGTTGACCAACAGGATGGTGGCTTCGACAATTTCACGGATATTGTGCGGCGGAATGTTCGTCGCCATACCGACGGCGATTCCGCTGGACCCGTTGATGAGGAGGTTGGGGACGCGAGCGGGCAGGACTTCGGGTTCGTGCTCACTCTCGTCGTAGTTTGCCCGGAAGTCAACGGTTTCCTTGTCGATGTCTTCCAGGAGGGAGGCCGCGATTTTCGTGAGGCGGGCCTCGGTGTAACGCATGGCGGCCGGGGGGTCCCCGTCGACAGAGCCGAAGTTGCCCTGGCCATCGACCAGGGGATAGCGCATGGAGAAGGGCTGCGCCATACGAACCAAGGCGTCATAGATTGCCGAGTCGCCATGGGGATGGAACTTACCCATGACTTCACCGACGATTTTGGCGGATTTACGGGTGGGGCGATTGTAGTTCAGCCCTAACTCGCTCATACCAAACAGGATGCGGCGATGAACGGGTTTCAGGCCATCCCGGACATCCGGCAGAGCGCGACCGATAATCACCGACATCGCATAGTCGAGATAGGACTTCTTCATCTCGTCTTCGATGTTTACGGGGATGTGATTCCGGTTCCCGTCGCTCAGGTTCATGGAACCGCCGCCCGGCGGTGGGACGGGCGGCTGATTCGGATTTTGTTCGTCGGCCAATTGTTACTCCTCGCAGAGATCGGAACCTACTATTCTAGCAAGGGTTTGGCCAGTTTTCTCCTATTCGCCGCCTGGATGGCGTAGGGAGTGCCGCCTAGACCCGTGGCGGTTGTGACGTTGTTACTATTCAGAGGGTTAGAAACCGGATATTCTGGCAGCAGATGCTTCGATATTTGAGCCGGATCGCGTTGAGCTCGGCATTGCTGTGTACGCCAATGTACTGGACACAGCTGTCCTGGGCGCAGGCGGCCGGCGAGGCGACACTTACCGGTAAAGTAGTGGACGCATCCACGAAAGAAGGAATCCGTAAGGCGACAGTACTCGCGATGCGGAATTCCCAGGCGGGACGCGGGCGACAGAGCGCTTTTACGCCGCCGGAGCAGTTCAGCGTGAAGACAGACGAAAGCGGGACGTTCCGGATGACAGGTTTGCCCGCGGGTGACTACTTTCTGACGGCGGACCGGCAAGGGTATCTGGCGGCGGAATTGGGGGCGCGTTCGAGTGTTTCGGCCAAGGCGGGCCAGGAGGTGGCGGCTCCGGAGTTGAAACTGGTCCGGCAAGGAGTGATCGCCGGGCGGGTGGTGGACGCGGAGGGAGAGCCGGTGGAATTTGTATCCATTCAAGCGATTCCCGCAGGCGGAAATACCGCCGGCATGCTGATGCGGGGAGGCGTATCCGCGACGACGGATGACCGGGGGGAGTTCCGGATGGCACGCTTGACGCCGGGTTCCTACCGACTGCTGGCGGCTCCGGGACACCGGCTAAACGCCACACCGTTGGGGGGACAGGATCAAGAGCCGGCCATGTTGGACGCGCCAACCTATTTCCCAGGGTCGCTGGAGGAGTCAGCCGCGGCGAAGATTCCGGTGGGGAGCGGCGAGGAGCGCACGGGCGTGGAAATACGCCTACAACGAACGGCGGTGGTACGAGTTTCCGGCCGGGTAGATGGCGATTTTCCACGGGATGTGCCAGTTCCGGTGGCCCTTCAACCGCTGGGTTCCCAGCTTGGCGTTTCCCCAGGACTTCGGATAGGACGATTCGGATCGACCCACAGCGGAACGGCGAATGCGGAGGGCGCCTTTGTGATCGCTAATGTGATGCCGGGCGAATATGTGATTACAGCGAATTCCCACAACCGGGGGCAGTCGCACTCGGCGTTTGCCAAAATCCGGGTTGGCCAGCAGGACGTGGAGAACGTACAACTCCATATGCAGCCGCCGGGCCGCATTGTGGGGCACGTTTCCGGAGATGGAGGCGGCAAGGGGCCCTCCCAACCGTTCCATATTGGACTACAGGCGTCTGAGACTGGCATGCCGGGCGGGGCCGGAGCAATGGTGAAGCCGGACGGAACGTTTGTCATGGAGAATGTCGTGCGGTCCCGAATGAGACTTTTGCCAACGGCTCCAAACGGCTGGTATTTAAAGTCCGTACTGGTGGGAAATCAACCGATCCAGGGCAAAGAGTTTGACCTGGCGGGACCGGAGACAAGGCTGGAGTTGATATTTAGCGATCAGCCAGGAGCCGTGGAAGGAACCGTTCGCGGGGGAGAGGGCAAATCCGCGGTGCTCCTGGTTCCCGATGGCAATGAAGGAGCTCCGCCACAGGGGCAGTGGTTCAAGAATATTCTGGCCGAAGGGGAACAGGGCAAGTTTCAGATCGATAGCGTGGCGCCGGGCTCCTATTATGTGGTCGCCTGCCCTCCCAGTGCGGTACAAATGCTCTCGGACCCGTCCGTTTGGGCGAAGCTCAAGGAAAAAGCAACACGGGTAACCGTGGAAGAAAAGAAGGCCGCCACCGTGTCGCTACGTGCGGTGCAGTTGGAGGACCTGGAGGAAAAGTAGGGCGGAGTTGACAATTCTTTACGCCACGAGGGCGGGGGGAGACGGGTAGGATGGAAAACGATTCCCACCCCATGCCGTCTAACGACTGAGGCGCCTTCGATGAAGAACACCTTTCTCTTTCTCCTCCTTTCCTGGTCCGCGGCGGCGCAGCAGCAGCCGCAACAAGCCGGACAGACGCAACAACGCGGGCAGTTCCGTGGCCAAACGTCCCAACAGCAACAGGCTCCGGCAACCGGTACAGCGGCCATATCCGGGCGGGTAACCGATGCCGCCGGCGCGCCCGTGCGGCGGGCGGTGGTGACGGTGGAGGGCGAGAGCCGGCAGGCGCGGACGGCGAAATCCATGACAGGCGACGACGGTACTTTTTCCGTGAAAGAGCTTGCGAAGGGCAAATACTGGATTACGGCGGAGAAGACAGGCTACTTGCGAGGCAGCTACCGGGGACGAACGACGGGCGGCTACGGGGACCCTGTGGAGGTGGCCGACGGAGCGGAACGGTCCGGTGTGGATATTTTGCTGGCACAGCAGGGCGTCATCGCGGGACGCGTGTTGGACGAGGCCGGCGAACCAGCGGAGCGGGTGATGGTGCAGGCAATTCCTGTCCGGAAGACGACGGGACGCGGAATGGGAACCTCAACGATGACCAACGACCTTGGGGAGTTCCGGATCGCAAAGCTGCCGCCCGGCAACTACCGGTTGCTGGCCAGCCGCGGAAATGAACGAGGGGGGCCGGTAGTGGAGCAGGCGGCGGGCAAGACGGCGATGACCGAGGCTCCCACCTATTTTCCCTCGACTGTGGACATCAACTCGGCAACACCGATCCATGTCCAGGCAGGGGAACAGCAGACCGGTTCCGAAATCCGGTTGCAACGTTCGACGGTCGTACGGGTAGCGGGCCGGATAGCGGGCGAATTACCGACTGGGACCCGGGGAACCCGGGTGACGCTACGGGCGAGTGGGGAAGGCATCCAGGGACTGTGGCGCGGGGGGCCGGCCAGCGGCAATGGCGACGGAGTTGTCCGCGCGGATGGAACATTTGAGTTCCGGAATGTCCGGCCGGGAGAGTATGCATTGGCAGTGGTGGCCATGGACAGGGGTGGGCCGAAAACACTCGGAAAACAGGCGCTCGTTGTCGGCCAGCAGGACATAAACGGCGTGACGATTATGGCGGCGCCTCCGCCAAAGGTAGATGGACGCGTGCGAGCGGACGGCGATCCGCCGTTTCCGTTCGGGACGGTGGACGTTTCGCTAATTGGGACCGGACCGGGAGGCGGATTTGGCGGGCGAAATAGCGTGAAGACCGACACCTCAGGCAATTTTTCGTTTCCGGCCGTATCCCGGGAGCGGCAGGTAATCTCGGTAAAAGCTCCGGAAGGGACGGTGGTCAAGGCGATTTACGCCGGCGGCCAGCCGTTGCCGGGCGCTGATGTGGATTTTTCGATGGCGGCAGGACCTTTGGAGATTGTGTTGAGCAACAAGCCAGCGTCGGTGGCGGGCAGCGTGGAAGGAACGTCTCCGGACGCGCCGCGGGTTGCAGTATGGGCGGTGCCCGATGCGCAGCCGCTGACGATTGAAAGTTGGAACACAAAGAAGGTACGGATTGCGTCCGATGCGCCAACGTTTACGCTGGATGCTCTTGCAGCGGGAACCTACCGGATTGCGGCGTTTGAAGAAGCAGAATCGGACGCATTGAGCGACCCGGCGGTGTGGGAACAATTCAGAGACCGGACTGTGACGGTGAAAGTGGGCGAAGGAGAGACCGGGCAGGCGAAGGTTAAGTTGATTGCCGCCAAGGAGTTAGAGGGTCAGTAATCTACTTTAACTTTCGCTCCTGGAGCATTTTCCAGTGGATGCGCGCGACGTCGCCCATATAGTCGTCCGGCGCCATTTCCGCAGCACGGCGGGAGTACGGCTTGGAGGCTTCCCGCTGGCCGCGTGCCTCTTCGAACAAAGCGAGATAAAGATTCGCGTAAAAGGTACCGGAGCGTGAAGACGCCGCGGCGCGGAGAACGGCCTCCGTGGTTCCCTCCCCCTTCCATAAAAGATGGAGTTCCCGCATGGGGATGCGCGAGTCCTGGCGGATGGGAATGAATTTTTGGCGGGCGACGGGAAACGTCTCGGTGCGGGCGGCGCAGAGCAGATGCCAGGCGGCGTTTTCGAAATCTTCAGGATTGACGGTGCGGTGGAGTTCGAACTGGGACTTGCAGTCGGCGAAACGGCCGGCGTAGTAGAGGGAGATGCCGCGCTGCCAGTGATGAGGGGCTTGCTCGGGAATCACGGCTATAACCTTGTCAAAAGCGGCGACGGAATCTGCAAAGCGGGCCTCGCGAAAGGCGTTTTCTCCTTGGCGCTGAAAGTCGGCGGGAGATTGCGCGAACAGGAACAGCAGAAGCAAGGAGGGCGGCATAACCTATTCACGGTACACCGTCCGGGAGCGGGATACACTAACTATTTGGCTCAAGCAAAGACAAATGCGATGCGAATCCTGGAGGGAATGGGGATTCCTTTTGAAGTCCGCGAATATGAAGTGGACGAGGAGCATCTGGACGCGGTGACTGTGGCCGGAAAGGTGGGACTTCCTCCGGAACAGGTATTTAAGACGCTTCTGGTGCGCGGAGACCGCAACGGATGTGCGTTTGTGGTGATTCCAGGGAATATGGAACTGGACTTTAAGGCGGTGGCCAAGGCGACGAACGACCGGAAATGCGAAATCGTTCCATTGAAGGAAGTAACGCCATTGACCGGATATGTGCGAGGCGGTGTGACCGTTCTGGGCGCGCGCAAAGAGTTCCCCGTGGTTGTGGACTTCACGGTGGAACTCTGGGACGTCATTTCCGTGTCCGCCGGGCAGCGCGGAGTGCAGCTATTTCTGTCTCCGGCGGACTATTTGCGTGCTGTGAAAGGCACTGTTTTAGAAATCGCCCGCTTCTAAATGAAGCGGTTGACGAACCTGATCGCCAAGCGGGACTTCGGGTCGGCTGTTTGAGTCCCGGACCAAGTTCTTATCTTGTATAGCGCGAAGAACCCCCAAAGCGTGCCAAGAAATTGCTATAGGAATTTCCTGATGGCTACTCTTGTGATCTTCATTAACGAATACCCATATTCACAGGCACACTCGACTGGCCGGCGACGGTGAGCGTGACCGGCACCTGCGGGCCAGGAGAAATGCCGGCAGGCACCACGGCGTTAACCTGATAGAGGCCAGTGAATCCGGGGGCAAGACCGGAAAAAGCGATGGAGGCAGTCATGCCCCCAATGGTGAGCGTAACCGGATTGGCGGTCTGGGCCAGGGGCGAAACAGGAGCGGCGTCCCCGGCGACAACGGATGGGTTGGTGAGGCCAAGTCCGTTGCAGTAGATGACGAGAACTTCGCCGGCGGCAGCGGCATGAGCGCTATCGGCCAGAACCTGATCCCCGCTGGGCAGCGCCCGGTAGATGTGACCCTGGCCCTGTCCGGACTGATCGACCGTAAAGATACCGGGGCGGGACTGTGCGATCACAACGGGCTGCGGGGTGGTGAGCGCCGAACCGCGGCGGATTTCCAATTGGTATTCTCCGTCGGCGTCAAGCGAATAGGGAATCTGCGCATTGACCTGGCCCGGTCCGGCGAATAGAAGGGGTATAGGCTCATCGTTGAGGCGGACTTCGACGTCGCCCAGGCGTTGCGGGAGTGGAAGAGCAGACGGAATGGCGTTGGACTCATTGAGGTTCGCGCCGAACAACGAGACGAGGGTACCAGGTCCGACGGGGGCTCCGAACTGGAAGCTGGCGGCGTCGGTGAGGCTGTCGGCGAAGACAACCGGACGCGGGGCAGTGACGATGGCTCCGTTGACCTTTTCGGCCCCGGCCTGGAGGAAAGTACCGCGGGTAAAAAGACCGAGGAACGTCAAGGTGGAGGAAGCCTGGACGGCATTGGGCGTGACCGTGCTTTCCCACACGCCGCCTCCGATGTGAGCCAGATTGACGACTTGCCCGTTCATACCGGTGACTGCCACGCCGGCCGTTCCGCCGCCCTCGGGTTGGTGGAGATTGCCGCAGCCATCAACGACACGGACAGCGAGACGAAGGGGCTCCCCGATGGTGGCGCGAAAATTGCTGGCCGGCGAGAGGACCTGCGGGAACAGATTTTCGTTGGAACAGCCAGAAGCGGCCCGGTTCGACTCCTTTAAGGAAGCCGCGCCGACGGCCGAGACTACCGCAAGAATGGCGACGGTACGGGACTGCCCGTCTTCGAGGGCGAGGGTAACGTTGCCGCGATAGACGCCGGGGCCGAGCCCTGACAGGTCCGGCTGGATGGTCACACGTCCAGAGGAGGAGCGGTCCAGTTTGCCGCTATCCGGAAAAAACTGAAGCCAGGGTTGGCCTTCGTTGGTGGCTCCGGTCGCGGAGAAGGAGGCGGTACGGCCGGAGGGCAGGACGAGTTCCACGTCCTGCCCGGCGACAGCTCCGCCAGGAGCGGCGGTATAGAAGATCGCGTTTGGGTAGAGTTCGGCTCCGGGCTCGGACCCAGCGGGAAGCACCTGGAGGAGGACGGTGGCCGTTTGGCGAACAATTGGATTCGCAGCATCGGCGACCGTGACTCTTGCGTAGTGATCGCCGGCGGCGAGGTCCTGTGCGTTAACGGAGAGAACGACGCGATTGCCATCCACGGATGCGTTGAGCCAGGGGATTCCGGAGACGGTGACCGCGGCAGCAGTAACGGAGTCCGACCCAGCGGCATAAAGAAGCTGCGGACGAGGCGCCACGCCGCCCGCGACGGCTTTGAAGGAAAGGCCGGACTGCGACAGCACGATGCGCTGGCGGGCGGCAGCGCCAATGTTAAAGTACGCGTTGACCTGCGCAGCGCCAGAGCCTCCGGCCAAACGGATAATACCGGCATAGGTGCCGGCCGGGAGGGCGGCAGCGGAAGCCGTGGCGGTGAATGCGCCGGTCTGGCCGGGAGCGATGGTCAGCGAGGCGGGAGCAACCGAGAGAAAGTCCCCTTGCGTAACGACCGCGGCGACAGTAATAGCAGAAGCGCCGGGGTTTAGAACGGCGATGGATTGTTGGGCCGTACCGGCGCGGGGTGCGGCGAGGGTCAACCGATTGTTGCCCAGCACGACGAAGGGACGGGCGGGAACATTAGGAACCTTGATGGTCACCGGAATACGGGATTCACGGGGTACAGCCCGGGGGGTAGTGACGACGATTACGGCGGTGTAGTCACCAGCGGCAAGTCCGGCGGTGTTGGTTTCGTAGAGGATTTGGGCAGGAAGAGTGCCTTGGCGAGGAGTGACGGTCAGCCAGTTGGCGGCGGCTCCGGTGTAGGCGACCGCAGCCGTAAAACCGAGGCCAGGAATGGGCGACGGCAGTTGGAGGGCGCCGCGGGTGGTATAGTCACCCGGCGTGGGGGTTATGGTGACCGGGTCGACAGAGATGGCAATGGTGGGAGCGGCCGCGAGGATACGGCGTAGACGGCCGTTATTGCTGTCGGCGATCAGGAGATCACCGGAGGAGTTGACGGCCAAGCCTACAGGGCGGTCCAGCAGCGCCTCGACAGCGGGCCCGCCGTCGCCCCGAAAGCCGCTGTTCTCCTGTCCCGCGAGGGAGACCGGCTTCCCATTTTCGATCCGGTAGACCTTGGAAAGATTGCCGTCCGCATAGTAGAGATTGTTGCCAGCGTCCACGGCGATACCTGTGGGTGCGGAAACGGAGGCTGCGACGGAAACTGCACCGTTGGCATCGACGCGCAGTATCCGGTTGTTGGCGGAATCGGCGATGAACAGGGCGCCATCGGCTGCCAACACGAGGGAGAGCGGCTGGCGCAGGGCCGTTTGCAAGGCAGAACCGATCGTGTTGCCGGCTTGGCCGGTTCCGGCGAAAGTGCGAAGAACGCCATCGGCGCCAATACGCCAAACCTTATTATTCCCGATGTCGGAGACGTAGACATTGCCAGCAGCATCTGCGGCCAGGCCACGCAGGCGGCCGAGGCGAGCGTCCTTTGCGGGGATGCCATCGCGCGAAGTTCCACAGGTTCCCGGAGAACCGGCATGGAGAGTCATCACGCCGTCGTAGCCGATACGGCGAACCGAGCAATCCTCATCGGCAACATACACATTGCCGGATGGGTCCACCGCGATTCCGTACGGCGTTCCGAACGGCGATTCGAGAGCCGGGCGCCCCTCTACATATCCTCCGTTCAACACGCCGTTGCCGGCAAACCTACGAACTGTCCCTCGCGCATCAATGGAGAAGACCAGCCGGGCAGCGGCGTCCGAAAAATACGTCCAGCCGGCGCGCGTGGCGGCGATCGCGGTAGGACGGGCGAAAACTGCCGAAACAGCCTGGCCACCCTCGCCGGCGAATAGATACGAAGCGCCAGCAATGGTATCGACCGTGGAAGAGATGCGGCGTAGACGACCATTGGCGGGATCCGTGACGATGAGATTGCCGCGAGTGTCGGATGAGACGTCCAGGCCGGCGCCGAAGAAAGCACGCCCGGGAGTAACGCCATTCGGCGAAAATCCCTGCTGTTCCACCGATCCGGCGTAGATATCCGCGCGGCCCGCGGGATTTACGCGGAAGATGGCTGGAGTATCGGACTGCACGAAGTAGATGTCGCCGGCCGGAGTTACGGTAACGCCATCCGGCACTCCGGAAAAACCAGAGCCACTGGCGATGACTTCCCAGCGGCCGGCCGCGGTCACACGAGAGAGCTGGCTATCGGCCACGTACAAATTGCCGGCTCGATCGGCTGCGAGAGCGCCAATGGAGTTGAAGGCTGCATCCAGAGCGGTGCCGACGGTGGTACTGGCGCGGCCGCCCGCGTACAGACGAATCGTGGGAGAATTGGCGTCCACACGAGCAATCGTAGCCCGGGTCACGTTGAGGTAGACATTGTCGTTTCCGTCCACGGCGATGGCAGTAGGTAAGATGGCGACCGACAAGCGCGGTACGCCGGACACCGAGGGATTGCCTGTTCCGCCGCCAGCAAAGGTTTCGATGACGCCCGAAGGAGTGACACGGCGGACGCGGCGATTGCCGGCATCGGCGATATAGATATTGCCTTTGGAGTCAGCTGCTATGTCACGCGGCGATTGGAGGCTGGCGAGTCGAGCCGCTCCCCCATCGCCGGTAAATCGACCAATACCATTCCCGGCGAAGCGTTCCAGACGGCCGGCCGGGGTGAGACGGAGAACGACATGCTGGTTGGTGAGTGAAAAGTAGATGTTGCCGGCAGGATCGGCGGCGGGTTTGCCCCAGGCTCCGGGCGGAAGGGGTACGGCGAGGGGATCAGCAGCGGAATCAATGGAGGGATTGGCTCCGGCGAAGGTGGTGATGATGTTGGTGGGAGCGACTTGGGCGATCAGAACCGCTGCCGTAAGACAGAGGGTGCAGAGGGGGAGTGACGACATCCAAGCGTAGTATGACACTTCATTCATCGCGCAAACGGGCGTCCAAGTCCGTCATTATCCGAGGCAGTTGGTCCGGATTGCGCAGTAGATTGCGAATGCCGTACGCCGCATGGAACTGATAGAAAAGTTCCACCGCATACAAAGCCGTGGCATAGGCGAGGGCGGCGTGGCCGCTGCTCATGCGCGACCAGGTTTGGGAGAAATTGGCCAGGCTCGGAACCACATTTGCCTTGGCGGCCGCGCGGACGGCGGACCGGCGCGGTTCCGACAGCATTTCTCCACTCAATTTCTGCGCCAACCCCTCGTGGAGCCAGGCCGGCCAGTTTCCCGTGGCGGCGAGACAGGCATGAACGATCTCATGAGCAAGAGCCCGGCGAGTGGCCGGTCCCCCGGGCTCGGATTCGAGCAGAGCGACACGGATCCTGCCATCATACTGTCCACCGCTCCATTCGGCGGCGCCAGTGGCTCGCATGTAGTCTTCGCGTGTTTGGGCGATGACCGCCAACCGTTCGGCGGTCTTGCACCCCAGTTCAAAAGAGATGCGCGAGTATTCCTGTTCCAGCACACCTAACAACAGACGGGCCGTCTCCCGAGGCATCACCGCCGGGTCAAAACGAAAAACAAACCGCGGACTATGAAGCGGCTCACCGGTACGATCCGCGTTTTGTTCACGCAAGGCGGTATCCAGCATGCGTTGCACGGAGGGATCCGGCCGAAGGGCCAGCGAATCCTTCCAATACCCGATAGCGCGTGGCCCCCTGTCACTCCGGAATGCGGCAACACCGGCCAATGCCAAAAGTTGGGGGTCGCGGGGGGCGTCCAGCAGGGCACGCTCCAAAAGCGCCAGTGCTTCTCCCGGCCGGTTGTCGGAAAGCAGCGCGACAGGGTTGTCCGGCGCCGGCACCACCGCGAGCGGGGAAGCACCGGGCGAATCGACGGATGGAGCTGCGCGGCGCGCGGCATCCCAAGCGTCGATACCATTCAATTGAGAAGCTGCCAGAAAACCCCGGAGCGTTTGTCCGTTTTGCACGACCTCCACGGCATAACAGCCGTTCATGGCGAAGCGAACCGCTGCCGGCGTACCTGCGGCGAGGCGGCCGATTACGCCTTCGCCTGGTTCACAAGACTCCCGTAGCCCAGTTCCCTCCTCTTTCACGGTAAGAGCGGCGACGGCGAAGAGAAGCGCAAGTCCCGGCATAACCGCATCGTACGGCCGGCCAGCAACAAAGTCAGTCCGGCGTAAACCTTAGAACAAGCAGCGTGAGGTCATCCCGTTGGGGTTCTCCACCGGTAAAGGCTTCAATATCGGCATGGACGGCGCGGGTGATCGCGTCCGGCTGCAGATGAAAATTGGCACGCAGCGCATTCACCAGACGGGAAACACCATAGAACTCGCGCTGACGATTCATCGCCTCGGAAACGCCATCCGTGTACAGTATCAGCAAATCCTGCGATTCCAATTGAACGGCAACGTCCTTCCAGACGGCAATGTCCAGCATACCCACCGGCATTCCCGTCGGAGAGAGTTCATAGACGTCTCCGCTGGAGCGGAGCAGTAGCGGCGAACAGTGACCGGCGTTGGTCCACTGCATGGGCGCATCTCTATATATAGACGCGAGAAAGATAGTGGCGTACTTTTCACCGCTGGTCCGTCCAAGGAGGAAGTTGTTCAGCCGTTCGAGTACGACTGAGGGAGGAACCTGCTCGGCGGTCGAGATCACGAAAGCGCCCTGGAGAAGACTTGCGAGAAGCGCAGAACTGACGCCCTTTCCAGAGACATCAGCCATGACGATATCAAAGCGGCCATCACCGGAAGGCATGATATCGAAGTAGTCGCCGCCGACAAGGCGGCTTGGGATAGACAAGCCTGCCGCACGGAGCCAACCGGTTTTAGGATATTGTTCGGCGGCAGGGAGCAAATCCTGTTGGATGGACTGCGCGATACGCAATTCCTGCTCCATCTTTTGCTTCTTCCGCTCCTCCTCGAGAAGCCTGGCGTTTTCGAGGACGAATGAAGCTTCGATGGCGAGCGACTGCACCAGATCCCGGCTGGAGGTGGTGAGTTCAGCTTGGCTGTGGCTGGAATCGAGATAGAGAAGGCCGATGGTGTCGGCTATCGTTCCCACCAGCGCGGTTTCCGACATGTCACCGGCACGAACTTTGATGAGAGGCACACAGACTACACTGCGCAGGGACAGATTCAAGATCGAAGAATCCAGTGCGCTGTCGCCACCAGAGGCGTCAAAACGCATGCTGAACAGTTCCGACCGGCTACGCAGAGCCTTATGAAGTACCTTCGAAGGTATTTCCAGATTTTCCCGGAGAGGACGGCCACCCGCCTGACGGGCGATGCGGGTTTCGAGCGTATCGCCACTCGTAAGAAGCAGAAAACCCCGATCGGAATTCGTAATATCTAGCGCGGCATCCACTACGGAGGCCAATATCTGGTCAAGCGACAGAGCTCCCTGCAGAGACCGGGCTACTTCCAGCATGGACCGGAGTTTGCGTAAGCCGCCGTGCGTGGCCTGGGTTTTGAACACGGGCACGGACTCGGTGACGAAAGTAATTTCGTAGGAGTCCTCGACGCCGAAACGGACGACGTCTCCGTGGTGAAGTGGGGCTATTTGTTGCTTGACGCCGTTGACCTCAATCCCATTGCGCGAACCAGCGTCTTCAATGCGATATTCGCCGTCCTCCAAGCGAATGACGGCATGACTACGGGAAGCGCGGTTATCGCGCAACACCAAGTGGTTTTCCGGACTGCGGCCGATTCGGAAGGGCAGAGGTTCCAGCGGCATGCGAAACGGCGCCGAACCAGGAGGCTTAATCTCCAGCGCCGCCGACGTCATTCGTCCTTCGCTTCGCGCAACTCCTGCTCGCGAAGAATTTGGCAATTGGGACAGTAGCCGCCAATCTCGGTGCGGACCAAAAGAATTTCGAACCCAAAGGTGTCACGGACCTGCTGGCGAATCTGCGCCAGAGGATCACCGAAATACTCTTCGATTTTCCCGCATTGCAGACAAACGACATGGGCGTGTTCCCGCTTCATGCGGGTTTCGTAATAGTGCTGGTCGCCGCCGTGATGGAGCAGATCGAGTTCGTCGACCAAACCCTCCATTTTCAGCATCTTCAACGTACGGTACACGGTCACGCGATTGAGCTTGGGATCTTTTTCCCGCGCCAGTTGAAAAAGGCTCTCCGCATCCAAATGCTTGCCCGATTTATCAATAAGATCGAGCAGAATCTGACGCTGACGCGTCATGCGGACTCCGCGCTGTTTTAAGGATCCCGTTGTCGTCTGTCCGGCCATCTCCCCTCACTGTATCAAACCTTTTGGGGTATCAATCGGCTGGACTGATAAAATCGGACCACTCATGGTTGATACAATCCTGGTCGCCAATCGGGGAGAGATCGCAGTCCGGGTGCTTCGGGGCATCCGGGAGGCCGGTTACCGGAGCGCCGCGATCTACACAGATGTAGACCGGCGCGCTCTACACTTGGCACATGCGGATACGGCGTATCGGGTGGACTCCTATTTGCAGCCTGAGGCGGTAATCGCGGCCGCCCAATTGGCCGGAGCGGGCGCGTTGCACCCCGGGTACGGATTTTTAAGCGAGAATGCCGAGTTCGCGGCGATGTGCCGGCAGGCGGGGATTATTTTTATTGGACCTCCCGCCGATTCG
This sequence comes from Bryobacteraceae bacterium, assembly GCA_035714175.1. Lineage (GTDB taxonomy): Bacteria > Acidobacteriota > Terriglobia > Bryobacterales > Bryobacteraceae. Next base: position 4,331 of record DASTML010000143.1, on the reverse strand, counting down.
ATACGTTCCCTGGGATCGAAGACGGCGGCCAGGGAGGCGGCGCTGCGGGCGGGCGCTCCGGTGATTCCAGGGACCGATGGACCGGTGACGGAGTTGGCGGAGGCCCGGCGAGTTGCATCGGCGATCGGCTACCCGGTGTTGATTAAGGCGGCGGCGGGCGGCGGCGGCAAGGGAATGCGGCTGGTGGAACGCGAGGCGGAATTGGAAAGTGCACTGCGGGACGCGGCAAGCGAGGCGGAACGGAGTTTCCGGTCAGGCGAGGTGTACATCGAAAAGGCTCTCATCCGGCCGCGGCACATCGAAATTCAGGTATTTGGCGATCAGTTTGGAAACCTGATTCATTTTGGCGAACGGGAGTGCTCCATCCAGCGCCGGCACCAGAAGGTGATCGAAGAGTGTCCTTCTCCGCTGGTGGAACAGTATCCGGAGATGCGGACGGCGATGGGCGAAGCGGCGCTACGGGTGGCGCGCGCCGCCGGCTATACAAACGCGGGAACCGCGGAGTTCCTGGTGGACTCCGATCGGAATTTTTATTTCTTGGAGATGAATACCCGGCTGCAGGTGGAGCATCCGGTGACCGAGTTGGTGACTTCGGTGGATTTGGTGCAAATGCAGATTGAGGCCGCGTTCGGCGCCGAGTTGCCGCTACGGCAGGAGGACGTGCGGTGGCGGGGTGCGGCGATCCAGTGCCGGCTGTATGCCGAGGACCCGGCGAACCAGTACTTCCCTTCCCCTGGGCGCATCGAACGTTTGCGAATGGCCTCCGGACCAGGCGTGCGGCTGGATAGTGGTGTTTATGAGGGTTGGACGGTTCCGATGGAGTACGACCCCTTGCTGGCCAAGCTGTGTGTGTGGGCCGAAGACCGGCCAAAAGCAATCGCCCGGATGCAAAGGGCTCTTCGGGAGACAGAAATATTGGGAATTGCGAACAACGTGGCCTTTTTCCGGCAGTTGCTGGCGGAAGAACGATTCCGGAAAGCGGAATTGCACACCGCGTATTTGTCGGATTTCACCTACCTGCCGGAAGTGGAGTTGACCGAGAACGAAGTGCGGGCCGCCATTGCCGTCCTGACGGCGAACGAAATGAATTCCGTTCCGGCGATGCCTGTTGTCGCCGCGCGGTCCCCCTGGAGCCGGCGATGAAACGGGTTCTTATAGGACTTGGCGAGGAACGGGAGGTATCTCTCAACGGGGAGGCCGCGGAACTGCGGGTGCTGGAGCAAGGAACCGCGTTGCTTGTAGTGAATGGCAATGTGCACCGCGTCACACATGCGGGAGGCCGGCTTCTCATCAATGGAAAGGAGGCTCATCTTTCCCTGGCCAATCCACGCGACCGGCGAAGGACCGGCGGCGGAACGAGTGAGTCGGGACGTAGAGACGTAAAGGCCGCCATGCCTGGGAAAGTTGTCAAAATCCTAGTGGAACCGGGTCAGACCGTCGAGACCGGCGCGGGGCTGCTGACCCTGGAAGCGATGAAGATGCAGAATGAGGTTCGGGCCGGGAGCGCGGGTACGGTGGCAACGGTAGGCGTGAAGGTTGGCGATACGGTTGCATCGGGGCAAGTGCTGGTTACACTGGAGTAAGCGTATGCCAGATCCAGCCTGTGCCATCTGCCGCGGAAGCGGTTGGAAAGTGGAAGAACGCAACGGAATATCCGGAGCAGCCCGATGCGAGTGCACGATTGTGGACACACAGAAGCAGGCGTGGCAGTACTCAGGGATCCCGGCGTTGTATCAGAACTCGGCGCTGGATAATTTCGACGCGCAGGGCAACAACGAGTTGATGAAAGTCATGCTGCTGGTGCGTGAATATGCAAGGCAATATCCGGTAGTCGACAAGCCGGGCCTGCTGTTGATCGGCGATCCGGGGACGGGCAAAACGCATTTGGCCGTCAGCGCGCTGCGGATTCTCATTCAGCGCGGATTCGGCGGGCTATTTTACGACTATCAGCACTTACTGCAGAAGATACGTTCCAGTTATGATGCCGCGTCAGGATCAGGCGACCGGGAAGCGTATTCGAACGCCATGGAGGCGGAGATACTCTTACTAGATGACCTAGGCGCGCACCGCATTACCGACTGGGTGGAAGATACGGTCACCAGCCTGATCACCTATCGTTGCAACCACAAGCGTCCGATCATCGCCACAACCAATTTGCCGGACCTTGACATGCAGCCAACCGACCGGAGAGAGCGGCCAACCGGCGGAACCGATTACAAGCGTTCTTTAATCGACCAGATCGGCATGCGAGCGCGGTCCAGGCTATTTGAGATGTGCCGGGTCATCCGCATGCCGTCGCAAGTGGAAGACTACCGGTTACGTAAGGCCCGCATTCATTAGGGGGAGAGCGGACAGCGGTCCGCCCCCCAAACTTCGCCTAGGAACCCATCATTGGCTCATCCGCGGAACCGCCATAAATGGAAGGCACCTTGCCGCCCATAGGCCGTAAGTAAGTGGACAACTGGCCGCGATGATGTATGCAGTGAACGTTCGCAAAGTTGAGATAGACGACGGACGGGAACTGAAAAAGGCCGAAGAAATCAACGACGCGCGCAATCTCTTCTCCGGATAGGGCGGCGACGCGAGCGCGTGCGGCGGGACGGGTAGCCTCCCACCAGGCGACGACGCCGGCGGGCGTTGTGGCCGGCACTTCCGAGGGAAAGTCTCCGAAGGCGCCGTTGGCAATGGAGTCAAGAAACCAGATTTCGCTTGCCACGACGTGGAATGCGAGTTTCAGGGCCGGCGTGGCCTTCGGATCCGGGGCATAGTCCGGCTGGTCCTCCGGCATGGCGAGGATTACTTTGGTGGTCGCGGCAACCTCGCTATCGAGGGACTGGAGAAGGAAGTCGCGCAGACCGGCGGCAAATTCGGGATTCATTCTAGGATCTCCTTGGCGGGCGTCGTTTTGGATATAACGAGTAGCGTCTGGCTACGGTCCCTACCGTAGCGCACTCTGCGATAGAATTTCGAGTGGTTACCGGAGAATTTCACACACATGCAACGCCGTTATTTCCTCGCATCGACAGCCGCCGCGGCGGCTGCTTCGGCCGCACCCGCCCGCAGCGCCAATGACACCATTCGCGTGGCCTGCGTCGGCGTACGCGGCCAAGGCGGATCTCATATCCGCGCCTACTCGGCGATGAAGAATGTCGAAATCGCGGCCATCTGCGATGTCGACGAGTCGATCCGCAACAAGCGCATCGGCGAAATCGAGGCGTCCGGACATAAGAAACCGCAGGGTTACAACGACCTGCGCAAGTTGCTGGAAGACAAGTCGATTGATGCGATATCGATCGCGACGCCAAACCATTGGCATACGCTGCAGACAATCTGGGCGGTGCAGGCCGGCAAGGACGTTTACGTGGAGAAGCCCTGCTCCCACAATATGTTTGAAGCCAAGCAAATTGTGGCGGCTGCGCGGAAATACAACCGTGTGGTGCAGCATGGCGTAAATGCTCGCTCATCGGCCGGACTGATTGAAGCGAAGAAGCAGTTGGAAAGCGGCATCATCGGCGATCTCTACATGACTCGCGGGTTGTGCTTCAAGTGGCGCGACACCATCGGCAAGGCGAAGGTGGAACCTGTACCGGCAGGCGTCGACTACGACCTATGGACCGGCCCAGCGCCTAAGCGCGAGTTCACCAAGAATCGCTTCCATTATAACTGGCATTGGTTCTGGGATACGGGGAACGGCGACTTCGGCAACCAGGGCATTCATGAAGTGGACATTTCGCGCTGGTTGTTGGGTGTGAAGTATCCGACACGCATCACCGCTTTGGGCGGCAAATTCATGTTCGACGACGATCAGGAGACGCCGAACACAATGAACATCGCCTATGAGTTTAATGACCACGGCAAAAAGAAAATGATGGTGTTCGATCTGCGGCACTGGATGTCCAACCACGAAGCCGGGATTGGCGAAGGCGGCAAGAAGAAGGATTCGAACACAATCGGTAATACCGTTTTCGGCTCCAAAGGCTATATGGCCATTGAAGGGTACAACGCCTACAAGACGTTTCTGGGCCGAGAGCAGGAACCGGGACCGGCACGGAACGAAGGCGGATCCAACTGGCAGAACTTCATCGACGTGTTGCGGACGGGCAATCGCGGGATACAGAACAACGATATTGAAGAAGGCGCGATTTCAACCACGTTGATGCACTTGGGCAACATCAGCTACCGGCTGGGCCGCTCGATTGAGTTCGATGAAAAGACGTATTCGTGCCCGCGCGACGCAGAAGCAAACAAGATGTTCACGCGGCAATACCGGGCGCCATTCGTGGTTCCGGCCAAAGTTTAACCGCTATCGCACCTGAAATGCCACGCGCACC
>DASTML010000142.1:0-23623 GCA_035714175.1 Bryobacteraceae bacterium | reverse complement strand
ACTATTGGCTACTAACCATGGAGAATCCGTTTACACAGAATTCTTGACACCGCCGCAGGAGAAGCTAAGGCGCTGCTTTACGACACTTGGCGTCTTTGCCCTGTGGGATCGCCTTACGTCTCTGCTGTTTCAAGTCGAGAGGAGCCAGGAGCCGCGCTGGCGCAGACCCTGCAGTCTCCCTTGGCACGAACTTCGGCCGCTCCTACCCGCCGCCTCCGATTCGGTGTGAGCCGCTACAGCCGCTCAAAGAACCGATTCGTGGCCGTTTCCGGCATCGCTAGAGCGAGTAGGAACTTGATGGCGCCGACTACGTGGGCGAATTCGGGGGAACTCGGTCCGGTTCCGCACGATTTCCGTCCGGTCGCCGCCGCCGAAGTCCACTGTCAGAACCTTGCCAACGTAGTTGCAGGCATCCGACGTATTTGGCGTCTTTGCGCGTTGGGATAGCTCTACGTCTGTCCTGTTTCAAGTCGAGAGGGGCCAGGGGCACCAAGGCCACGCTCGCGCATGCCTTGCAATTTCCCTTGGCGCAACCTTGGCCAGTCCTATCTGCCCCTTCCGACTCTTTATGAACCGCTATAGCCGCTCAAAGAACCAATTCGTGGCCGTTTCCGGCGTCGCCGGAGCGAGTAGGAACTCGATGGCGCCGATTACGTGGGCGAACTCGGGGAACTCGCTCCGGTTCAGCACGATTTCCGTGCGGTCACCGCCGCCGAAGTCCACTTTTAGAAACTTGCCGACGTAGTCGCCGGTATCCGACTTACTTGGGGTCGGTGCCCAGTGGGCTAGCTTTACGTGTGTCCTTTTTCAAGTCGAGAGGGGCGCGGGGTCACCAAGGCTGCGCTGCCGCAGACCCTGCAATCTCCCTTGGCACGATCTTCGGCCGCTCCTACCCGCCGCCTCCGATTCGGTGTGAGCCCTATAGCCGCTCCAAGAACCGATTCGTGGCCGTTTCGGGCGTCGCTGGGCTAACTCGGGGAACTCGTCCCCGTTCCGGACGATTTCCGTCCGGTCGCCGCCGAAGTCCACTGTTAGCCTCTTGGGCTAGCTTTGCGTCTGTCCTTTTCAAGTCGAGAGGGGCGAGGGGTCAACAAAGCCGCGCTGAAGCATAGCTTGCAATTGCTCTTGGCGCAATGTTGGCCAGTCCTATCCGCCCCTTCCGACTCGTTGTGAGCCGCTACAGCCGCTCAAAAAACCGATTCGTGGCCATTTCCGGCATTGCCAGCGCGAGGAGGAATTTGATGGCGCCGACTACGTGGGCGAATTCGGGGAACTCGCTCCGGTTCAGCACGATTTCCGTGCGGTCCCCGCCGATGAAGTCCACTGTCAGAACCTTGCCGACGTAGTCGCTGGTATCCGACTTGTATTCTTTGTCCCAGTTGTCGAATCCTTCGTTTTTCATCAACTGCCACAACGCCGTGGCTGTTCCCGCCGGCGCCTTGCCCGTCGCGCGACGCCCCGACGCCGAGAGCAGGGAGATTTCGCCCGCTGACGTGATCGTGATCTGATCGACGCCCCCGCCGGGCTTAGTGGAAGCCGCCCGTAACTCAATACGCTGGATGACCCGGCCTGTTTGCGCATGCGCGGCCACGGCGCCGGCCGCGCCCAGCAGGACCATTGCCCGTCTAGATACGTTGGAAGAAGTCACCTGTCAATACCTCCGGTGTGGCTAGGCTCGCCACCAATTTCAATGCGCCATAGACGCGAGAGAACTCCGCGAACTCCTGGCGGCACATAGCCACCTGTTTCAGGCGCAGATCTCCCCGTTCTACGGTGAGCAGCTTGGCCACGTAGTCTCGCGTTTCAGAGGGATATTCTTCGTCCCACCCTTCCACGCCTTCCGCGCGCAGGAGTCCCAGAAGCCGTTCTACCATTGCCGGGGGCAGATTGGCACGCCGCACGGCTGGTTCCGCATCCGCCATGGAGGCGGCTTGCAGTTCGACTTCTCCGGCTCCCCGCACGATGATTTCGTCGTAGCCGCTCATCACTTTAGTCGATGCGACACGGAAGCGAATTGTTACTTCGGGGATGTGGTCTCCGGTGAGGCCGAAGGGGAGTTGTAGCGTCATGGTTCTGTTCTTTCTCTCTTACGTTACGGCTTGATCTGGAAGCGGCGGGGCACAATGTAGCGGCGGCCCTGCACGAGATTGATGGTGAAGGTAAGGGCGTTGCCCGCGCCGACAGTAGCGGCGGAGCCGGGTCCCAGCATGCCAGGGTTCTTTGCCCGGTTGCGGTTGTAGAATTCCTCTTCATAGGCCGCAAGCGTGCCGGAGGTGTTCCCGGGCTCATTACCGAAGGCGGCGAATAGTTGGGCGACCGTCGCAAACTGCTTCTTGCCGGCATCGAAACCCTGCGCGGGCGGCACACAAGTGAACATTTCGGAGCCTTCGGGATAGCGGTAGCCGAAATCCATGCGGCGCGATTTATAGGCGTCGATGACCTTGGCGACATCCGGACAGCCGGCCTTCTTCCAGTTGTCGAAGAAGCTATAGGCGTCCAAAGCCTTCGGCGTCGTCATGAACGCTTTCCAGAAGCCTGTTTTGAAGGGAATATTTTTCACCTTGAGAATGTCCCAGAGGACTTCCTGCACGGCGCATTCGTTGTGAGCTCCCATCTGCGGCGTATTCGCCGTTAGATCCATTCCGAAGCCGCTGGTTCCGGCGGCGCCTTCGTGGCCGTCCCGGTACGTAGGCTTGTCCCGCAGAGCGCAGCTAAAGAACGTCGCATAGCCTTCATCCCATGTGGATTCGTAGTGCTCGGCGAACCAGGGATGACTGACATTCGGTCCGTGCCGGCCCGGCGCGGGGTCATCGTTGTAGCCGTAGCCCAGATTTCCGAGACCTTGCAGGAAGTGGTTGCCGATGAAGTGACCATATTCGTGGAGGATCACATCCCTGTCTTGCACGTCGGATTCCAGGAGCCACATTTGGTTGCTCGCCATGGAGGTGCTATCGGTGGGCTGGGGCACGTTGACGTTGCAGAGCGGCGCGTCGGCTTCGCCGCCGGTGAGTTCCAGAAGGCGCTTGTGGCCGAACCACACCGACTTGTAGGCATCACAATACATGGCAAAGTGCGGGTTGGCCGCCTCGAAATCTCCGAGGTTGATCTCGCCGGATTTGTTCTTGAACGCGGCCGGGTCGACGGTTTGATCGAAGGAGACAGTCTGGTTGGCGCGGATCTGGAAGGCGGGAGTATTGACGGGGGTGGAACTGCCCTTCACGACCTGGCCGCGGACGCGGGCCACCTTGTTGTCCTTGTGTTCGAGATAGACGCGGATGAAGGCGGAATCGAGTTCCGGCACCGGCGTGAACGCGAATTTCCCGTCCTCTTCGAGGAAGGTGGTTGCAACCAACGTTTCCTTTGCCGCACCCGGCGTTTTGCCGAACACTTCTACTTTGTTGAAAGGCAGGAACTCCTTCACCGCTGCGATGGAGGCTGAAGTGTCGTGATCCCAGGTGCGGTTGTAAAAGACTTTGCCGATCCAGCTCTGTGCGGCGACGGTGAGCGCGACGGAATCGTTCATCATGGCGCCCATGACTCCGGTGCCGATGCCCAGGTGATAGGTTTCTTCGGCTTCGACCTTGGAGGCGAAGCGCCCTTCCACAAAGAATTGTTTGCCGGCGGAGGGGATGGAAGAGCTTTTGATTTTGATGACCGCAGGGAGGGGCGTCTGGCCCTTGGCAGGGGTCTGGGCGGCGAAGGTTTCGACGCGGCCGGAGAGAGTGTGAAGCAGCAGGTCGTGATTGAGGTTGGCCGGTTTCGGCTGGCGCACAATGAGCACGGCGCGGCGGGAGGAGGGCGGGTCGCCTTGGACGAAGACGCGGGCGCCTTTGGTTTGCTTGTCCGGCATGGGCAGCGGCGCCGGGGCCTGATTGGGCTTGGGCGGGTGGCAGATATCGAGAGTGAGCTCGACGCTGGTGAGCTTGATGGTGGCTGGGCCTTTGATCTTTTTCGTGCCGCCGGAGAGGGTGAGCGTCAGCTTGATATCGTCCTTGGCCAGACTGGCGGTCTTGCCTTCGGCAAAGAGAAGGACACCTCCAGGGGCGGAGAGTTCGGCTCCGGAGAAGACGTTGCCGCCGGAGAAGGACAGCGGGGTTTTGCCGTCGCCGCCAGATCTGAAGAACTCGATCTTATCGGCTGGAGTGATGGTGAGGACGCCTTGCCCGTCGAAGGCTTTATCCACGACAAGGCGGAAGATCTGCCGGGCGACAAATTTGTTCTTGCGCACCATGACGAAGCCGAAGTCAGGGCCGGTCATGGCGGGGGAGTCCGGTTCGCTGGCGGGCACCGGGGCGGTATCCGTTTGGACTTTATCGCCAACGAGGCTGGATTTCTGGGCGGGGGCGGCGGCCGGCGCCTCGGACTGGGGTTCCGGGGCCGCTACCTGCTGAATAAGGGGGCCGACTTCTTCGAGCGCGGGCGCGGGGTTGATGCCTTCACAGGGGGAGGCTACGGTGAGCCGGTGATAGAAGCGGCAGGCGAACGTATCCTTGGTTTCGCGGAATTCGCGGCGGTGGGCCTGGGGCGCGCGCCGTTGTTCCCCGTCCGACCAGAAGCGGCGGCGGCAGGCGTCGATTCCTTCCCGTGTGCGAGGGCACGGCCACTTTTCCACGGCGACTTGCGAGCCGGGACGGAAGAGAAGAACCATGACGCGGCGCGAGACGCTATTCTCTTCGTCGCGACGGGATTTTTGCGAAGGCTGGGAGAGGGAGGCGAATTCGGATGCGGAAAAAACCATGGCGGGATTGAACTCACCGCAGCCCTGGTAGTCGCCTTTGCCCAAGGCGTCCTGGCCACCGCCGAGGAAGTCGGAGGCGGCGAAGGTATCGGGGCAGAGGAAGTTCATGTAGGCGGGGAAAAGCTTGGAGCGGGTGATTGGCCCGGCGATGCCGTCGGCGAAGAGGCCCTGCTCCTTTTGAAAACTGGTGACGGTGGGATGGCCGAGCGCCTGAACCATGGACTGGACGGCGGGCTGGCCCCACCCTTCCGACGACCCAGCGGCGGTGCAGAGACGCTCCCACATGGCGGTGTTGCGCGTGAGAACCGCATAGATCGCCTCTGCGCGATGGCCACTGAGCGTTTTGTTGAACCCTTCGTCCCCGGTTGGATCGGCATGACCGAAGACGGAGAGGGGGGCTCCCGGGTGCTGGCGGCGTAGGGCGGCCAGTTCCAGAAATTCGGAGCGGCTATTAGGCAGAACAAACGAGCTGGCGAAAGCGAAGCGGACATCGTTCAACTTCCAGCAGGCAACGGGAATTAGATCCATGCGGATCTTGTTTTTTTCCTTACCGGTGAGCGAAGGAGCAACGAGGATGGGGAAGAGTTCCGCCGCCGGGTGGGTGTTGGCGATACCGCCGAGTATTTCCGTAAGAGTTGACATATGCGCCGCTGAAATCGGGTCTTCGGAGAGATCTGCGAATTCCAGCGACGGAAATTATCATTGCGCGGACGGCGGAAAGCGATTCCCGGAGGCAGCGGGGGAAATCAGGCCCGTCCGACTCCAATCACTGATTGGGGGCCAGGGGCAGGAAAATGCGGAATGTGGATCCGTGGTTCGGGGCGGAGTGGACAACGATGGAGCCCTGGGCCTCGCGGACGATGTCGTAGACCATGGCGAGTCCCATGCCGTTCGAAGCGGCTCCGGTTCTTGTGGTGTAGTACGGTTCAAAAATATGGGGCAGCGCTTCGGGCGGAATGCCGGCGCCCGTATCGACGACGGAGAGTGTGACGTATTCTCCAGGCCCGAGCGGCGGGCGGGCGTCCATGCGGGTCCGGTTCAGGGTGCGAACGCCGGTTTGGATTTGGATGGCGCCTCCCTTGGCCATGGCTTCCCGGGCATTGGCGACCAGATGCATGATGCACTCTTCGATGAGTTGGGTGTCGGCGACGATGAGCGGGAGGCCGGCTTCGAGCGAAAGATCGACGTGGATGGCGTCGCCGGCCATGACGCGGACGAGGCGCTCGATGCTGCGAACCGCGTCATTGCAGTTGACGAGGCGGGCGGTGTGCGGGAGATTGCCGGAGAAGGTGGGGGGGCGCCGGTTGGGGGACGCTCCGCTGTCTGGTTGTTCCAGGCTGCCGAGGGCGAGACCGGAATAGCTGGTGATGGCGGTGCGGAGATTGTTGAAATCGTGAGCGATGCCTCCGGCAGGGCGACCGGCGGCAGTGAGGGACCGGTTTTCGCGCAGACGTTCTTCGGCCTGGAGCGTATTGGTAATGTCGGCGCCGGCGCTAACGATATGCGTGACGCGGCCATACTCGTCACGAAGCGCGTTGTGCGTCCAGGCAATCGTGCGGAGGGAATGATTGCGGAGGCGCCATTGGGAGCGGGAGCGGGCAGGGAAGGGGCCGTCGAAGAGGCGGCGGATCTGGGATTCGGCTTGCTCCATTTCGGCGGGGGCGGCGAGAGCCTGCCACACGCTTTGGCCACGGATTTCGCCCTCGGCAAATTGAGTGAGTTCTTCGCAGGTACGGTTGAAGCGAACAATGCGGCCATCGTGATCGATGACGGTTAGGAGGGACGGAAGATGATCGATGAGAGCGAATGCGAAGCGGCTTTGGCTTTCGAGTTCGGCTTCGGCGCGGCTGCGGTCCGAACGATCGCGAATAAAGAGGCTAAACTGCTTTTCGCCGGCGGAGGCGGACAGTTCGGACAGGACGAGGTCCAGGGGAAACGAGGCGCCCGTTTTACGGATGCCGATCAGTTCGCGGCCCCCGGCGGCATAAAGGTAGTTGGGACGGCGTCTATTGACATGCGGAGGAATGAGCGCGGAAATGCTTTTGCCCCGGAGTTCGGAGAAAAAGTAGCCGAAGAGTGTTTCGGCGGCAGGGTTGGCGGATACAATTTCGCCGGATTCCTGAATGACGAGTATGGCGTCGCGGGCGGTAGTGACGATGTCCTCTCCGGTAGGGAGCGGCGGAACTGTTGGCCGGCGGCGGAGCGCGCGGGAAACTACGGCCCAGACGGCCAGCACGGAGAGCAGGCAGACGGCCAGGCAGCCAAGGGTAATCTGCAGGGCCGACAGGGAGGAGGTTTCGGGCGGTGCGGCGGCGGAGGCCGTCGCCGAGAAAGCCAGCGTGAGCGCCAGATGGGAGGCGCGTTGACTGCGGGAGGCACTGGGTTCGGAAAGCAGCATTCTAAGGTATTTGCCTGCCATGCTAGCGAAAGACCAGAATGGGCGGCAATGCCAAGCCGGGGAAGCCGTACTAATGAAATCGGCAAGAAAGTAATAGGGTGCGATAGTACTGAGAGAGGCGGAGTCGCCTGTCACAATAAGAGGGACGGAGGGAAGGAATGGGAGAATCGTTCACGATACGTGCGGCTGGCATCGGGGATGTGGAGTTAATCCTGGATATGATCCGGGAGATGGCGGCGGCGGAGCAGCGGCAGGATTCGGTGAGCATTGCGCGGCCATCGCTCGAGCGGCATGTATTTGGGGACCGGCCGATCGCCGAGGTCTATCTTGGTTTTTGGGAAGGGGAGCCGGTGGCGTATCTGATGATTCAGGCGCGGTTTTCGAGCTACTCGGGCGACCCTGTTCTGTACGTGGAAGATACTTTCGTGCGGGCCCGGGCGCAAGGGCAAGGCTTGGGGAAGCGGCTAATGGCTTATGCGGCGGCGTTGGCGGAACGGCGGGGATGCGGAGCGATGCATTGGAGCGTAGGGGAGTGGAACAAACCGGCGCAGGCGTTCGGCGACCGACTGGGCGGTATCCGGGAAAAAGGACGGGTGCACTACCAGTTGGTGGGACCGGCCTTGGCTACATTGGCTTTAGAAAGCCCCCGCTAACGGAATTCCACGGACTTTCCACAGGGTTCCACAGGTTTTTCCACAGGCGCATGCGCCGAAGTATGCCCGGAAAATGTTAAGGTGAAAGAAGTTAGGCACGATGTCAGATAAAAAACTGCAGATTATCCCGTTGGGCGGACTTGGTGAGTTCGGCATGAATTCGATGGCGATCCGGTACGGGGATGACATTGTTGTCGTCGATGCCGGGATGATGTTCCCTGACGCGGAGATGTTGGGCGTGGACATCGTAACGCCGGACTTTGGTTATCTGCGAGATAACAAAGAGAAGGTCCGGGGCCTGCTGCTGACGCACGGGCACGAAGACCACATCGGCGGCGTGCCGTTTTTGTTGGCGGATGTCAACGTGCCCGTGTACGGGACGGCCTTCACGCTGGCGCTGGTGGAACGGCGGCTGGAAGAGCACAGCATGCTGGACCAGGTGCAGTTGAACGAGATTCAACCTCGGGACAAGGTGAAACTGGGGCCCTTCGAGGTCGAGTTTATTCATGTAACCCATTCGACGGCATCCTGCGTGGCGTTGGCGCTGACGACGCCGCTGGGCGTCATTATTCACACCGGCGATTTCAAGGTGGACCCGACGCCGCTCGACGGGCGTCCGTTCGATTTGCATGCCTTCGCCGAGTACGGCAAGCGGGGCGTACTGCTGCTCATGTCGGATTCGACGAACGTAGACCGGCCAGGGTACTCGGAAAGCGAGCGGTCCGTGGGGCCACGGCTGGAAGAGATCATGCTGCGGGCCGAACGCCGGGTTGTGGTTTCTTGTTTCAGTTCTTCGGTCCACCGGCTGCAGATGGTTTTCGACATGGCGCAGAAATCGGGCCGGAAGGTTGGATTGCTGGGCCGGAGCATGTTGTCGGTGACCGAAATTGCGCACCAACTCGGGTTGTTGCAAATTCACGACAATCTGCTGCTGCGGCCGCAGGATATTCAACTGGCCGATCCGGCGAAGGTCTGTGTGCTCGTTTCCGGGACGCAGGGCGAGCCGATGAGCGCGTTGTCCCGGGTGGCCGTGGACAATCACAAACATTTGAAGCTGGAAAAGAACGACACGGTGGTGCTGAGCGCCCGCATGATTCCCGGCAATGAGAAGCCGATCATGCGGATGATCAACCATGTGGCGCGGCGCGGGGCGAATCTGATTTTCGGGCACATGACGCCGCCGGTCCATGTGTCTGGCCACGGTTACTCGGAGGAGTTGCGGCTGATCCTGAACCTGGTTCGTCCGAAGTATTTCCTGCCGGTGCATGGCGAGTACTGGCAACTGATGCGTCACGCCCAGTTGGCCAAACATTTGCGGGAACATGGATTGGAATCGTCGTTCCTGCTGGAGACGGGCGAGACGCTGGAGATCGACAAGAATGGGGCGCGGAAGGGCGACCGGGTAAACGTGGGCCGCGTCTGTATCGATTCCGGTTCGATTGACGAAGTGGTGGAAGATCTGGTGATTCGCGACCGGCGGCATCTGTCGGAAGACGGTTTTGTGATGCCGATTATTGCCATCGACAAATCCACGGGACGGACGGAAGGGCAGCCGGAGATTGTCAGCCGCGGGTTCCTGTCGGAAGACAACAAAGAAGTTCTGGCGGAGGCGCGCAAGGTGGTGATCCGGACACTGGAAGCGTCGAGCCAGGAAGAACGCGGGGATTGGGGCGTAATGCAGGAGAAAATTCGCGCCGATCTGAAGCGTTATCTGACGAAACAAACAGCGCGCCGGCCCTTGATCATGCCCGTTATCCTAGAAGTATGACGTTCGAGGATGCCTCCGGCTATACCGGAGAAGCGGAACGGCTGGAAAAGCCGTCGACCCCCGAGGAAGTGGCCGCTATATTGGCGGATGCGTCCCGGACAGGAACGCCGGTGACCATTCAGGGAGCCGGCACTGGCGTCACGGGCGGCGCGGTGCCGTCGGGCGGCGTAGTTGTCTCGCTGGAGCGGTTCCGGCGTCTGGAGACCGGCCAGGGAAGCGCGCGGGCGGGAGCAGGCGTTTTGCTGCATGAGTTGCAGACGGCGGCGCGGAAAGCAGGACAATTTTATGCGCCCGACCCCACGCACAATGCCGCGGCTCTGGGCGGTACGATTGCAAACAATGCCAGCGGGTCGCGGAGTTTCCGGTACGGTTCGACGCGGCGGCACTTGCAGTCTCTGTTGGTAGTATTTGCCGATGGCACGATCCGGGAGTTGCCGCGCGGCGAGGCGATTGGTTTTGACGTGGAAGCCGTGCACCGCCCGCAGACGACCAAGCATCAGGCAGGTTATCCACTGGCTCCCGGTATGGACTGGGTGGACTTGGTGTGCGGGAGTGAGGGGACCCTGGCCGTGGTGTTGGAAGCGACGTTTGGACTGTTGCCCGCACCGGGGGAACGCCTGAGCGGCGTGGTTTTCTTTCCCACCGAAGCATTGGCGATGGACGCGATTGACGCGTGGCGCACGATCCCGGAATTGTGCATGTTGGAGTATGTGGACGCCGCGTCCCTTCAACTGATTGGCGGACCGAAGGCGGGGGCCGCGCTGCTGATTGAACAGGAGCATCCGGACGAAGATGCGTGGTTGACCCGCCTGGAAGAGACAGGCGCGCTGGAGGAAGAGTCGTGGTTCGGCACGGCCGAAAGCGACCGCGAGCGATTCCGGAAGTTCCGCCATGCGCTACCGGAAAAAGTAAACGACACCGTCCGCAAGCGGGGCTATATGAAGATGGGTACCGACTACGCGGTACCGGTCGCGCGTCACCGCGAGATGCTTGCGAATTACCGGGAAGGCCTGGCGGCTATTGGCGGCGACGGCGTGGTGTACGGACACGTGGGCGATGCCCATCTGCACGTCAACATGATGCCGGCGTCGGATGCGGAGAAGGATCGTGCCTGGGACTGGATGCACCGGTGGGCGAAACAGGCCGTTGCTCTCGGGGGCACAGTGGGCGCAGAACATGGCCTGGGCAAGCGCAAGGCACACCTGTTGCCGCTGATGTACTCCGAGGGCGAGATAGCTGCCATGAAAGCCGTAAAACAGCGCCTGGATCCGGCCTGGATACTGGGACGCGGCAACCTGTTCGGAGCCCCGTAGGGCTTAGGAAAGTTTGGTCATCCAGATTTCCCACTCACGGTCGATGTAGTTCCATTCGGGATTGCGCCGCACGTCACGGAGAGCTGCGAGCAATTTCCGGAATGCGGACTCGTCCTGTGGCAGGAATTCGAAGTAGGTCAGAAAATCGTAATCCGGAGTCGTGCCGCGGGCGTGAAAAAGGCGGCGGTGGATTTGCTTGATATATGGGGCCGCGACATCGGTGTGGTTGGGGTGCGTGGGGCTGGCGTGGAAATAGGCGCGGCGGCTGGAGGCGTCTAGATCCCACCAGGACTTCGATTTGCGGAGCGGGATCAACACGGCGCGGCAGGGGGCCGGGAGCGGTCCGAGACCGTTCGCGGCGGCCGTGGGCGCGGCGGGGTCCGTGTATTGGGCGGCGCCAGCCGTTCCGCCGAGTTGGACAGCGGAGGGCAGCGAAAGGGGCTCGGGCGCTTCGATACGGAAAAGGAACGATCTCGAGGAGGGCGGCGCCGGCGCCGGGCCGCGGAGGATATGAACGGTATCTACACGGTAGCGGCCGCGTACCGGGACCCGGAGGTTGTCCGGTTCCGGTACGTCGGCAAACAGCGTGTACATTTTAGGCTTGAGAGCGGAAAGCTTCGATTTCCGCGATCTCTTCCGGCGTAAGGCGGAACGTGACCGCTCCCTGTACGCCTTCCAACTGCGCCGGCGAACGAAGGCCGACGATGGCCGCCGTGACCTCGGGCCGGCGAAGCGTCCAGGCGATAGCGACTTCACCGGGAGTGCGCCCGTGCCGCGCCCCGATTTCACGCAACAGCTCGACGAGCGCCAGATTCTTTGTCAGCAGCGGTTCCTGAAAATTGGGCGTGCGCTGGCGGAAATCGTCCTGCGGCATGGCGGCGATGCGTTCCCGGGTCATCTTGCCGCTGAGGAGGCCGGACTTCATGGGCGAATAGACCAGCGTTCCAATATTGTTGACGCCGCAATACGGGAGAATTTCGTCTTCGATTTCCGGCGACACCATGCTGTAGGGAGGCTGCAGCGAGGTGATGGGGGCGATGGGCGCGACGCGTTCCATTTGGGAGCGGCTGAAATTGGAAACGCCGATCCAGCGGACTTTCCCTTCGGCCTTCAACTCCGATACCGCCTTCCACCCCTCCTCGATATCTTCGTCGGGTTCCGGCCAGTGGATCTGGTAGAGATCAATGGTTTCCACGCCGAGGCGGCGCAGGCTGTCTTCGCACTCCTTCTTGACGGAGTCCGCTTTCAACCGCTTGCCGATCTGCCGGTTTTCATCCCATACGCGGGCACATTTGGTGAAGATATACGGATTGTCGGAACGTTCCTTGACGGCGCGGCCGACGACAATCTCAGCGTGTCCCAGACCGTAGACCGCCGCCGTGTCGATCCAGTTCCACCCGGCATCGAGCGCGGCGTGTACAGCAGCCACCGAATCTGCATCATCCTGCGGGCCCCAGCCGAAGGCCCATCCGCCGCCGCCCATGGCCCAGGCGCCGACGCCAAGCGGCGTAATTTTGAGATCGCTGTTTCCCAGCGTGCGCGTTTGCATCGTTCTATTCTTACCGCATCCTTGTGGGCGGGCGCAGGATCTGGGAAAATTCAAAAACAAATCGCAATCGTATTGCGATTCTGCCGATGAGACAGGAGGAGCCTTGCGCGACCTGTGCCAATCAGTTTGATCCGGGGGTGGCGCCTTCTGCCCGTCTGGGTGTGGATATCCGGAGTGGTGATGTTGCTCACGCTCGCCGGTGTCCAGAGGTGGAAGAGTTACAGTGAATTCCAGCAATTCCGGGGTAAAACGTTTCGCATAGGGTTGGAGCACAACCCACCTACGTTAGATTGGTCGACCCAGAAGGGAGCGCATGGATTCGCTGTCGATGTGTTGCAGGAAGCTGCCCTCCGCTCCGGCATTGTGCTGGAATGGGTGCTGTGCGCCCGCGGATCCCGCGCGGCTCTGCAGGATGGCGAAATTGATCTGTGGCCAGTAGGTTACTACCGTCCCGGAGAATATCCGCAATTTCATCAGACACGTCCCTGGACGGAAGATCAGCATGCTTTCGTGTGGGATGGCGACCGCTTTCCGATTGAACCCGATTCGTGGGACGGCCACCCGGTGGCAGTCATGAACCGGCTGGTAAGCCGTACGTTGGCCCACCGTCTGTTTCCTCGTATGCAGCTGTATACGGCCGAAAGCCGGCGCGAGGTCATGGAGGCAGTCTGCCGGGGTGCGGCCGATGTGGCTTTTCTCGATATGCGTGTGGTCGAGAATACGCTGCTGGACCGGCCCGCGTCTTGCCGGGACCGCGTCTTGCGGGTGAAGCCCCTGCCGGAAGTTTCCGACCCGATGACGATCTTCTCCCGGCCAGAACACCGCGCCGCGGCCGAGGCGCTCCGCTCGGAGATCGACGAAATGCTGGCGGACGGAACGCTATTGAATCTCGCCGAAAAATGGTTCTCCTTCTCCAGCAGTGACCTGCGACAGGTTTTGCGATTGGAAGGCCGGACGCGCCAGTTGCGTTGGCTGACGGCGGTCTGCGGAGCGATGGCGCTCATTATTGGCCTGTTGATCGTGCTGGTGCGAAAATTGCGAAGCGCCCGCACGATTGCCGAACGTGCACGGATCCTTCAATCGGAGTTTTTGGCCAATGTAAGCCATGAGATCCGGACGCCAATGAACGGAGTGTTGGGCACGGCGGACCTGTTGCTCGACACGGTGGACGATCCGGAGGTTCGCGAACAGGTGGAAACAATCCGGGAGTCGGCCTACGGACAGTTGGAGTTGTTGAATCAGATACTGGATCAATCCAAGATCGATTCGGGCGTGCTGCTGCTGGAAATGACGCCGTTTTCTATCCGGAAGCTGGTGGAGCAGGTGGAAAAAACCTTCCAGCCCGCGGCACGGCGTAAAGGTCTCCACCTTTCTGTCCAGATGGAAGGGACGATTCCGGCGTTGGTACAGGGGGACGGTCTTCGCATCCGGCAGGTGTTGACCAACCTGGTGAACAATGCCATCAAGTTTACGAGTTCCGGCGCTATAAAAATTGGATTGCGGGGTTCCGTGGCGGCTGGGTTGGTGACGATCGAGTATACGATCACCGACACCGGCATTGGGATTCCGAAAGAAGTGCAAGGGACGATTTTCGAGCGCTTCAGGCAGGTGGACGCCTCGACGACGCGCCGCTACGGCGGCACAGGACTGGGGTTGTCCATCTCCCGGCAGTTAGTACGGCTCATGGGCGGCGAATTGACGGTGGAGAGCGATCTGGGAAAGGGAAGTACGTTCCGGTTCCGCCTCTCGTTGCCCGTTGCCCGTATGACCGAGCCCGAAGTGCCGGCCCCGACTCTGCGGAGCGACCTGCTGGCCGGCCTTTCCATTCTCGTAGCCGAAGATAATCCGGTGAACCAGAGAGTGGCGCTGGCGATGTTGACCCGTCTGGGGGCGGACGTGGAACTGGCCGCAACCGGCGCGGAGGCTGTCGAACGGTGTAAGCATCGGGAATTCGACGCCGTACTGATGGATTGCCACATGCCCGAGATGGATGGCTACGAAGCGACGGCGGCCATACGCCGTCTGACCGGGGCTGTGCGCAGTGTGCCGATCGTGGCGCTGACGGCGGGCGCCTCCGGGGAGGAACGTCGAAAAGCTCTACAAGCGGGCATGGACGGGTTCTTGGCCAAACCAGTAAGCCGGGAAGAGTTAGCAGCCACGTTGGCGGCCTTGCCGCGCAGGGAGCATCCGCACTAGTGCACGGTTCGGGTCTTGCGGTTCATGTAGTCCATCAAAAGATACTGGCCGAGCGTTTGCGGCGTAGTGAAATAGGCTTTCCCGCGACAGAGCCCGGTCACTTTCTGTACGAAGTTGACCAGATCGTAATTGGTCGCCAGCATGAAGGTATTGATTAAGATACCCTGCCGTTTGCAACGGCTGACCTCGTCCAGCGTCCGGGCGATCACCAGAGGGTCCAGCCCGAATGGATTTTTGTAGATCTGGCCGTTGTCGAGCGTCAGGGCTGAAGGTTTACCGTCCGTGATCATGATGATCTGCTTCATGTCCTTCTTTTCCTGCTGCAGGATGCGCTGCGCCAGGATCAGGCCGTCTCGCGTGTTGGTGTGATACGGGCCCACCTGCACGCGCGCCAAATCGCCCAGCCGCATCTCTTCCGCGGAATCGTGGAACAGCACCAGGCGAAGCGAGTCGCCGGGATACTGCGTGCGGATCAAATGGGCCAGGGCCAGCGCAACACGCTTGGCGGGCGTAAAGCGATCTTCCCCGTAGAGGATCATGCTGTGCGAACAATCGAGCAGCAGGACGGTGGCGCAACTGCTCTGGTATTCGCTCTGGTGTACGTGCAGGTCCGCGTACTCCAGTTCCACGGGGCCGGTATCGGCGGGTCCGC
Organism: Bryobacteraceae bacterium; assembly: GCA_035714175.1. Classification (GTDB taxonomy): domain Bacteria; phylum Acidobacteriota; class Terriglobia; order Bryobacterales; family Bryobacteraceae. The sequence continues at coordinate 8,356 of DASTML010000142.1, read as the reverse complement.
GGCGGAGCATGGCGTTGCGGAGCGTTTCGTTGACGTCGAGATTGAGCGCATCCCCAAATTCGTACGGCTTGGAAGAACCGGACGTTTCAATCCCCGTGGAAAGATCGCGCGTGTCGTGGGCGCCGAAACTGGAGCGGCCCAACGATCCCAGTAGATCTTTCAGGGTTTTGTAACCAAGGAAATCGAGCGCCTTGTCCGTGGTGGTGACGCGAACGTCGCCGCCGGCGTCCCCCTCTCGGCCCGGTCCCTGCGGCGGTTCGGAAACGTAGCCTTCGGTTTGCAGCTTGTCGGCGAGCCGGTCGATCAGAGCCTCCTGCTGTTCGGGCGTCAGTTGTTCGTATTCGCCGGGCGGGATCAATTCGTCATTTTCGAGCGCCTGGCGAATGGCTTCGCGCAACATCTCCATCGTGTCTTCGCCGTTGGGATACCCGCCGTAGGGGTCATCGAAACCGCTTTGCAGGAAGTAGTTCGAAAGAGCGCGCATCAGGTCCTCGGCAGAAATGCCGAAGTCATCTTCTTCGAACTGAGAGTAGCGAATCCAGCGCATACAGGATTTAGTTGAACTGCCGGCGTTTGGGCGGGCGTACCGGGGGATCGTCGCCCGCGTCGTCCGGTTCTGCGTGACGGCGCCGTTCGTCGGGCGCGCCGAACCCCACCTCTTCATTCCGGGAGAGACGGCGATGCGCGTAGAGGCCTTCCAGGATAAACTCACCGGCGGCGGCGCGGATGGCATCCGGTTCGTTCGCGTGGAGGCCCAGTGCGCGCGTCTTTTCCATGAGGCCGTCGACGGACAGCAACTGCTCCAGGAGCGCGGCCGAACCAGTGGCGGCATCCACCTTGAGCGAACCGCCGCGCTCAAAGTGTTTGATAGGCACGGCCATGTTGACGCCTTCGAAATAAGAACTGTAGACGCGGCCGACGGCGAGGCGAATCAACTCACGCGCCACCGTCTCACTCCCTTTGAGTTCCCCCTCATACTCAAGTTCGATCTTTCCCGTAATGGAGGGCAGAGCGTTATAGAGATCGGCCACCCTCGGCACAGCTTCTGTTTCGGCATTGAGGATCGCGCGGCGTTCCGCATTGGAAACAACATTCTCCATGACGGATATTGGCAAGCGTTGGGAGACGCCGGAACGTTTATCGATTTTCTTGTCTTCTCGCGCCAGGAAGGCCACCGATTCCACCACCTCGCGGATGTACTTCGGAACAATGACGCGGGCCGCGCTGGTCCGGCCAGTCCACGCCTCCTGCGCCGTGATCGCCATGCCCTGATCCAGTGTGGCGGGGTAGTGCGTGCGAATTTCGCTGCCGATGCGATCCTTGAGCGGAGTAATAATCTTGCCGCGCGCCGTGTAGTCTTCCGGGTTGGCTGTGAAGATGAGCAGCAGGTCAAGCGGAAGACGAATGGGAAACCCTTTGATCTGGATGTCGCCTTCCTGCATGATGTTGAACAACCCCACCTGAATCTTGCCGGCAAGGTCGGGCAGTTCGTTGATGGCGAAAATGCCGCGGTTGGCACGGGGCAGCAGACCATAATGGATGCTCAGATCATTGGCGATATCATGGCCGAGCCGCGCCGCTTTAATGGGGTCTATGTCCCCGATCATGTCGGCGATGGTGACGTCAGGCGTCGCGAGCTTCTCGACATAGCGCTCTTCTCTGGATAACCACGCGATAGGAGTGGCATCGCCTAAAGATGCCAACTGCTGACGACCAAAAGTGGAGACCGGCGCGAACGGATGGTCCTTGATCTCGGACCCGGCGATGTAGGGGATGGACTCGTCCAGGAGCGTGGTCAACATGCGGATGAGCCGGGTCTTGGCCTGACCACGCAGCCCGAGCAAGATGAAGTGATGACGTGAAAGCAGGGCATTGACGACCTGCGGGATCACGGTGTCGGAATAGCCGTGTACGCCGGGAAATAGCTCTTCGCCTGCGCGGAGACGAGCGATGAGGTTTTCGCGAATCTCATCTTTGACGGTTCTTCCGGGGCGGTATCTTTCTGCCCAGAGGCTCGATCGGAGCTCCCCCAAGGTCGCCGGCATCGAATCGGTGAAGGCCACGGAAATACCCCCAGCTTTGATTGTAGCAGCCGGGATGCAGGTAGCCGGAATGGCCCAACTCCTGATAGAATCCGCCATACACCTCGTAACGGTGGCAACCGGCGGCAGGAAGCCGATTGCCGGTAAGACAGGAAGACACTACGTACAATGCCAAATGACCTCCCCGAAGTTGAGTATCAGCGGTTCTGGAAACGCTTGCAGCAGATCGGACTAAACGCCTATGAGGCGCGTTCGTATCTGGTGCTGGTGGGCCATCCGAAGTTTAAGGCCCTGGAACTGGCCGCGCGCGCCCATGTGCCGCGGCAGAAGATCTATGAGGTCTTAGACTCGTTGGTAGAGAAGGGGTTTGCGCAGGTAGTCCGCGAAAAGACGAAGCTGTTTTCCGCGGTCGAGCCGTCACTGGCCATTCCGGCTTATTTTGCCCGCAGGGCACAGCATCTGCAGCAGGAATTGACGGAGCAGAGCCGGTTTGCAACCGATCTGGTGGAAGATCTGAATTCCTCCTATTCGGAGGGGCAGGGCGGACGCGGCACGCTCGATTTCTTGCGAATTGTCAGTGAACCATTGCAGACGGCCGCCGAGTACCGGCGGATGATCTCTGAGGTACGGACCGAGTATTTGGAGTTTTCCCGGCCGCCTTATGCCGTCGATCCATTGAATGACGATCTGGTGAAAGCGGCTAGGCAGAAGGGGGTCCGTTGCCGGTTGCTGATCGAAGTCGGCACTTTAGATGATGAACATCGCCGCCGCCTGATGGAGTTCATGGACCTGGGCGTCGAGGTAAGCCAAGTACCTTCGCTCCCGTTGAAGCTAGCCCTGTTCGACGGCAAACGCGGCATGATCGCACTGTTGGACCCTGTAATTACACGTCCCACCTGGACGGCGGTGGTCTTCGACCATGGCGGACTATCCGAGGCGATGCACGGTTTGTTTGAAGACTATTGGCGCCGGTCGATTGCGATGCCGGCCCGCGGCTAGAGGGCGGGGAATGGGGGCTGGCTGCCTAGTCGCGCCGGCCCCGGCTCTCGGCGGCTCCTGAATCTTTCCGTGCGCGGACTTCGCGGACGGCGTAGATGCGGCGCCCTTGGCTTTCGAAGTAGGTGCGAATGAGCACTTCACCCAGAATGCCTGTGCAGAACAGGATCAAACCTGCCAGAAGCAGCAGACCGCCGGCAAGCATAAGCGGGCCGTGATGCAGCACGAGATCGCGATCCATGTGGAAGAGCTTGAAGACGAAAAGGTAGGCGAGAATCGCGCCGCCGGAGGCCAAGCCGAGAAGTCCATATTTGCCGAAGAAGTGCATCGGCCGCGTGAAATAGGTAAGCAGAAAGCGAATGGTGATGATATCGAAGAAGACCTTGAATGTGCGGCTCAACCCGTAATGGGATTGGCCGGCGCCGCGCGGCACATTCTTGATGGGAACTTCGATAATTCTCGCGCCGTAGAAACTGGCGAGCGCCGGGATAAAGCGATGCAGTTCGCCGTATAAGTTGACGTCTTTTAGAATTTCGGCGCGGTAGGCTTTGAAGGTGGTGCCGAAATCATGGAGTTCCACGCCACTGGCCTTTTTCATAAGCCAATTGGCAATACGGGACGGAATTTTCCGAGTGACGGCGTTGTCAATCCGGTTCTTGCGCCACCCGCTGGCAAGGTCATATCCCTGATCAATTTTCTCCAGCAGGGCCGGGATATCTTCGGGCTCGTGCTGTAGGTCGCCATCAAGGGAAATGATGATGTTGCCGCTGGCTTCGTCGAATCCCGCGGCAAGGGCGGCAGTCTGGCCGAAGTTGCGCCGAAGGCGGATCACTTTCAGACGGGCGTCGGTTTCGACGAGATTGGCCAGAAGATCGAAGGAGCGGTCGGTGGAAGCGTCGTCAATGAAGATGATTTCGTAGGAACGGCCGATGTCCTCCAGAACAGCGGTCAGGCGGTCGTAAAGAGGAAGGATCGCTGGTTCTTCATTGTGAATCGGAATGACTATCGACAACGCAGGCGGGGGCATATTTCTACTCCCAGTGTACCGCCAGCCGGAGGGGATGTGTTATTATGAAGTTTCGAGCGGTTGCGGGCCTGTAGCTCAGTTGGTTAGAGCGCTACCTTGACACGGTAGAGGTCACAGATTCGAGTTCTGTCAGGCCCACCATATACTTGCCAACCCTCTGATAGCGCGATTGATCCCAGAGATTTAGACGTCTCTCGCCGTGTCTATTCTGAACTTCACTTGCGGCCCGAAATAAGGCAGCAACTTTACGATTCCTTCCGCCGTTCACTTTCTGTATACTTCCTCCACCTAATACCAGGGTGGTACCTGGGCAGATCTTTGTATGGAAAAGGAGTTTCGGAATGTCACTCTCCAAAAGAGCAGTTGCGGAGTTCTTTGGTACGTTCTGGCTTGTCTTTGGCGGATGTGGGAGCGCGGTGCTGGCGGCTGCGTTTCCCTCCGTTGGAATTGGCTTCCTGGGAGTATCTCTTGCCTTCGGACTTACGGTACTGACCATGGCCTACGCCATTGGCCATATCTCAGGTTGTCATTTGAATCCGGCTGTTTCTATCGGGCTTACCGTCGCCCGCCGTTTCCCGGCAACGGAACTGGTGCACTACATCGCGGCACAAGTACTCGGCGGAATAGCTGGCGCGGGAACGCTCCTACTCATCGCGTCCGGTCGAGCGGGATTTGACGTCACCGCCGGATTTGCGAGCAACGGTTTCGGGGCCCATTCTCCGGGCGGGTACACAGTTGCCGCCTGTTTGACTGCGGAAGTGGTGCTAACGTTTTTCTTTCTTTTCGTGATTCTCGGCGCCACCGACAAGCGGGCGCCAAGCGGATTTGCCCCTGTGGCAATCGGGCTCTGCCTGACGCTCATCCACCTGATCGGCATACCCGTTACGAACCTGAGCGTCAATCCGGCGCGCAGCACGGGTCCTGCCATCTATGCCGGCGGTTGGGCCTTGGAACAGCTTTGGTTGTTCTGGTTGGCCCCTATTGCGGGGGCGGTGGTTGCCGGTTTCGTTTATCCGGCGATCGTGGGACATCCAGAGCCGGAACGGGCACGGTCAACCGCCGCGGCCGCCGCATAAGCTACTGGTTGTCTTTCCACTCCTCATACCAGGCCATTTGAATGGCCTCCAGCTTGCCCTCGTTGGATTTCGCCGGATCGTCTTCGAAGTCGGCGAGGGCAAGTACGTGCTTGTGCAGGTCCGTAAAGCGGACCGTAAGGGGATCGATTTCCGGATGTGCCTCGTAGAGCGAGAGACCGATGTCCTCCGCGTCCAGCCAGTTGAGTTTTTTCATGAGTCGATCTTGGTCCCTTTCAGCGCGCCGCGCACGGCGGAGTTCATCATGAGTTCGGCCAGTTTGTGCGTTGCCCGATTGAGCGCTTCCATCTTCTGCAGGATTAGGTGATGGTTCTCGCCGTGATAGGCCAGCAGTAGTTCGGCGATGGAGTTATCGACTCGCGTACGGTCCTCGACGGTAAGTTCCATGTACGCATCGTCGCCTTTGGCCTTGTCTACCGCATTCAGGATGCGGTCAGCCTCCACGCGAGCTTCGCGCACCTGCCGTTCATTGAAGTCCTCTTCGGCCTTGGCGAATGACTCCAGGATCATCGCTTCCACTTGCTCATCGGAGAGCCCGTAACTGGGCTTCACTTCCACGGTCTGCTCCTTGCCGGTGCGCAGATCTTTGGCAGTGACATTCAGGATGCCGTTGGCGTCGATCAGGAAGCGGACCTCAATCTTCGCCATGCCGGCGGGGAGCGGGTCGATGTCTTTCAGGTCGAATCGCGCCAGGCTTCGGCAGTCACGGACCATTTCCCGTTCGCCCTGCACCACGTGAATCAGCACGTTTCGCTGGCCATCCACGGCCGTCGTGAACGTTTCGGCCGCTGTGGCTGGAATCGTGGAGTTGCGGTGGATGAGTTTAGAGACAACGCCGCCCATGGTCTCAATACCCAGGCTTAACGGCGTGACGTCCAACAAAAGTTTGTCGTGCACATGGCCGCTCAAAATGCCGGCTTGCACGGCGGCGCCGAGGGCCACGACCTCGTCCGGATTCAATTCGGTGTGAGGTTCCGCCTTGAATAAGGCACGAACCGCTTGCCGCACCAGCGGTATGCGGGTCGAACCGCCCACCAGGACTACCTCATCAATTTGTTCCGGCGTCAACCCGGCGTCCCGCATGCAAAGGCGGCAGGGCGCCAGTGTACGGTCCACGATGGGCGTAATCAATTTCTCGAAGAGTTCGCGGGTCAGTTCACGGCGGTAGGAGCGACCCTGGTAATGGATCGCGATGGTGGTCGCGCTGAGGGTGGAGAGTTGGTGTTTGGCGTCAATCACCGCGCGGCGCAGCGTTTGCACGGCGACGGCGTCGTGACTGATATCCATGCCCCATTCGGCCTCAATGTCTTCCAGTGCGACGCGCAGCAGCAAATTATCGAAATCGTCACCGCCCAGATGCGTATCGCCGTTCGTCGCCAGTACCTCGAAAATACCGTCCTGCAACTTGAGGATCGAAATATCGAAAGTGCCGCCGCCCAGATCGTATACGGCCACGGTGCCGTTGTTGCGTTTGTCGAGACCGTAAGCAAGCGCCGCCGCCGTCGGTTCGTTCACCAGCCGTAGTACCTGCAGGCCGGCAATGCGGCCGGCATCTTTGGTGGCTTGGCGCTGCGCATCATTAAAATAGGCGGGAACGGTGATAACGGCATGGTCCACCGGTTCACCCAGATACGTCTCAGCGTTCTTCTTAAGCTGCCGGAGAATCAGGGCGCTGACGCCGGGCGGCGTAAATCGCTTGCCGCCGAGCTCGAGTTGAATGACCGCCTCCGAGCCGGAAGCGATGTGAAAGGGGAACAGCTTCAACTCTTCCTGTACATCGGCCACGCCACGGCCCATCAGCCGCTTCACGGAATAGACGGTGCGGTCCGGATTGGCCGTCAGTTGCTCCAGGGCCGGTTTACCGACTATCGGTTCTCCGTGTTCGGGAATCGAAACGACGCTGGGCACAATGGGGCCGCCATCGGCCCCCGGGATTACCTTGGGAGCCGTCAGGTCCATGAATGCGACCAGCGAATTCGTAGTACCGAGATCGATGCCAACCACGCGATGCGGTTTTTCGTCGTTCCCGAAATCGATTTGGAAAAGGGACATGGTAAGTGATGTTCAGGCGAGCGCGGCACTGGCGTCGCGCACAAGATTTTGTAAGTATTTGCGGCGATTCAACAGCCCGCGCAAACGAGCGAGCGTTTCGTTGGACGGCGCCGCGTCGTAGACGGCGAAAAGGGAATCCCTTTCCGCGTCGAGAGCGGAGAGCAGGGATTTAAAACGGGTGAGAGCGGCCGCAACTTCGGCCTTGGCTCCGGCATCCCCTGTGCGCGCCTCTTCCAGCGCCATGTTTAGCTCAAAAACCTCTTCGAGCAGTTCTGGAGGCACATCGCGGCCGCGCTGTTCGCCAATGTCGAACCCTTCGGTTTTCAGAACATACTCGGCGCGAGCGACAGGATCTCGCAACACGCGCCAAGCGTCATTCAACGTGGCGGAGGCTTCTTCGGCGAATGCCAACTGTTGTGCGCCGGCTCTCACGTGGCGGTCCGGATGCCAATCACGGCTGCGCGCGTAAAAACGGCGCTGGAGATCTTCAAGGTCCAGCGCCAGTTTTCTTTCGATGCCGAAAATTGCGAAGTAGTCGGAGGGTGGTGGGCCAACCAGCATGTTACGCCGAGAAGGAGGTTCCGCAACCGCAGGACTTCTGCGCATTCGGGTTGATGAACTCGAAGCCGGACTGCATAATCGTCTCTTTGTAGTCGAGCGTCATGCCGTTCAGAAAGTTCATGCTCTTGGGATCGACCCAAACCTGCACGCCGTCGAAATTGAAGATGTGATCGGTGGCGCGGGGTTTCGTGTCGAACTTGAACTGATAGCTCAAGCCCGAACACCCGCCGCCCAGCACGCCCAGACGCAGACCGCCCGAGACGCCCTGCTTTTCGAAAGCCTGGCGAATCTTGTTGACGGCCTTGGGCGTCACTTCAATAGCGGGAGCTGCGGTTTCGGCCACCATTACTGATTTACCGTTTCCGCGTCGACGGTCGAACCTTGCTTGGCGCGATAGTCGTTGATCGCCGCTTTGATCGCGTCTTCTGCCAGTACGGAGCAATGAATCTTCACCGGCGGCAGCGCCAGTTCGTTCACGATGTCAGTGTTCTTAATCTCGAGCGCTTCGTCCACCGTCTTGCCTTTGAGCCATTCGGTGGCCAGCGACGAACTCGCAATCGCGCTGCCGCAACCGAACGTCTTGA
>DASTML010000141.1:0-14357 GCA_035714175.1 Bryobacteraceae bacterium | reverse complement strand
CAACCCATTCGGCCCCGCCAAATCTTCCTGTGTCTTTATCCCCTTCAACAGCTCGTCCAGTACCTCTGGTTTGATCTCCATCGTTTCTCCTCTCTCATTCTCGGAGAATCGCGTTTACACAAACTTTTTTACACCCTCCCGTCACGGTCTTCCCTTCTCTACTTCCGGGAACGTTCTACGTTCACATGATACGCTCTGTCGCAAGGCGATCCCGTGCCCTCTGGAGTTAAATGATCGCTGCATCGCAAATACGGGAAGCCGGCGGGACAGAAAATTTAAGCAACGGGGACGGCGAGCGCTTTCCTGGCCGTGGAACCGAAAGCCAGCAAACACTTCTGCTTTCGCACACCGGACCCTTCCGGGTTCCAGTTCGCTCAGGTTGTGCTGGAACTCGCCATGCCCTACCCCAAGGCAAAGAAGATCCACCTGGTGATGGACAACCTCAACATCCATTGCAAGAAATCACCGACCAACGCTTTTGGTTCCAAGATAGGATCCCACGTATGGAAACGGTTCGCGGTCCACTACACCCGAACGCATGGAAATTGGCTCAATTAACCAGAAATCAAAATCGGCATCTTCGCCAGACAATACCTGGGCAATCGAAGGATACCCGACACCTCGGAACCCTACGCCAGGAGTGCAAGGCGTGGTGCCGGCGCATCAACAAAACAGGAACCAAAATCAACTGGAAGTTCGATCGCAAAGCCGCTCGCAAAACCTTTGGCTATGAAAAAGGCTGTTTCATACGGTCAAAGAACTAGTGGACTCACAACATCAGAGTCTCTGCATCGAAATGGCGACCAGCGAATAACTCTTCAACTGTACAAACCGGAACACTTCCCCATTTTCTTCCCCTTCGCTGACTTTGCACGAGAGTCCACCTTCCTTCCCCACACACATGAGGTACTCTGTCGGCAACGCCTGCAATTGCAGACCTCTCGTTGGAAAAACCGTCATTGAGGAGGCACCTTATGCGGTTCATGTTGGCGTTGCCCTCTGCGGCATAGTCTCCACCCTCTACGCTTCCGACCCCGTTCTAGGCAAATGGAAGCTCAATCTCGAGAAATCCACCTACCTGCCCGGCCCCGCCCCGAAGAATCAAACACGCGCCTACGAGGCCATCGCCGACGGCATCAAAGTCACCATACGCACCGTCGGAGAAGACGGCAAAACAATCGTGGTCGAACACCCGGTTAACTACGACGGCAAGGAGCAGCCTGTCACTGGTTCCGTCCAAAGTGATGCGATTCAACTGCAAAAAATCGACGACTGCACATCAGAATCCGTGATGAAGCACGCCGGCAAAGTCATCGGCAGAAACCGGCGTGTCGTCGCCGAGGACGGCAGGTCAATGACCATTACATACGAAGGTCTGGACAGCCGCGGCCGCCAGGTAAAGGTCACAGCGTCTACGACCGCCAGTAGCGGCGGCCGGAGGGTAGTCCGGCAAAGAAAAACCGGCAGTCAGACACGATCATACGGCGAATCGGTCGCAATCGATTCTACTTTATTACGGTCTTGGGCGCGGTGTGGCCCGGAAGGATCTGGAAGCGTTCATTTGCAATCGGCGCCCGGACGTTCATCATCTGGATTTTGGCGAGTTTCTCCGGCACCGCGCAGAGGGTCAGCCTCGGCCAACAGCCGGAGATCACTTCCGCACAAAATTGGTTACAGTTTTGGTGACAATCTGCGCCGTCTGGGCAGAATAAGCCAGCTAACTCATTGATTCTGCAGGCCAATTTGGCATTGAACGCAAAAGCGAATCAACCCAACGTGCTGTAACCAATGTAATCCCTTTAGAATCAATAATTTAGGGAACGTGTTCCGAAATTTGGCTACAGTTTTCGGAACGAGGTAAACCAACTTAAGTCCAATAAAATCAGTTGGTTGCGGGGGCAAGATTTGAACTTGCGACCTTTGGGTTATGAGCCCAACGAGCTACCAGGCTGCTCCACCCCGCACTCTTAATCTAGCAAGCCCACATGCCCCAGGTCAACATCCCGAGCAATACAACCGACACAATCTCCCTGTTTCACAATCGAAGGCCCACGCCCCGCAATCAAAATCCCATCCGCGTTCGCCAGCACCTCTTCCGCCGCACGGTCCGGCCGCTCCAAAAAGTGAATCCGTCCAATCACGTCCCCCGCCCGCACTGCCTCTCCCAAATCCACGCAAGCCTCCCACAACCCGCTTTCCGGTGCAAACCGATAGTCATCCCGGTCCAATGACTGCACCCAACGCGCCGGCTGCAGACCCAACTCCTCCCGCGTCTGCGCCTTCCCGCGCAACACGCCGCAATGCAGCAGCACATTCCGCAACCCACGCTGGCACAAGCGGTGCACGCGGGCCGGCACCACTTCCCCGCCCCCCATTTCCGTCGTGATGACTATCTTCCCTTGTCTCTCCGCCTCCACCGGCAGCAACCCGCTCCCCGCCACGTCGGCATACAAAAACGCCACGTCCATCAGGAACGCATCCGTCGCTGCGAACATCGCCTTGCGCTGCGCCGCATCATCCACCAGATGCATATGGGCAGTCGGAACAAAGTCTAGGCTCCGGCCTCCGGTATGTAGGTCGATCACCACATCCGCCATCGGAAACAGTATGGTCGTCAGGTAATCCGCCAGCATCTCGCTGGGCGTCCCCTTCGGATTCCCCGGAAAGCAGCGGTTGAAATTCTTCCCATCCAGCGGCGACAACCGCGTCGACGCCTGCGCCGCCGGCGGATTCAAACACGGAATCAGAATCAACTGCCCCGTCACATCGTGTTCTCGCAACGACCGCCACAAATGCAGGATCGCCACCGGCCCCGGATACTCGTCGCCGTGGTTCCCTGCCATCAGCAACACCGTCGGCCCTTCCCCATGGCGAATCGACGCAATCGGTACCTGCAAATTGGCCCATCCGCCCAAGTTGTAGGAATACGGGATCGCCAAATGCCCATAGTGCGCGCCCGGCGCGGTCAGCGAGATAGTCGAGTGAATGGAAGACACAGTGAAACTAGCCTATCGAAAAACAGAAACGCCGGACCCGAAGGCCCGGCGTTTCTAATGCGGCCCCGGTCTCCTTTAAAAGAAGATCGCTAGCGTAAGGTTCATCAGCGGCTGCCCACCGAGTGACGCGGTCCGCGGATCGCTCGACAACTTGCCGAACGTCCGGGGATTCCGGAAGTCCACGGTCGTCGTCGGCGGGTTGAAGTTGTATGTCTTCAACGCATTCTGGAAATCCCAGCGAAGTTGCGCATTGAAGCGCTCCTTGAACCGGAAGTTCTTCTGCGCCGAAACCTGCGCCCACAGCAGCGGCAACCCGGTGACGATATTCCGCCCCGCGTTGCCCACCGTGAATGCCGACGGGTAGGCAAAGTTATCCAATCCGTTCTGCCCGCCGCTAAACACGGAGTTGATGCCCTGCGGATCGAACCGGTTGCCCCCCAGGTCCCGCCAATCGTCGCGGATCGAAGGCGTGCTCACCACGTTTGGCCGCCGGTTCCCGGCAAACGTCGGGAAGTATTGGTTCGGGCTGCCGTCGAACGTGAAGTTCAGCGGGTTGCCGCTCTCCACCGTCTGCACCCATGAAAGTTCCAATCCTCCCAGCACATGCCGCGCCCAGCCGGTCGATGCCCACTTCTTCCCTTGGCCAAACGGCAGCTCATAGTTCACCGTCGCCAGCCACCGGTGAGACCGGTTGTAACCCGCCAGCGCCTTCTCCAGGCTCCGGTTCTGTAGAGGAGCTACGCCCGATCCGTCGTTGTCGTTGTCCTGCGAATTAATCGCCTTGGACCACGTATAGAACGTCGAGAAGAACATGCCGCGTGACATCCGTTTTTCCAGCTTCACCGTTCCCGAATGGAACGTCGAATGTCCAAAGTTCGAGCGCAGCCGTACATCCCCATATGACGAGTACGGCCGGAAGTCCTGTGCCCGTGCCAACACAGCCAGTTGCTGTGCCAGATTCCCCGCCAAATAGTCGATCGCAAAGCTGTTCGCCTGCCACCGTTCCACCAGACCCACGCCGGACGAACCCTGGTAGCTCACGTCCAGTACGTAGTCCCGGGCAAACTCATACTGCACGCCGCCGTTGAAGTTCAAGACATACGGATTGCGCAGGTTCGGATCCCACCACTCCACCGTACGGGAACCGTAGTTCGTCCCCACAAATGCGGAGGTCTGATTCGGGTTTACGTTGAATCGCACCGGCGCAGGCCCCTGGCTGAGGCGGAATACCGGCGATGGATCGCCCGGCGCCGATTGCTGGTTCGACGTGGCCACGTATTCGTCATAGTTGCCGCGCTGCTGCGGGAACTTGATGTCCACCGTGTACATGCCGATGCCGCCGCGGAACACCCACTTCTGCAGCGGATGCCACGCCATGCCCAGCCGCGGATTGAAATTGTTGTTGTCCCGCGCGCTTAGTCCGCTGGTCGGATGAATAATCGCGCCCGGCCGCCCCGTCAACGGATCGGTGCCGCGCGGATCGAAATTGCTCATTGCGCCGTTCTTCGTGTTGAACGGGCTTTCGTTGGAATACCGCACGCCCAGGTTCAGCGTCAGCGTCCGTGTAAGCTTCCAGTCATCCTGGAAGTAGAAGCTATGAATGGAAGAGCGCGGTAGCCAACTCGTCAGTTCCTGCGTAAACAAACCCTGCGACACATAGCCCGTCAGGAAGCCCGCGAACGTGTTGCCCGTATTCGGAACCGCCACGCCCTCCGGCAGAATCCCCGCCGTCACACCGGCAAAGCTGAAGCTCGCCGGACGCGCGTAGTTTGCCGAATTCAGCCGGAATTTCAGCAGTTCGTAGCCGAACTTGAACGCATGCGTGCCCCGCACCACGGTCGTATCGTTCCGGTAGCTGAACGTCTCGTTCACGGACTTGCCCGGTGTAGCGCCCACAATCCCATACAGCGAATCGGCCGAGTCCCGGCTCGCTCCGCTATTGCCAAATGCCGGCATCAACGCCTGGTCGATATTCGGAATGCCTAGTTGCTGTGGCCAGTTCTGCCCGAACGAGGGAACCACCGTATCGTTCCGGCGGCGGAAGTATCCGAAGCGCGAGTCGTTTACCACGGCTGGGCTCGCTACCCAGGTATAGCCCACCGACGAGTTTAGTTGTTTGAAGGGGCTGTAGTTGCCCTGCAGATGATCGAACTCCGCCCGGTCGTAGCGAATATTGATCGGCCGCCCGTAGCCGCTCTGCCTGTTATCGGTATAGCTGCCGTAGATTTTGAAGGCGCTCGAAAACTGGTGGTCCATGCGCACGTTGTAGTCGTCCAGGAACACCAGCGCCAGTTCATTGGCCAGTAGGTTGGCCGAAGGTCCCAAGGCGTTAAAAGAACCAGCCTGATTGGGCTGCACCCACGGGTCTAGATCCAGAATCTTCCGCGCCACCGGATCGAATCGCGCCGTTGGCACGCGGTTGCCCGGAAACGGATCGCGAGCCCAGGTTCCGTCCGCGTTGCGCCTTGTCGATGCCGGGTCAAAAATCTGGTTCACGCTCGCCACGCCGGGGAATTGGAAGTCGCCTTGCCGCATCGCCAAGGAAGGAGTCACCGCCGTCACCTGCGCCACCTTTTTCTCGTGCAGCCGCTGATAGCCGAAGAAGAAAAAGGTCTTGTTCTTGCCGTTGTAGAGTTTCGGGATAATCACCGGTCCGCTGATGTTCGCATCCGGCTGCATGAAGAACGTCATCACTCCCTGTTGAGAGGTCGTAAACCGGTCGAAATACAACCGGTGTTGCATCCGCCGCGTCCGCCCGTACCACGAGCCCATACCGTGCAGTTCATTGGTACCGCTTTTCTTCACTACGGAGATCACCCCGCCCGCCGAATGCCCGTATTCCGCGGGCGGCACGGTGGTAATCACCTTTACCTCGGCCACTGAATTCTGTATCGGTTTGATCGTCCCGGTGCCGCCCATCTGGTCGTTCCCGTTCACGCCGTCTTCAAACACTCCGATGGCGCCGTTTCGCTGCCCGGCCAGGTGATACGCGCCAAGGTCACCCCCGTAGGCGTACCCGCCGGAGGTCATGCCTGGAACCAGGTTCAATGTGGAATTCACAAATCGCTGATAGAGCGGCATCTCATAGAGCACATTGCCGGACATCACGGTCCCCGTTGCCGAGGTTTCCGTCTCCAACAGTTGCGCGCCGCCCTGCACCTCGATCTGTTCCGACACCTGCCCCACCTGCATCGTCACGTCAACCGCATGCGTATCCCCTGTCCGAAGTTCCACATCGTCGCGGATGGACTTCTTAAATCCCGGAGCCTCAAACGTCACCCGGTAAGGCCCCGGCGGCAGCGAGGGAACGCGGAAAAGTCCTTCGTCGTTTGTCTTTGCCGTATAGGTAAAATTCGTTCCTTTTTGTAAGATGCTGACAGTGCAATTCGGCACAACGGCTCCGGACGCATCGGCTATACGTCCAGTCAGCGTCGACGTACCGATCTGCCCCACAACCACCATTGCCGACACACTCAACAAAGCGATTAGTCGGTTCATATGTCCCCTAATTACGAAAATGGAGCCCGGCATCTCTGCCCAGGCTCCATAGTTTAAATCACAGATGAGGGGTTTGGTGCAACTCCTACCAGAGCTTGCAGCGTTCATTCTCTGGCCGTACCATGGGGTCCCCTAATTTACATTGAAATGCCTGCTGGAATTCCGGGATATTCATTAATGTTCCATTGGCGCGGAAACGTGCCAATGGATGCGGATCGGTCTGCAACCGCATCCGCAGATTGGCGGGTCGGTAGTCCGTGCCCCACAGCCGCGCAAACGCCAGGAAAAACCGCTGCTCCGGCGTGAATCCATCGATCGTGCCCGCTTCCGGTTTGCCGCGTAGAGACCGCCGGTACGCCTTTAGCGCGATCGTAACGCCGCCCAAGTCGCCCAGGGCCTCCCCCACCACCAGTTTGCCGTTGTGCCGCAACTTATCGCCAACGTCCATCGTGTTGAACTGGTCAATCACGCATTGCGCCCGGCCTTCGAATTTCTTCCGGTCCTCCGGCGTCCACCAGTTCTTCAGGTTCCCGCTAAAGTCGAATTTTGAACCCTGGTCATCGAATCCGTGCCCCATCTCGTGGCCAATCACGCTGCCGATTGCCCCATAGTTCGCCGCATCGTCAGCATCCATATCGAAAAGCGGCTGCTGCAAGATACCCGCGGGGAAAGCAATTTCGTTCTTCGGCGGGCTGTAGTAGGCGTTCACCGTCGGCGGCGTCATGCTCCAGTCGTTGTTGTCCACCGGCTTTCCAATCTTGCCCAGTTGATAGGCCCGGGCCGCCAGGCCAGCCGACCGCACGCTCTCAAACAAGTCGTTTCTCTGGACCGTCACCCTGGAATAGTCGCGCCACTTCTCCGGATACCCGATCTTGGAGCGGAACGAGTTCAACTTCGCCACCGCATTCTTCCGCGTCTCTGCGTCCATCCACGAGGCGTTTTCCAACTCTTCCCGCAGCGTCGCACGGACATTCTCTACCAGTTCGTCCATCCGCTTCTTTGCCGCCGGCGGGAAGTGCTTCTTCACAAACACCTCGCCCAACGCGTCCCCCAGCGTCCGGTCGGCCAGGTTCGCGCACCGCTGCCACTGCGGCAGTTGCTCCTGTATGCCGTTGAGAACCTGATCGTCAAAGCGGAACGCCTCTTTCTCCACCGCGGCCGACAGCAGCCCCGACGACTCTTTCAGCACCTGCCACTGCATCCAGATCTTCCACGTCGAAATGGGAGCCTCTTGCAGTTGCTTTTCGAACTGCTTCACCGTCGCCGGTTCGCCCACAATAATCGGCGTATCCGCCGCCACGTTCAGAATGCGCAACACCGGGGTCCAGGAAAAGCTGGGGGACAGCGCGTTCAGTTCGGCAAGAGTCATCTTGTTGTACCGGGCATAAGGGTCGCGCCGCTCCACAATCGTCTTCATCACGCGCGCATTTTCTGTCTCGAAGGTCAAGATAAGCTGGCCCGCATCGTCGCCGGCCTTCACGCCGCCCAACGCCAGCATCCGGTTCACATGCGCCACAAACTCTTCCCGGATCTTCTTGCTCCGCTCATCGTCCCGGAAATAGAACTCTCGCTCCGGCAGCGACGTTCCCCCGATTCCGAAATAAGCGACCACCCGCGCCGTATCCTTCAAGTCCGGGGCGCCGCGAAGTCCGAAGGGTACCGATTCGTCTTTCTTCAGGAAATCGAGAAGCAGCGCAGCAAGCTCCTGGCGGTTCTTCACCTTGCCAATCGCTTCTAGCGCCCCAGCCACGGGCTTCACTCCCTGCGCGTCGCGCCGGGGGACATCCATGCAAGCTCCATAAAGGTCACCCAACTTGCGCTCATTCGTTCCTGGCGCTGCCTTAGCCGCGGCCGCACCCTCCAGGATCACGCGGAGACGCTCCCGGTTGGCTTCGGTCAGAATCGAGAGCGTGCCCCAACTGGATCGCGCCGCGGGGATCGGATTCTTGTCCAGCCAGGCGCCGTTGGCATACCGCCAAAAATCGTCGCAGGGCTTGCACGTCGTATCGATCGCCGCCGTGTCGATCCCGCTCTTGAGCGGTTCTGCCTCCGCGGCGCCTGTCGCTGCCGTCAGCAGGGCGATAACGAACCAAATTCTCTTCACTCTCGCAGTAAAACACACTGCGAGGGGTACTCATGAGAAAAGGGGGGCGTTTCCGCCCCCCTTTTCTAGACGCCAACAAACCAGCTACTTCTTCTTCAGGCTATTGACGTAGGCGATGATCTTCAAGATGTCGTCCTGCGCCACCCGGTTGCCGAAAGCCTGCATGGCCCCCGTCGCGCCCGCATAGACAACTTCAAAGAAACCGGCATCGGTCTTCACGCGCGGGTAGGTCACCTGCGCATCCACCAGATTAGAGCCCATCCGGCCTGTGGCGTCCGCCAGATGGCAGCTCGCGCACCACTGCTGGTACACCTTCTTGCCGTCCGCAATGGCCGTCGCATTTCCGTTGTAGGCGTTGACGCCGGTCTTCCGGAACTGCGCCACCGCGGGCGTCACCTTGTCGTTAGGCATCAAGTTGAATTGCAGCGCCTTGTTGTCCATCGGGTGCTTCAATTCAAAAGGACCGCCGCTGGCCGAGGAGGTCTCCACCGGACCACCCGCCATACGTGCCGTTTCCGCTCCGGCCGGAACTTCATTCGCCGGAACAATCCGCCACAACGCGCCGGGAGGATTGCCCGTCGCGCCCTTATCGGACGTATAGAAACAGTTGCAGTTCACGGCCATCACGTAGCCGTTCTCGTCATAGCCGCCGGCCGTGAATTGCAGATTGGTATGGCCCAGTTCCTGCAGAATCCACTTCGTGCCATTCCAGCCCAAACCGAACACCCGGCCGGAACACCAATCGCCCACCAGATAAACGCCCTTCATCCCGCCATAGTTCGCCACGCCCAGCCCTTCAATCGAGCAGCCATGGCCATCTTTCAACGGCGCCGCGCCCGGATACGGGATCTCGTGCGGATACTGGCCGGCCGGCAGCGTGCCGACAATACCGCACTTATCGTCCGGCCCGGTCATCGGGAAGCACTTGGTGCCGTTCACACGGGGCCAGCCGTAGTTTTCGCCGCCCTTGGAGGCCGCCGGCTGGAAGTCAATCTCTTCCCAGTGGTTCTGGCCCACGTCAGCGATGTACATGTCGCCTGTCTTCAGATCGAAAGAGAACTCATACGGATTGCGCAGGCCGAACGACCAGATCTCCGGCCGCGACTTCGTTTTGATTTTTGAGAAATCCAATTCGCTGATGCCGAATAGCGACATCAACTGCTCCTTCGCTGCACTCGCAAATGGATTCGACGGCGGGATCTTATAAGGAACACGGTCGTCTTCCACGTTCACGTCAATCCGTAGCATCTTGCCCAATAGCGTGCTCAGGTCCTGCCCGCTCTCCAGCGGATCGCCTTCCCAACCGCCGTCGCCAGAGGCAATATACAGATAGCCATCGGGCCCGAATTCAATCTGCCCGCCATTGTGGTTGTAGTAGGGCTGCTCGATTCGCATCAACACCTTCGCCGTCTGCTTCGTGCGCTCCGGCGTCAGGAAATTCGGATTCTTCTTGTCCACCTGGAACCGGACAATCAAACCATCGCCGTTAAATGGGAGCGACGCGTAGTGAACGAAAAAATACCCGTTTTCCTTGAACTTGGGGTGGAAGGCAACCGAATAGAGGCCCTGCTCCACAAAACCCGTCTGCACGTCGGTGCCGAGCGGGTTGATATTGGTGAGATCTAGGAAAGGTTCCTTCTGCACCCGGCCGTCTTTGTGCACCACGCGGATACGGCCCACGCGCTCCGTCACAAACAGCCGGCCAGACCCGTCGTTCGCGCTTGCCACGTTCGTGGGGTCGGCAAAGCCGTCCGCCACCTTCACCAGGGCAATCTTCGGGTTCCCCGGCAGGACGCCACCGGGTTCAGCGACCTCCTTCACATCGGTCGGAACCTTCGGACCCGTCGCGGCCCACAGCAACGTGGCGCCGGCCAGCAGGCCGGCGAATACTAGGAAATGTTTCTTCACGATATCTTCTCCCGGACCCAGTGATTATATTGCAGTTCGTTACCGGACCGGCGAAAACGGCAGCGCCCGCAGGAACATGCTCGAAATGTTGGAGACAATCTCGGCGTCACTCCAACCCGGCGTCGCCCGCAACTTGATCCACTCCGGATGCGACAGAAATTTCTTCCAATTCGCGTCCCGCGCGTTCCAATCTTCGTAGCCCAACATATAGGTAAGGTTTGGCTGCTTCTGCCCGAAAACCGTCTCGCCGAAAAATACCGGATCCAGCCCCGTTTTTTGAAACAAGCTGATCTCGCCCTCATTAAACATTCTTATTTTTTCGGCCAGCGAACTGGAATCATCGCTCTCGTAGGTGCGCAGCTCGAAGAGCCGGGTCCGCTTCGCGGCGTCCGGAGAGACGTTCCCTACGAGGTGCGGGAAGCCGGAAAACGTGCGCAAAAGTGTCGTTTCGTAGCGCAAAAAGCGCAATCCTGGCGCCGAATTGTACGCTTTTAGCGCCTTTTGGTACGTTAAATTGGCGCCTAATTGCGCTTGGGCGGCCTCGTAGGCAGCCAAAGTCGGGTAGCTGGACAGTGCCAAAACAAAAGGCGAATCCGGCGCCAACTGCGACGCAAAGAACCCCACCCCCGTCGCCCCGGAGGCCTGCACAGCCGGAAGTGCCGTCTTTTCAAGGAATTCCGAAAGCCGGTTCATCTGGTCTTCCGAACCGTTCCGCAAGAAGAGCTTCCGCATCACCACATAGTGCCGCTCCGGCGCTTTCTGCGCCGCCGCGGCCCCTGCCGCCACGGCCGTCGAGGAGATCATTTTCCGTCGTGTCATCAGCAACCACGGTAGCAAAACCCGTGCCTATCCATATAGATAGGGGCAGCCGGGAAAGGGAGGGGCTATCGTGGGCGCATCGCGCCCACGATAGCTTCGAGGTGGTCGAGATAGCGTTCAAGGGCCTGGCGGCCTTCGGGGGTGAGGGAGTATTCGGTGCGGGGGACGCGGCCCTCGAACCGTTTGATGCAGTTGATATAACCGGCCTCTTCCAGCCGGCGGGCATGGACACTGACGTTGCCATCGGTTGTTTCCAGCAGCGAACGCAACTCCGTGAAGGTGAGCGGGCCGCTAGCGGCGAGAGCGCTGACGATACCAAGGCGTACCTTCTCGTGGATCAGGCGATCCAGCGCCTGGGTCTCCTTCATCGCTACCGAACCCGCCGCGGGAGTCAGCGCCGTCACCTTAAATGCCGTTGATTTAGCCACCGTACCTCCTTGCAATGATCCATCCGAACACAATGTGCACTACGCCAAACCCGAAAGCCAGGAACCAATTCCCCCAGGAAGCGGGACAGGCGAGAGCCGCGGCCCCCAACACCATAAAACAGACCCCCATCATCGGAACGATCCGGATGGAGAAGGCCCCCGCCGTCACGACCCCGGCGCCGTAAAGCAGCAACCACAGGCCAGGGAGGACATTCCAGGCTCCCTGTTGATACAAGATCCAACTCAGGAATCCCCCTGCCGCGACGGGCGGCGAAAAGCTTAGAAAGAACTGGCGGCCGGGAGCGGCCGAGGCGCTACGATCTCCCCGGCGGGTTTTCCGGTAGATAAACGCCGAACCGATTGCCACGGCCAACACCACTTCGCACATCCAGACGATGCCCCACATGTGGTTGTCGGTCTGGCGCGCCGCAATGACAGCAGCCAGCAGCGCCGAAGCGCCCATCGCCACGCCCCCCCAGCCCGGAACGGCAGTGAAGGATCCGGAGCGCTCCATCGTCTCGCGGATGTACTTCAACTGCTCCAGCGCGTGATCGGTAATCGCGACAGCCGGCCGCGGAGAACTCATGCCTACATTCTCCGCCAAGCACTTTCTCATAGCAAGGCTACCCAAAGAGCCTCATTTGCGACGGCCCCGTCCAATCCGGCGGGCGGTAGGTTGCGATGCGGCCCCGGAGCCCGTAGCGATCCCGAACCCGATCGACGCGTTTTTTGAGATTTTCCACATACTCTCCGCGGAGATACGCGCTCTGCTGGTACCAGGCGCGATACCGGTTGGCCAACGCCGGAAACTCCGCGTCCAGCCAGGGCAGAAAGACCTTCTGCGCGCAGTCCTTTAGAAAAAGAGGCTGCGCCCACATTCCAATGGCCCCGGCGGCCCGAGCCGCTTCGGCCACCGACTCCAGGGAGGCATCACTATCCGTGATGAAGGGCAAAACAGGAGACATACCTACCCCCGTAGCGATACCCGCGGCGGCCAAGCGGCGCACAGCCTCCAAGCGCAGCCCAGGACGCGGAGCATACGGTTCCAGTCTTCTGGCCAGATCCGTATCGACGGTCGTAACGGTGACGCTGACGCGCACATCATTGTGCCGGGCCATCGGAGCCAGCAGATCCAGATCCCGCATGACGAGGTCCGATTTCGTAGTAATTCCAATCGTGACTTCGTCCACCCTCCCGCTCAGTTCGCGGAGCATCTTCCGCATCAACCCGTAGCGGCGTTCGGCGGGCTGATAACAATCCGTCGCAGTGCCGAAGGCTACGACATCGCCCGGCGCGAGCTTTTTCAGCTCACGCCGGAACTGTGCCGCATCCCACTGCTTGGCGAAGATGCGCGTTTCAAACTCCTCCACGGAAAGTTCCATGAACTCATGGGTATAGCGTGCATAGCAGTAGCGGCAGCCATATTCGCAGCCGCGGTAGGGGTTTACGGTCCACGTAAATATATGCCGTTTCCCCGAACATGCGCCAATGAAACTTTTCGCGGGCAACTCCAGGTAGGAGACCCGTCGTTTGTCTTCCAACAGCGAGCTTTCGGCCGCCATCTTTGCAATACCAACGAGTGGCATGCATTGATATTCGCCTTTTGTTCGCCTTATGTCAAGGCAATCGTCAAACGATTGTTATGCCATGGTGACGGCGTCGATGGAAGTGAGCCGGATGACAATTTTCGATTGGGCCTGGCTGCGGCCTTCGACGAATTCGAGACCGATGCCGGTGACCAACATGCCGATCTGCTGGCCGTTGACATAGACGCTGACGCCCTTCTTTTCCTTCATGCTGGCGGCCAGGAGATCCATCAAAGGGTTGTTTTCGGCGGCCGAAGCCGTGGAGGCGGTGGCGGCCGCGGCGAAGCCGGCGAGCGCGGGGAACAGGTTACGACGATTCATGGCTTAGAGCCCTCCCATCAAGGTCTTATAAATTTCGGTATCAGAGAACATCCCGTCGGTACGTAACGCGTAGGCGCAGTGCATTTCCAGCACGCCATCGCGAAAATCCATCTTCATTTCGTCTTTCGACTTCACATTGCGCAATTTGACGATCTTCAGCCCATCCCGCAGGGCCTCCTTGCCCATCGGATCGATGGAGATCGACCGCAGCGCCATGTTCAGGCGGTGGCAAGAGATATTGTCGAGGAAGCGCAGAGCCTCCGCGTCACTGGAGAGGCTATCCCAATCCACCTCGTACCGGGCAGCGCCGCCGCAGATTTCAGTGATTTCCTTTTCGCGCTCCGGTAGCGTCTTTTCCGTCAGATCGCGAATCATTTGCCGTTCTTGCAGTCCCATTGTGTCCTCCACCTGAATGGCGCATTGGCTCTACCGATCTCATCATGGACGAAGACTATATTTGTGGGTTTTTTCCCCCGCCTGTCGCAGATTGACCCTGGAGATCCCGCATGACCTGCCGCCTGCCTACCCGCCAGCAAAGCGTTCGTTCTGCTTCCGCGGCGCTGGGCCGTCGAACGAAAAGTGTATTCCAGGCTCTCGCGCCCTAGCGCATAAGAGGGAATCAGTAGCCGGCTCAATGTCTATTTTGGCCAGCCACTCATTGCCACGAAATTCTCGCGGCAATCCGGAGGAAATCTAT
>DASTML010000140.1:0-18870 GCA_035714175.1 Bryobacteraceae bacterium | reverse complement strand
TGCCGATGCCGTCATGGATTGTCCCAAGCGGCGTTCGTAGGCGGCGTTCACACGATGGACCGTGGGGTTGCGCAGGTTCGGATCGACGGCCGCAATGGCTGGGTTGGCGGCCAAATTCCCGATAGGCGGCGGGGCAAAGCGGAAGGCGACATTCGGCGCGTTCGCACTGAGCGCGACTGGCGGGTTGCTGACGACGTTGGTGAACTGGATTTGCAGCAGGCGATCGTTGTAGAGGCCGTAGCCGCCGCGGATGACGTTCAACCCTCGGCCGGCAATATCCCAGGCAGCGCCAATACGTGGCTGAAAGTTATTCAGGTCCTTCTGATACAAGGGTCGATCCGGCCCGATGCGGACGACTTCATTCGCGGTGCGCCCAGCCCCGAAGGGAGGGGCGGCGGGTCCGCTTAATGCGTAAAGGTTGGAGATCGCGTAGTTCACTTCCGTGTAAGGGCTGAAGTACCCGTAGCGGAGGCCCAAGTTCAAGGTGAGATTGCGGGTAGCGCGCCAATCGGCCTGGACAAAATACTCCTGGATGGTGGATCGATAGCCACGCATGGGCGATTGCGGGCCACCGTTCTGGCCGAAGGCTGTGCGCGTCGCGGATTGGGCTATCGCCTGCGCTTGACCGGGCGCGGTGCCCAGAAGCCCGTTGGCGCCGATAAAGCCCTGAAAGTTGTATCCGGGAGTGCCTGCGCTAAAGTTGGCGACGTTCAATTGGAAGTGGCGCCAGTCGACGCCGGAACGCAGTGTCCAGCGGTTCGAGGTCCAGGTGTGAACGACGGATGCTTGCGGGGTGGTTTGGTTGTCAGTGAAGCGGCTCACCACGCTGGTGGTCAGCGGCGTACCCACGCCGGTGATCCGCAGGCCCGATTCTCCAATTACATTCAATGCCGCGACGCCGCTGGGCAGTTCGGCGGGAAGTTGTTCGAAGCGATTGCGCATCACTCCGCCGCGCAGTTCCAGAATCTGCCGCGCTGATATCGTCCAAACGGCTTGCAGCACGGCGGAAAAGTTCAGCCGGTCACCGGCTTGATTGCCGATGGCGCGATCGGCGCTGCCGCTGATTAAATGTGAACGCGCCTGGTTGTAACGTCCTGAGAGGGTGAAGCGCTCCGAGAGGACATGATCCGAACGAATGAGGAAAGCGTCCTGGTCGACATCGCGTTTGGGTGCGGCGGCGATAAGAACAGTTCCGGCTTCGCCGTTGGCGGAACTCCCATCGAAGAGAGCCGATGGAAATCCAGCGGCAATCGCGGCCGCGCGGTCCGCGGCGCTGAGGGCGGAGAACGCGCCGGCGGGATTGCCGGAGGTGGGGATGATTCCGGAGTCGATGTAGAGGGTGCGATAGAAGGTGCCGAGGTCGCCTGGCATCAGACCGATGAGGGCCGCGTTGGGGACCGCCGAATTGGCCGTGGATTGTTCATTGCGCCGCTGCCGGAAGCCTTCATAGTTACCGAAGAGGAAGTGCTTGTTCTTGACGATCGCGCCGCTCAGTGTGGCACCGAAGACGTTCTGTTTGAATGGTGGGACAACGGCGCGGCCTTGGCTGTCAACGAACGGCCCATAGTTGAAGAAGTTGCGGGCGTCGAGGGCCGCGTTGCGCAGATACCAATAGGCAGATCCATGAAGCTCATTGGTTCCCGAGCGGGTGACCATGTTGACTTGTGCGCCGGACCCTCGGCCAAAGGCGGCGTCGGCATTGGAGGAGATCGTTCGATACTCTTGGAGCGCCTCGGTGGAGATGACATTGGGAACGTCCGGTCCAAGGTCGGTGGTGGCCGCGTTGACGCCGGAGAATCCGGTGGCTAGGCGCTCGTCGTTCGAACCCACGCCATCGACCGTGTAGGTGTTTGTGGAAGGCCTCGTGCCGGAGAAGGAAGGATTCAACGGCGAATCGCCAAACTGATCGCCGGGGCCGACGCCGGGAGTGAGAAATATAAGGCGCTGAAAGTTACGGCCGTTCAGCGGGAGGCGAGTGATCTTCTGCTCGGAGATTAGGTTACTCACCTCGACGCTCTGCGATTGTACGGCAGCAGACGCCGCACTCACCGTGACTGAGGCGCTTCCCTTTTCTAAAGTGAGATTGAAGTCAAGGCGGCGTGCCTGATTGACGGCCAAGATGACTTCCGACTGAGTCGCTGCCTGAAAGCCGGCCTTGCTGACGGTGATCTCGAAGGTTCCGGGAGCAAGTCGAGCGAAGCGGTAGAATCCGTCGTCGCCGGTGGATGTCGTGAGGCTGATGCCGCGTGCGGGATCGAAAGCTTTCACGGATGCACCCACAACCGCGTGGCCCGAGGGATCGAGAACCAGCCCGTCGAGACGCGAGACAATCGAACTCTGCCCGAAGCAGCAAGCTGCCGCGAGTAATATAGCGGAACACAAACGATAAGAAGTATTCATTGTTCTTTCCTGGGAGATGTTGTCTGGCCGCGCAGAGCTTCCGCGAGGGCGGCGATGCTAGGATAAGTGCCCGTCGATGCAATGCTCTCGATACGCCAAGAGCCGGGTTCAAGGACGATACGCAGTGGGCTTTGGGAAACCACTGTCATACCGAGGCGCTCCATGGCTCGGCAGGTCCACTTGGCCGCAAGGCCGTCGCCGTGGACACTTACCTGCATGCCACGTTCACCATGCATGTCGAAGTGGCCCTGCTCTGCATTGAACTCGATTCCTTCCGAGCGAAATGCCGCGGCGAAGTGCCCGTCGAGGATCAGATCTTCAGGAGCGCCGGTGTGGAACGCGCCACCTTTTTCGAGAAGCCAGATCTCATCTGCAGTACGGAGTGCGAGATCGAGATCGTGAGTAGAGAGCAGGATGGTAGCGCCGCGCTGGTGGGCGAGGCTGCGCAGCGTGCGCATGATGTCGACGCGACGAGGCAGGTCAAGGAAGGCCGTCACCTCATCAAGGATGAGAAGCTTGGGCTGCTGCGCCAGAGCCCTCGCCATCAGCACTTTTTGGCGTTCACCATCGCTAAGTTCGTCTACCGGCCTCGATGCCAGATCAGTGGCCCCGGTGGCTTCGATACTTTCGCGAATGATCCGGTGATCATCCGGCGATAAGCGGCCGCTCCAGCCCGTGTAGGGATAGCGGCCCAGGGACACGAGTTCGTATGCGCTGAGGAGACCCACCTGAATGCGATCGGTGAGAACGACGCTGAGAAGCCGGGCGAGTTCGCGCGGGGAGATCGAGTGGATATCCATGCCATCCAGCAATACCTGGCCCGAGATGGGGGGCTGCATGGCACAAAGGGTCCGCATGAGCGTGGACTTGCCAGCGCCGTTGGGACCCAGTAGGCAGACCAGGCGTCCACGGGTGAGAGTGAGTTTCAGGTCTGCGGCAACTGTTTTGCCCGGATAGCCAATGGACAGCGAAGCAGCGGCGAGAATGTTGCTCATTGCGCCAGACCTCGCATGTGCTTCTGGCGGAGGAGAACCCAAAGCACGATGGGCGCTCCGATAAGGCCGTTGACAGCGTTCATGTGGAGGAAGTGTTTGGCCCAGGGAAGATGCGTAATCAGGTCGGCCCCCAGTGCGAGTACAGAGCCAAGAAGAATGACCGCCGGCATCAGAACGCGATGGTCCGAAGTTTGGAAAATTGCGCGGGCTAAGTGGGCAACGATAATTCCCAGGAAGGCGATAGGGCCGCAGAATGCCGTCACCGTGCCGCCTAGCGCCGCTACAATGCCGAAGGTGACCATGCGGGCGCGGAAGACAGGAAGGCCGAGCGTTTGCGCATAACGTTCTCCCATTAGCAAAGCGTTGAGAGGCTTCACGAGCAGTAGAGCGCTGGCGAGTCCAAGCACGGTAAGCGGGATGAGAAGCGAGAGTTGGCCGCGAGTAATGCCCGCATAGCTGCCGTCGTTCCATGCCGAAAACGCCGCAGCCTGATACTCGTCGGTGAAGTGAAGCACGACGCTGATGAGGCCCTGGCACAGGTAACCCAACATCAACCCGCTGATCAGCAAAGTGACGGTGGAGACCCGATGAGCAATCCAGAGCAATACGGCCATCGACAGCACAGAGCCGAGAGCAGCCGCGGCCACTTGGCTTAGATCACCGAGGAAGGCGAACTTGGCAAAGAAGGTGTTTGATGCTGCTCCCGAGATCACCACCACCACAGCCACACCGAGCCTCGCGCCATCCATGACGCCGAGAACATAAGGGTCGGCGAGAGGATTGCGAAACAGAGTCTGAAGCAGCAGGCCGCAGACCGCGATGGCGGCCCCGGAAAAGAGCGCGTTCAAGGTGCGGATCAGCCGAAATTGCTGAACGATCTGGAGCCAGGTGGAGCGCTCCGATTCTCCGGTGAAGAGAATCCGCACCACATCGAAAAAAGGGATAGAGACAGCGCCCACCGCCAGCTCAAGCAGCAAGAGAACGAGCATGGCGGCTGCCAGAGCGAAGTAGGGCCAGCGTGGGGTGGCGCGTAGTTGGTCAGTCCAGTTTGCGGAGATAGTAGAGTTCATAGTTTGGAAGCAATTCGGGGTGAAGCATGGCGATCATGTCTTTGAGAACAATGTCTGGGTGGTCAAGGCTCTGGTCCTGCCAGGGCGGACGGCGATGCACTTTGGTGTTGCGGTCGGGACTCCAAATTTGGTCCGAGGAGAACGACCGGAGATAGGGCATAACCGGATTCTTCGCGGCAAGCGCGGCGCGGTTTGGCGCAGAGTAGCTCCGGCTGATGTAGAAGCGGGATTCGCGTTGATCGTCGAAGACGCGTTCGAGGTTAGCCGGGACGAGACTCAGGGCCAGATCGTCGCTCCAAAAGTAGTGGCCGCCTGCATCCCAGATCAGCGCCGCGAAAAAATTGCGCGCGCCGTTGAGATTCCAAATGTCGCGGCCTGACGGCCATCCAACCAGAACCTCTGGGCGCGCTGCGGGCTGCCGAGCCAATTTGGCCAACTCGTTGTAGCGCTCGGCGGCTGGCTCGAAGATGTCATTGGCAGCCCTCTCGCGGTTGAAGAACAGGGCCAAAAACTTAATCCATTCGCTTCGCCCGAGCGCGGTCTGCTCGAAATGGTCAGCGGTCGGAAGTCCTTGGATACCCACTTCCCAGAGCTTGGGATGCGTGTTGTAGTTGGGCCAGGCCGAATAGAAAGTAAAAAGCAGTTCTGTTTCAGTCGCCATGGCGATCTCAACGGACGAGTGAGGTCCCGTGCCCACCTCGCTGACGAGGCCTTTCTGATGGCGGGCGATGACTTCCGGATGAGAGATGCCATTCATACTGGAAACGCCGATCAGCGAATCCAGCAATCCCATCCGCACGGCGGCGGAAACGAAGGCGAGATTCGACAGCACGAAGCGTTGAGCTGGCACCGTAACCACGCGGACACGGGATTCGTGCGGCGGGACTGGCGCTCCGCATTGCACCAGCAGATACTCCTCCTCCCTCTGGCCTGAGACATTGGGTCGAAAGCGCAAGCGTTTGTAGTGGCCGTGATAGCTCACATCGAACTGCGAGGCGTAGTGGATTTTTGTTTTCTCCGGAAAGTAGTCCACGGCCGGATCGAAGTTGCCGACGCAAGCGGAGACGAGATTTGTTTGCTGCTCCGCGGCGAAGGTCACCGCAGGTAACGGACGGCGAGCAGGGACATCTGTCCGCTTGCATGCGCAGACGCTGAGCATCAGAAGTAGCAGATAGGCTCGCATCAGAAGGTAAACTTCATCCCAAGTTGGATTTGCCGCGGAGTAGAGGTAACAGCAGTGGCCTGAATCTGGCCGAAAAATGGGGACGTGAGAGTGTTTACCGGCGCACGGAAGTTGGCGCGGTTGAAGAGATTGAAGAAGTTCGCGTCGATGTTGAGGCCAATACGCTCGCCAAGCGAGAACTTCTTGGTGAGTGACATGTCGTAGACGATCAAGGCCGGCGCGCGGAACGAATTGCGTCGGATGGAAGCGAACGGGTCGGTTACGTTCGGTGAAACGATGAGCAAATTACGGGCATCGGTTTGCGGCAAAAGCCACTGCGTTTTGTCGACGCCGTTGCTGGGTCGCAAGGAATTGAGAGAGGCGCCACTAGCTAGAGCAGGTCGGTCGTTGAAGGCACCGTCGTCATTGACATCCTGGCCGAGTTGCACATCAAAGGTATTGCCGGATCTGGCGTTGACGATGCCCGAGAACGACCAGCCTCCCAAGACAAGATCGAGGGGACGTGCGAGGTTGGCGCCCAAACGGTGGCCGCGACCGTAGGGAAGCGACCACACGTAGCTGACCGCCAGGGCGTGTGGCGCGTCATTTTCTGCGCGCCCATACTCGCTATCAATCGGTCTGGGAATCGTGGGGCCGATCTGGAAACCCGTCGCCGGGGAGGCGCCTGTGTTGATGACGGTGGGAGTTTGGCCTTCCGTATCGTTGGACGTGATCTCCATGTAGCGCGAAAACGTGTAGGCGGCGCTGAAGGTGAAGCCATCGGCGAAGCGGCGGCGGGCGAACAATTGAAGCGCACTGTAGCGGGAGAAACCCAGGTTGCGTAGGAAGCGCTGATCGGTAAAGCGGGGATCGGGGCGGGATGCCTGTGGATAGGCTCCGGTGAAGTTGTTGTCATCCCGCATGTAGAGGCCCGTGGCGTAACTGCCCACATAGGCGGCGGTGATGGTGGTGTTGGTTCCGAACAAGCGCTCGTAGCTCAGGTTCCAGCGCTTCATCAGCGGGCTACGGAGCGTGGGGTCGATGCCGAAAAGTACAGGAGTATTCGGGTTGATGGGAACGGGGCGTTCCACGCTAAACGGAACGTTGTTGGCGGAACCGGAGACTGCAAAAGGAACATTGCGGGCCGCCTCCGAGATCAGCAGTTGGTAGAGGCGGTCGTTATATAGACCGGACGCGCCCCGAAGTACGGAACGTTCACGGCCACCGAGGTTCCAAGCGAAGCCGGCGCGGGGCTGAAAGTTATTGCGATCCGGCTGGTAGAAGGGCCGGTCCGGGCCGATCGGCTCGACTCGATTCGATGCTCGCCCATAGAGAAATGTCTGCTTGTCGTCCTCGACCGCGCTACCCGAATTCACCGCGTACAGATTCGACAACGAGTTGTTTACCTCGTGGTAAACGCCGAAGTAGCTATAACGTAGACCCAGGTTCAATGTGAAGTCACGACGGAGCCGCCAGTCCGCTTGTGCGAAGTACTCTTGCTGCGTCGAACGCCAACCACGAAGCGGCGTTGCGGTGCCCCCGTTGGCTCCGAAAATAGTCTGTGTAGCTACTTGGGCCACCGCATCAGAGGACGTTGGCGAAGCGCCAAGGAGGCCGTTGGCTCCGGTGAGGCCAACGAAGCTATAGGCCGGGCGGGCAAAGCCGCGATTGATGAAGTTGGACTGAATCCATCGAACGTCTCCCCCGGTGCGCAGTGTCCAATTGCGGCGAATCCAAGTGTGGGTAGCGGCGATTTGAGGAACAGTTTGGTTATCCAGCAGCAGGAAGGGCGCAATTGCTGGGAGTTGGAAGGTGGTGGTGCCGGTGAGTGACATTCCAACCCCCACATCGGGGTTAACGCCTGCCTGGGTGATCGACGGCGGGAGACCGCCAGCGATTCGGTAGGGCTGGCTTCTGCGCATCACCCCGGTGCGGAACTCGAACAACTGAGACGGAGAAAGCGTCCAGACGGCTTGGGCGGTTGGAGAGTAGAAGCGAGACGGGATCAGGACGCCGGTTCCAGGGAGCCCGGAACTGTTGGTGATGGAGGTACTTTGCGCTTGTGCGTAGCGAATGCCGAGCTTCAGGTTCGACCGCAGTTGGTGATCCGTACGAACCAGGAATGCATTCTGGTCGAAGTCGCGGGTGGATGAGCGGCTGGTAACGATGGTGGCGGCTTCCCCATTGTCGAGATTGCCGTCAAAGAGCGCCGTCGGGAAGCCCGCGGCGATTGCCGCGCTCCGGTCCGTAGCGGCAAAGGCACGCACGGTTCCCGGAACAAAGCCCTGGGTTGGGATGATGCCCTGGTCAAAATAGTAGGCACGGGCGAGACGGCCCAGTTGGCCCGGCATGAGGTTGACGAGGCTGGCGGACGGCAGAATGGGCGCGCTGGTTTGCTCGAGCCTTTGCCGAAAACCTTCATAGCTGCCAAAGAAGAAGTGCTTGTCGCGAACGATGGGTCCTCCGGCCGTCGCGCCGAAGAGATTCTGCCGGAAGGGCGGGGTCTTGGCCTTGCCATCGGCAGTGAAGAACGGCCCGCGATTGAAGAAGTCGCGGGCGTCAAGCGCACTATTGCGGAAGTACTCGTAGGCGGAGCCGTGGAGTTGATTGGTTCCGGATTTCGTTACTACGTTGATCTGGGCGCCAGAGCCACGGCCGAAGGTGGCGTCGGCGTTGGACGTGATGACGCGGAACTCCGAGATGGCCTCCGTGGAGATGACATTGGGCTGCTGACGGAAAGAGGCGCCGAGGGCCAAGCCGGCGGTTTCGCGCTCGTCGTTGGCGGTGATGCCGTCAATCACATAGTTGTTGGCGCTTTCCCGGGCGCCGGAGGTAGACACGTTCGAGTTCGAATTATTGGAGCGGAAGTTGCCCATGCCAGGCGCGAGATAGACCAGCTTCTGAAAGTCTTTGCCGTTCAGCGGAAGGTCCCGAATTCGAGATTCATCCACCAGAAGCGAGATATCGGAGGACTGCGATTGCAGAGCTGGTGCGTCCGCACGCACGGTGACAGTAGCTGTGACTTCGCCTAGCGTTAGGCCCAAAGTCACCGGAACGGTCTGATTCACCTCGACGGTGACGCCTTGGCGCAGGAGGCGCTGAAATCCAGCCTTTTCAACTGAGAGGTCATAGACACCTGGCTGGAGTCCTGAGAGTTGGAATCGCCCGTTTGAATCGGTTTCGAGGCTTTGCCGGAAGTTCGTTGCCGGCCGAGTGACAACGACCTTTGCCGTCGCCACCGCTTGTGCAGAAGGGTCCACAACGCTTCCGACCAGCGAGCCATTGAGCGTCACCTGCGAAGAAAGTACGGACGCGAAAAGAAACCACGCCAGAACTTTCGTTGATAATGAGAACATTTTATCATAATAAGCGTTCATCTCAGTTTTGCAAGGACAAGTTGAAAAATTTGGCTACAGCAAAGCGCAGGTCCCACTGTTGGGCGCTGCTATTGATTGGCTCGATGCTCTCCATGTGGAGCGCATCAGGAGCGGAGGTAGCCGGTGAGGTGCAGGACTCAAGCGGAAGACAGATCAGCGGCGCCAGTGTGGCGTTGCGCCGTGGCCTGATCCAACTGCGCACCAGTAGCGATGGAAGCGGCAAGTTCCGGTTCACCGGCATTGAGACTGGATCGTACCGGCTTGAAGTTATCCATAGCGGCTTTCAAGCTTTCTCCAAGAACCTGGAGATTCGCGAAAGTGGCAATGAACCTCTACGCGTTGAGTTGGCGCTGGCCGGCCTGCTCGAATCGGTGGTGGTGACGGCGGAGGCGGATGGCTATCGGCCAGAATCCTCCACCATGGGTACGAAACTGGATCTGCCGCTGTTGGATACGCCGCAAGCGATCGGCGTGGTGAGCCGGGCGTTGATCGAAGATCGTGGCCTGTTGCGGGTAGCGGAGGCGGCGGATAACGTCAGCAGCGTGAGGGCGAGTCCAGGCTATGGCGGTCTCTCCTCGGGGAACTTCTGTGAGTTCGACGACCAGGCGGAAGCTTTCCTTCGCGAATGGCGGGCGTATTTCTCCAGGAAAGTATGGAGGTTGGAAGAGATGGAGGCGAGGGACATCGAGCACAGGCCTCGGTTTCAGCCAGATACCAGCTCAAGAAGCACCTGGTCAGAACGAGTCGCCTTACCGTTGGGCGGATTGTCGTTGTGGTTCGCCGTGGTCTCCATGACTTTCATTTGGCGGATTCGCCACTTTTCTATGGCTCAGAACAAATAAGCCAGAGCTACTACTTGCGCTGATAGTGATACGGCATTATCATTCTTGGCAAGGTACCCATCATGCTAGAAGCCATTGCCTTAACGAAAAGCTATGGAGCGCAAACGGCGCTGCATCCGCTCGATTTGAAGATTGATCGCGGCGAAGTCTATTGTCTGCTTGGCGCCAACGGAGCCGGCAAGACCACCACCATCAACCTCTTCCTCAATTTTGTGGAGCCGACCTCGGGAGCGGCGAAGATTGCCGGCCTCGACGTGGCCACGCAAAGCCTGGAAAGCAAGAAGCATGTGGCCTACATTCCGGAGACGGTGATGCTCTACCGCAACCTGACCGGACTGGAGAACCTGGAGTACTTCACAGCTCTCTCCGGTTTGGAGAAGTACAGCGAGGCCCAACTGCGCGGCTTTTTGCGGAGTGCGGGCTTGCCCAAAGATGCGGAAGACAAGCGGGTGGGCGCCTATTCCAAGGGGATGCGGCAGAAGGTGGGGATTGCCATCGCCATGGCCAAGAAGGCGGGCGCGCTTTTGCTGGACGAGCCGACGTCAGGCCTCGATCCGAAAGCGTCGAATGAATTCTCCGAACTGTTGAAGCGGATGAGTGGCGAAGGAGTGGCGATCCTGATGGCCACCCATGATCTGTTTCGCGCCAAGGAGTGTGGCACGCGAGTGGGAATCATGAAGCAGGGGCGCATGGTGGCGTCACTGTCCACCAGTGAGATTGGCCATGCCGATCTTGAGCGGCTGTATCTTCAGCACATGCACGACTAGAACGAGGAGCGTTGCCATGGTTTCCATCATTGTCCGTAAAGAGATTACTGAGATGCTCCGGGATGGCCGCGTGCCGTGGTGCGGCGGTATCGTGCTGGCGCTGCTCGCGATGGCCTTTCTGGCTGGATGGGCGCGTCACCGCGAGTTGAGCCAACAGCATCGGACGGCGCAGGAGGCGACCCGGCGTCACTGGCTGACGCAGGGCCAAAAGAATCCTCACTCGGCGGCCCACTATGGGATTTATGCGTTCAAGCCGAAGTTGCCGATGGCGATACTCGATACGGGCACCGAACCCTTTACCGGTGTCGCTGTCTGGCTGGAGGCGCACAAGCAAAACGAATTCAAGTACCGTCCAGCGCAAGATGCCACCATGCTGGCGCGTTTCGGGGAGCTGACGGCGGCTACCGTATTGCAACTGCTGATTCCGCTGCTGTTGGTGATCATGACGTTTGGAGCCTTTGCCGGTGAGCGGGAGCAGGGAACACTGCGGCAGTTGATGAGCGTCGGCGTGCCGGCGCGAACGCTAGCGCTGGGCAAGGCGTTGGGGTTGATGGCCGGGCTGGCGGTGTATCTGGTTCCGGCGGCAGTGCTGGGGGCGGGCGCCTTGGTCTTCGCCTCGGGCGCGGAGGAGGGCGCGGCCTCGTTGCCCCGCGCGCTGTGGCTGGCGGCGGCCTACAGTCTGTATTTCCTGACTTTCGGCGCAATCGGACTGGCCGTGTCGGCGTGGGTGCGCTCGCCGCGGCTGGCGTTGGTCTGCTTGCTGGGCTTCTGGATCTTCAACAGCCTGGTGGCACCCAGAGCCGCCGTGGACGTTTCGAAGAAGCTACATCCCACTCCGACGTCTTTCGACTTCGCGGAGACGATTGCCGCGGATCTGGCGGGAGCCGACGGACATGGGACCTCGTCCGAACGAGCCAAGCGGCTGGAGGAGCAAACTCTCAAGCAGTACGGCGTCACCAAGCTAGCCGACCTACCCGTCAGCTTCGCGGGCATCTCGTTGCAAGCAGGTGAAGAGCATGGCAACCAGGTTTTTGACCGGCGCTATGGTGAACTTTGGCGTTCATTTGAGCAGCAGAACCGGTTTCGCGAATGGGCTGGTTTGATTGCACCGCTTCTGGCGGTTCGACCGGTGTCGATGGCGATGTCCGGGACGGATAGCGCGCAGCACCGCCACTTCGCCGTCGCGGCGGAAGCTTACCGGCGGGATTTGAATCGTCGCATGAACGACGAACTGCGCGACCACGGTAAGGGTAAAGATTACGGCCACCTGGTGGGCGACGACTTCTGGAAAGAGATTCCGGCTTTCGAGTACACGGCCCCCAGCGTGAGCTGGGTACTGGACAGACAGCAACTGCCGCTATTGGTGCTGGCGATGTGGACTCTAGTTGCGCTCTCTGCCTGCTATTGGGCAACGACCAGGCTACGGGTGGAGTAGATGCTGATTCAGATTCTGAAGTTTAATTTGAAGAACCTTGCCGCGGAGAGGTCGCTGTATGTGGTGGCGGCGATCTTTGCGGCGCTGCTGGGATATGGAGCCTGGAACGGGTCAGCCTGGGTGCAGCACCAACGCTCAACACTCGAAAGCATCCGCGCGGAGCAGGAGAAACGCCTCGCGGCGCTGCCTGACCGAATGCACCGAGCGGCAACCGATAACCTTCCCTCGTTTCAAGATCCGCGGATGCCAGGCGTGGTGGGTGGACGAGAGGGTGTGCCCTATCTGACACTGCCGCCACGGGAGACCGCGGCCCTGGCCATCGGACAAAGTGATCTGTATCCGTATTATCTGAAGGCCTCCACCCAGAGCGCAACCAACGTGTTGAGCGCCGATGAGATCGAGAATCCGGACAACTTGCTGTTCGGGCGCTTCGACCTGGCGTTCGTATTGGTGTACCTCTACCCGCTGCTGATTCTGGCGCTCAGCTACAACATTCTGAGCGCGGAGCGGGAACAGGGGACGTTGGCGTTGACGATGTCACAGCCCGTTCGGCTGGCCACGGTCGTCTTTGGGAAATTAGCGTCTCGCGGCGTGATTCTGGTATCACTGGCCCTGCTGGTGGCGATGGTGGTGATGCAAACGAGCGGCGGGCGGGTATGGTCCGCTGAGTTTCTGCTGTGGACTGGCGTGTTGATCGTCTACTCCGCGTTCTGGTTTGCGCTGGCGGTGGTCGTCAACGCGGCGGGAAAGAGCTCGGCCGCCAATGCCGTGACGGTTTGCGCGTGCTGGGCAGCGCTCGCGCTAATTGTCCCTTCCGCCCTGCACATGCTGGCTGGGGCGCTGTATCCGGTTCCGAGCCGGGTGGAGATGATTCAGACGATGCACGAGGCCTCGAAGGACGCGGCCGCGCGCGGATCAGCGGTGCTCGCCAAGTATCTGGAAGATCATCCGGAACTGACGTCCGGCGGCGCGAAGAACGCAGCGGATGCCGCCTCGAAAGCTCTCGCGGTGCAGCAAGAGACCGAGCGTCTCATGGCCCCGGTGCTAGCCCGGTTTGACCAACAACTCGACGGACAGCGAGCCCTACTGAACCGTCTACGCTTCCTGTCGCCGGCGATTCTTGCCCAAGGTGCCATGAACGATTTGGCTGGGTCGGGTACGGAACGCTTTGAACATTTCCGGCAGCAAGTGAATGCGTTTCTTATCACTTGGCGCGGGCATTTTGCGGGGTTTGTTCTCGCGAAGAAAATGCTGACGCCTTCGGATGTAGCAGCACTGCCGCGTTTTGTCTTCGAGGATGAATCGCCCTCGGCGCCAATCGGCCGTATTCTGTCGGCCTTGTTGGGCATCCTTGCGCCGACGATGCTTTTGAGCTTCCTCGGTTTGACTATGGTGCGGCGCTATCGGGTGCAGGGCTGAACAATGCGATTGATTTTTGTAGCGGCGATGCTGGTGTGGCAGTGCTTTGCCGAGGACTTTGTGCTCGCGGGCCGGACCATCCCGGCAGGAACGCGGCTCGACTTTGATTTGCCGGTGGCGGCCGGTGTGGACCCGGCGACCGAGATTCCGGTCTCCGTACTGCATGGCGCAAAGGCAGGGCGCACGCTGCTGATCACCGCTGGGGTTCATGGCGCGGAATTCGTCCCGATCCTTGGCGTCCAGCAGTTCCTTCCACAAGTGGATCCGAAGCTGCTCAGCGGCACGCTGATCGTGGTCCGCATAACGCACGTCGCATCGTTCCTTCGAGCCACCGTCTTTTATAACCCTTATGACCACAAGAACCTGAATCGTGTGTTCCCCGGCTCCCCGACTGGCACGCAAACGGAGCGCATCGCCCATATCTTTACAACGCAGTTGCTCAGCCGTGCCGATGCCCTCATCGAACTTCACGCGGGCGACGCCACCGAATCGTTGCATCCCTTCGTGGGGGTGTACGGTGGCGCGCTCGCCACCAGGCAGTATCCGCTAGCAAAAAAGATTGGCTTGGGTCTGGGGCTGCCCACCGTTTTGCACTACCGCATAGACACTCCGGAACAGATCCAGGGAACGGGACGCTCTTCAAACCGGCAAGCGGTGGCCGATGGCAAGGCGACCGTGCTGGTGGAAATCGGTGACCGAGGACGGCGCGATGACCGTTTGGTGAGGCAACTCTCCGACGGTCTCGTCAACATGCTGCGCGTGATGGAGATGCTGCCAGGCAAAGGACGGCCATCCCCAGCGGGCCTGAAATGGTATACGGCCACGGCTTCGGCCGCTCCCAAGAATACCGGTATTTTCTATCCGTTGAAGGAAGCGGGAATGCTCACGCGCAAGGGAGAGCGGGTGGGTTATGTCACCGACTTCGCTGGAAAAGTTATCGACGAACTGAGTTCCCCAGCAGACGGGCTGATTCTATACATGCCGTACGCCCCTCCGTTGAACGCAGGATCTTCCTCGCCACTAGTGATCGCGATTGCTGGCACACCTGACTAGGCATAATCTCTTGCCTGAATTGTTGTGATAGTGTATTCTCATTATCACGATGACTTTTTGTCGTGCGCGCGTGTGCGTTCTTCTCGTTCTTCTAAGTTCGACATCCGCCCTCTGCCAGACGACGGTGAGCGGATCACTTCGGGGACGCGTAAGCGATGCACAAGGTCTAGCCGTCCACGGCGCCGCCATCCACATAGAAGCCGGGGCGAATCAGCATCGCACTGAATCGGCCAAGGACGGCGACTACTACTTCGCCAGCCTGCGTCCTGGTAAGTATTCAGTCCGCGTCGAGAAGCCGGGTTTCCGCTCCGCCGTGCAGGAAGACGTGGAGATCGCAGTCAACGAGACCCTGACCCTGGCGTTCACGCTTACCGTTGGGCAGGTGCAGGAAACGATTACCGTGACGGAGTCGGCGGGGATCGTGCAAAGTGATCGCGTGGAGATCGGTGGTCGAGTGGACGAGCGGCGCGTGCGTGAACTTCCCCTGAATGGCGAGAACTTCGCCAAGCTGGTGCAACTCGCCCCCGGAGTCGCAGGGGGCAGTCCTGTCAATCCTTCGATTGGCGGCGCTCGTCCGGTGGCGAACAGCTACACAATCGATGGCGCCACCTCAAACGATGAGCGCGGTTCGAATGGCCTCTCACTCGGTGGTGGCGGCGCGGCGGAATTCAATGGCTTCTCCCCGAATCTGGTTTCCACGGAGGCGATTCAGGAGTTCGCCATCATCACCTCGGGGGCAGATGCCACCTTCGGGCGCGGATCGGGCGGACAGATCAACATCATCACCAAGTCCGGGGGCAACGAGCTTCACGGCTCCGCCTACGAGTATCTCCGTAACAACAAACTGGACTCTCGGGACTTTTTCAACTACGGCCCCTTCTTCGCCAAGGATGGCTCTGGCCGCAGCGTCGTGCCGCCATTCAAGCAGAATCTTTTCGGTGCTACCACCGGCGGACCTTTGGTGAAGAACAAACATTTTTTCTTCGGTTCTTATGAGGGCTTTCGTCAGAAGCTGGAACAGACTGCGGCAGCTACCGTTCCCAACGCTGACCTCATTCAGTTGATTCCGGGCGGCATGGGGCAGCTCTTCAAACTGTTCTACATGGATCGCGGGGTGGTGCCGAGCACTGGCAATCCAGCCAGGTCCTTTAGCGCTTTGTCCGTGGCAGATCGCAATGCCGCCATTGCCGGCGGTTTCCCTGCAGCTCTCTTCAACGGCAATCTAGCCGACGGCGAAGCCGGTACGGTGCTGCTCTCGACGACGAATACGCGCGATGTTTCGCAAGACGCCTTCCTGGTCCGCACCGATCATCACCTCTCGCCCAAACTTACAGTGAACACCCGCTATGCCTTCGCGCAGCCCTTTGCCACAGTGAACCAGCGGGCGGTAGCGGGCGTGGTGGAAGACAACCGCCGCCGCTGGCAATCCGGAACCGCGCAGGCGGTCTACGTAGTGAGCCCTTCCCAGATCATGGAAGCCAGATTCAGCTTCTTGCGTTCACGAATCTTCGACGCGCCACGCGACCCCCTGGAAAAGGGCCTCGCGGACTTCGGAATCGATCCTCTGCTTGGCTTGCAGGTTCGGGTGAATGGCACGTCGCTCAGCCCGCTTACGATCGCCCGCTCGACCGGATTGCTGGATAACCAGACGGTGCCACAAGGGAGTGTCCTGCACGCCTTTACCAGGGGCAGGTTGTCGCTCCGGAGCGGGCTGGATATCCGGCGGCTCAACATCAACAACACCCTGGTGAGCAACGCGTCGTTTATGCAACTCACCGGCCTGGTTGGCGCGAACGGTCTGTTGGGGACGCGCCCCGACCAGCCGCAGGTGCTCGTGACCGAGTTGAACACGACTCTTTACGGAGTAAACGGAGGCCCGACGACACCGCAACGGGGTTGGCGTGCCACCGAGCAAGAATACTTTGTCCAGGCGGATTATCGCTGGCGGCGGGATCTTACGCTGAACCTCGGCTTGCGCTATAGTCCGGGCGGCGCCTATGCGGTGGTGGGCAACTACATGGGCAATCTTTACGCGGTGGATAACGCCGGAAACCCCGTACCCGGAGTGAGTCCATATACCTATGGCCCATTTCAGAATCGGGCGCTTTCCGTCGCGGATGATCGGCCAATCTTCAATGCGGATCTCAACAACTGGCAGCCACGCGCTGGCCTCGCCTGGAACTTGCGCGGCGATGGCAGAACGGTTCTCCGGGCCTCCTGGGGAGTGTATTCTGACCGCTTCTTCCAGCGCCTGATCGACTTCGGCGTCCTGAACTCGCCGTATGCGCATTCCAGCATCTTTACGAACCTTCCGTTCCCCCCAGGCGCCCAGATTCCCCTGCGGACGGACACGCCGCCCCAACAACGCTTCGTTGATCCGGGCCTACGAAATCCCACTACCTACAGGTATGGGGCGGCCGTGGAACGCCGCATTGCCGCGCAAACCAGCGTCACCGTCGCCTATGCCGGTCTGCGTGCCACCGACCTCTATCGCTGGACCGAACCCAATGGACTGGGGAGCGTGCCTCAGGCCGCAAGACCGGACCAGCGCTTTGCGCGATACCGCTATACGGATAACTCCGGTGACTCCATCTATCACTCACTACAGACTTTCGCGCGCCATCGTTTCTCAACGGGAGTCGACTTCACCGTGTCGTATACCTATGGGAAGTCGATCGACACCTACTCACAGGATGTGGGCGACAATTCCATTCGCAATGCCGCACCTGGCTTGGCGCAATTTCCATCGTTAATCAACACCAAGGGCTCCCCGGCAGCGGGTTTTCAGGGTGACGCGCAGAGTTGGGTGGCACGCCCCATTCTCGCCGAGCGTGGCTACTCCGATTTCGACATTCGCCATACGCTTGTGGTGAGCCACATCGTCGAGCTGCCCTTTGGCCGTGGTCGCTGGGCCGGCCGGAACCTACCCAAAGCTGTGGACACCGCGGTCGGCGGATGGTCGATCGCGGGTCTACTCTCGCTGCGGACAGCCATGCCGGTGTACCTGTCCGCTGGCGTCGACTACGCCGACGTCGGCATCACCACCAGCCCTCGCCCGGCCCTGAAGCAAGGCAGCATTGGCGATCTTTACGCAAACGGCGCGTTCGACAAGATTCAATATTGGCTACCGAAGGCGCAAGCCGATCAGTTCCTTGGC
Organism: Bryobacteraceae bacterium; assembly: GCA_035714175.1. Taxonomy (GTDB): domain Bacteria; phylum Acidobacteriota; class Terriglobia; order Bryobacterales; family Bryobacteraceae. The sequence goes on along the minus strand of DASTML010000140.1, from coordinate 1,193 downwards.
AACCCGGCCAACGTCACCGACCCCTTCGCCGTCACCAAGCGGAACGCCCTGCGCGGCCCCGGCACGCAGATCTACGATCTCTCCCTCATCAAGAAGTTCAACGTGTCGGAAAGTTGGAAGCTGGGCTTCGAAGCCAACTTCTTCAACGTCTTCAACCATACGAACTTGGGTGCTCCGATCGGCGTCCTGAGCGACGCCCGCTTCGGACGAGTGACGGGGACCTTGCCAGGCACCAATCCGCGCCAAGTGCAATTGGCGCTAAAGCTAACCTTCTAGGCCACAGAAATGATCTGGACCGTCGCACGGAAAGAATGGTTGGAACGTTGGCGCGACGGACAGTTCCGCGCCATCAGCGCCGCGTTGATTCTTCTCTTGCTGCTCGCTACAGCCGTCAGTCTCACGCAGTGGAGTGAGGCAAGTGCTGAACAAGAGCGCGCTCAGGATCGCGACCGCGAGCAGTGGTTGAATCAAGGTTCCCGGAATCCACATTCGGCCGCTCATTTTGGCGTCTATGCTTTCAAGCCGCGCCTCCCTCTGTCCTTCATCGACCCCGGCCTTGATCCATATACCGGCGCGGTGATCTGGGTTGAAGCTCACTATCAGAATCCCGCGCGATTTCGTCCTGCGGAGGAAGCCACCGCTCTGCAACGACTAGGGCAGTTGACGCCCGCTATCGTCCTGTATTGGTTTGTGCCGCTATTGGTCGTCCTGATGACTTTCTCCGCTTTCACTTTGGAACGGGAGAACGGGACGTTGCAACTGACCCTAGCCCTGGGGGTGTCATCCGGAAAGCTAGCGGCCGGCAAAGCGCTCAGTGTAGCGTCGGCTATCGGGTGTGTCCTCCTCCCCTCGTCTCTGTTGGCCGGTGCGGCGTTTGCATGGATTGCACCGGAGGCGGTCACTGCCGAAACAGCGCTGCGGTTGGTCGTGATGGCTGTGTCCTACGTTGCCTTTCTCAGTGTGTATATTTTGCTCGGTCTGCTGGTATCGCTGCTTGCGCCATCGTCCCGCACGGCACTGGCGATACTACTCGGATTCTGGTCGGTGACCACCTTTGTGATTCCCAGGGTGACCGCTGATCTTGCCGAGTCGGCCTACCGCTCGCCCGTCGCTTCCGATTTCTGGCGCGAGATTGCTGTGGGGATGCGAGGTGCAGATGGGCATTCCGAGAACGACAAACGCATCCTGGAACT
>DASTML010000139.1:0-27081 GCA_035714175.1 Bryobacteraceae bacterium | reverse complement strand
GGCCCGTAAATATCATCCGGACTTGAACCCTGGCGATAAAGCCGCCGAGGAGAAGTTCAAGGCCGTCTCGGAAGCCAATGAGATCCTTGGCGACGAAAAGAAGCGGAAGATGTACGATCAGGTCGGCTTCTATTCGGAAGGAGGGATGCCGGGCGGAGGAAATCCCTTCGGCCAGGGCAGCCCCAACATGGGGTTTGGCGGCTTTGACTTTTCCGATTTCCTCAACCAGCAGCAGGGCGCTGCAGGCGGTGGCCGTCGCCGTCCGCCAAATGCCGGTGGAGGGGGAGAAGGAGGCGGAGGCGGATTCCGGGACATTTTTAGCCAATTCTTCGGGCAACAGCGCGAGCAGACCAACCCCACCGCCAATGCCCCTGAAAAAGGTTCAGATCTCGAATACACCCTGAATATCGATTTCTGGGAGTCCATCAAAGGAACCCAGGCGCGCATGAATATCTCGCGGCACGATGCCTGCACCACCTGTCACGGAAGCGGGCAGGGCTCGGGCGGTCCGGTCTCCTGCCCGGAGTGCTCCGGCAGCGGACAGGTTACCCAAATGGCCGGAGCCATGCGGTTCACCCTCAGTTGCCCGCGTTGTAACGGCACTGGCAAGCTCCAGAGCGCCTGTCCCACCTGCAAAGGGGAAGGGCGCTTGGCCCGTATGGATTTCGTCGACACCCGGATTCCGGCCGGAGTCTCCACCGGAACCCGTTTGCGTGTCGCAGGCAAAGGTAATGCGGGAACCGGCGGCGCTCCGGCCGGTGATCTCTATATCAATATCCGTGTAAAGGACCACCCGTTCTTTGAGCGGGAAGGCGACAACATCGAAATCACCGTTCCCGTTTCGGTTCCGGAAGCCGCCCTGGGGGCGAAGATTGAGGTCCCCACCATCGACGGCCGCGCCCTGCTCAAAATCCCCATGGGCACCCAAAACGGGCAGAAATTCCGCCTTCGGGAGAAGGGTGTTTGGAATGCCCGCAAAGAGACCCGCGGGGACCAGATCGTTCAAATTGCCGTCCAGCCTCCCAAGGCCAACGACGAACGAACCCGCGAACTTCTCCGCGAACTGGCCGAACTTCACCCGGAAGACCCGCGCGCGGAGATGTGGACCAAGGTATAACAGGACAATCCTATGGCGAAGCGATCAAAAGCCGCATATATGATTTCCGCCGTGGCGCTGCAGTACGACCTGCATCCCCAGACGCTGCGGCTTTACGAACGGGAAGGGCTGCTCAAGCCCAGCCGCAGCGACGGGAACACCCGCCTCTACACAGAGGAGGATTTGGAGCGCCTCGAAGTCATCCTCAAGCTCACCCGCGAACTGGGCGTCAATCTTGCCGGCGTCGAAATCATCCTGAACATGCGGGAGAAAATGGAGGAGATGCAGCGCCAGATTGAGCAATTCGTGGTCTCGCTCAATGAAGAGCTCGCCAACCACGCCCGTCCGCAGCCGGCTTCCACCAACTCGCTCGTTCCCGTCAGCCGCGGCGGCTTCGGCGTCGTTCAGGTACCCGTGCCGCCAGCCGCCGGGGCAAAATCGAAAAAGAAGAAGACTTGATCAGGCGCTACGGTTGTAGCGCCGCATACGTCATCTGCAGGAACGCTTGGCGTTCATCCCCGCCGCCCTCCCGGTGAATCATGAAAATGCCGATCAGGTCGTTTTTGGGATCTAGGAAGCAGTACGTACCGTAGCGTCCGCCGTGGCCAAACGTTCCGGCCGCCATCGGCTGCCCGGCCGAATCTTCTTTCATCACAAACCATCCCAAGCCCCATCCCGCGCCCGGCGTTCCCGTGCGCAAATCCCCGGTCTGCGACGTACGCATCAACCGCAGTCCGGCAGGGCTCAGCAGCCGGAAATTACCGTGCTTGCCGTCATGCAGAATAGCCTTGTAAAGGGCGAGCAGATCGGTCGCCGTCGAATAAAGCCCTCCCTCCGGCAACGAATACTTCGCCCCGTCCCGGAACTTCATCTTTCCTTCACCCAACGGATCGGACGTATATTTCTCTGTTTTCCCGTCCCGCAAAATGTAGGCGGTCGGCATCCGGTTCCACTTTTCCTTCGGCGGGAAAAAGTACGTATCCTTCATCCCTAGCGGCTCAAAAATACGCTTCGCCATGTAGACTTCCAAGGGCTGCCCGCTGATCACCTCTACAATCCGTCCCAGCGCCGCGATTCCCGTATTGGAATACTGCCATTTCGCCCCCGGCTCAAACTCCAGAGGCTGTTGCGACAAAACCAGCGCCACATCCGCCAGCGACTTGTGCAGCGCGCCATGCAACTCGCCGATGCCCGGCGGCGGATTCAGCATCATTCCCGACGTATGCGTCATCAGGTCACGCACCGTAATCGGCCGAACCGGCTTCTTGATTACTTTGCTGCCGTCCGGATTTACCGCCGCTATCACCATCTGTCCCCGGAATTCCGGCAGGTGCTTCTCCACAAAATCGGATAGCGACAGCCGGCCCTCTTCCACGAGCTGCATCGCCGCCAGCGCCACAATCGGCTTTGTCATGGAGTGCAGTTGAAAGATATTCTCTTTCGTCATCGGCTGCTTCGTTTCGAAATCCGTGTAGCCAACGGCGTCAAACTCCACCACCTCGCCCTTGTGCGCCACCAGCGTCACAATGCCCGCCGCCTTCCCGGCATCCACAAACTCCTTCATCCGCGGAGCAATCCCCGCCAACCGCCCTTTATCCATGGCCTGTGAAAACACAGGGGCCTGCGAAAACACAGGCAAGGCCAGCAACGCCAGCACGATCCGTAAACGCATAGGCCTACGATTGTATGGCAATCCGGCGGTAGTAGAACACTGTCGTGTGCAACTCTCCATTCGCGCTCCGGGCATACTCCGGCACCTCGCCCCATCGCGTGTATCCCAACGCTCCACACATGGCTTCCGCTTCCCCGCCCTTCCGCGTGTCCATCAGCAACAGCGTAATTCCCCGCGCCGCGGCCGCATGTTCCAATTCACCCATCAACGCCCGCGCCAAGCCCCGCCGTCTCGCCCGCCGCAGCACAAACAATTTCCCTGCCTCGGCCCGGTGCCGTCCGTTCGCCCGCGTCTCGCAGAACAACTGCACCGCGCCAATCACCTCTCCCGACTCCACCTCCGCCAGCAACTCACGATGCCCCTCGCGCATCGCGGCAATCACCGTCCCCCAATAGGCTTCCGCCTCCGCCCAATCGAGCGGCGGCAAAAAACCCACCGACGCTCCGCCCTCTACCGCATCGATCAACAACGCTGTCAGCGACGTAACATGCTGCACCGCCTCGGCCGCCGAAAGAACTTTTATCATGTCCCGCTCCGCGTTTATTGTAGATGAAACACTTACTATTGCTCGCCTTCGCGGCCCTGTCGTTGCAGGCGCAGGCCTCGCGTGTGCAAGGCCATGCGTTCTTCGGTCTCGACAATCCGCCCCGCGGCTCCTTCGGTAACGGCAGCGTCGGAGCCGGAGCCGACGTATTCCTCTACAAAGGAGCCGCCTTCTCCCCCTCGCTCGGCTATCTATTCGACTACGATGGCGGTGGCGTTGCTGTGGCCACGGTCAACGGCAGCTACCATTTCCTCCGCGGAAAGGGCAGATTCCAACCTTTTGTTTCCGCCGGCTACGGAGCCCTGGCCAACCTCGGCGGAGGCATCTCGCTTTACAACTTCGGCGGCGGAGCCACCTACTGGTTTCACAAACGCCTCGGTTTTCGGGCCGAAGTCGTCAACTGGCAAAACAACAGCCACCGCGAGTTGACGTCGCTCCGCTTCGCCTTGTCCTTCCGCTAAAGCCTGAAGATCTTCTCCGACACAATGCCCTTCATCGCGTTCCGCGTATCTACAATCAATTTCGAATCCTGCAACACGCCCAGATAGTCGAAATCCTTGTGATCCGTCACGATGACGACGCAGTCGGCCGCCCGGGACCCGGCGCCGGCATCGATTGCCTGTAGATCCTGCCCCTCGTGCACCAGATCGGCCACAAAGGGATCGCTGTAGCTTACGGTCGCACCGCGCTGTTGCAGCAGGTGAATAATATCGAGGGCCGGCGACTCTCGCACGTCATCGATATTTTTCTTATAAGCCACTCCCAGAATGTGAACCCGGGACCCTTTCACCGCTTTCGCATGTTCATTCAGCGCGCCCTGAATCTTGTCCACCACGAAGTGCGGCATCTGTCCGTTCACATAGCCGGCCAGTTCAATAAACCGTGCTTCAATGCCCGCCTGCCGCGTTTTCCAACTCAAGTAGAAGGGGTCGATCGGAATGCAGTGCCCGCCCAGGCCGGGCCCTGGGTAGAACGGCATAAACCCGAACGGTTTAGTCGCCGCCGCATCGATCACTTCCCAGACATTGATGCCCATCCGGTCGCACATCAGCGCCAGTTCGTTCACCATGCCGATGTTGATCATCCGGAACGTATTCTCCAGCAGTTTCACCATCTCCGCCACGCTGGTCGATCCCACCGGCACAACGGTCTCCAGCGACTGCGCGTAGAAGCGCCGTCCCAGTTCGGTGCAGGCCGGCGTAATCCCGCCCACCACTTTCGGAATGTTATAAGTCTGAAACTTCGGATTGCCGGGATCCACGCGTTCCGGCGAAAAGCATAGGAAGAAGTCCTCGCCGCACTTCAGTCCGCTCTTCTCCAGCATCGGCAGCAGCAATTCGTCCGTCGTTCCAGGGTACGTGGTCGATTCCAGAATAATCAGCATCCCGGGGCGCAGATACTTCGCAATCTGCTCGGTCGCGGCGACGATATACGACATATCGGGGTCTTTGGTCTTTCGCAGCGGCGTCGGCACACAGATATTGATCGTGTCCACCTCCGCAATGCGCGAAAAATCGGTTGTCGCCGATAAACGTCCCGCCTTCACATGCGCTGCCAGCGTCTGCGTCGCAACGTCCTGGATATAGGACTCGCCGCGATTCAAAGTATCTACCTTCCCTTGCGTAATATCGAAGCCCAAAACGGTAAGTCCGGCCCGCGCAAACTCCACGGCCAACGGAAGCCCGACATACCCAAGGCCTACAATTCCGGAAACAGCGTTCCGCTCTTCGATCTTTCGTGCAAGAACATCAAAGTGGTTCATAGGTCCTTTTACTCTGGTCTATAAGTAGTATCGGCCCGCGGCAACAATTTCTGCAGGCCCAACCATAACAACATCCGCGTCGTCGGCCGGCCACCGGAATTCCAGCGGTCCCGCCGGCGTCCGTACTGTCATCGTCCGCCCCGTAAACCCGCGCAGGATCGAAGAAACCGCCGCGCCCGTGGATCCCGTACCCGAACTCATCGTCTCGCCTGCCCCGCGCTCGAAAAACCGCACATCGATATTTAACCCGTCCACGTGCTTGATGAAGGATACATTGGTCCGGTTCGGGAAACGTGGATGACGTTCAATCGCCGCGCCCACCGCTCGCCAGTCGAAGTCGAAGTTCTCCACAAATACCGCGCACTGCGGATTCCCCACCCAAAGAATCGTGCAGTCGTAGATCTCCTCGCCCACCGTCAATCCGCACCGCAGTTCATCCGGCAGCACCGTCGGCTTTCCCATATTCATCTCAAACGAATACGCCCGGCCCACCCGGTCCAGCAGCCGCAGTTGTTTCGTCCCGCCGCCCGTGACAATCCGAATCTCCCCCTTGTCATACCCGTTCGCCAACGCGAACGCCGCCGCGCAGCGCGTCCCATTCCCCGACATCTCCACTTCGCCGCCGTCCGGGTTGAACAGCCGGATTCGCAGATCCCCGCCCTCGGGCGGATTATCCAGCCGCGAAACCAGCAGCCAACCGTCCGCGCCCACGCCCGTATACCGGTCGCAGATCGCGATCGCCGCCTCGTCCAACTGTTCCGCCGGGGCCTCGTCCGCCCACGTCAGTAAAAAGTCGTTCCGCGCCCCATGCGCTTTCGTAAAAGGAATTTCCATACCGGTAAGTTAGGGTGCCGCGCGACGCCAGATCTCAATCGCCCGCGCGTCTTTCGTCTCTATCATTTTCACACGGGAGTAACGCCTTAACTTTCCCGCATTCGCAGCCATGCTCTTCGAAAGTCCGTCTCCCGCGACCGCCACCACCCATTCCTGCCACAAAAAGAGATCCGGCCGCTGCAATATGCCCTGAAAATACAATCCGTCCCCGTCATGCACCGTCTGCCGGAACGGAATGCCCGCCTCCCGGAAGATGGCCGACTGATCCCCAAAGTGCGCCACAATGCCTCGCCCCGGCACATACCGTTCCCGCAAATACGCCGCCGCCTGCGCCGTCCACTCCCGCCTGGCCTCTGAGTTCACCTCCGATTCTTTCCACGTCACCCAGTTCTGCTGTTTCGGATACGCCACCCACGGGCAGATGCCGATCGCAACCACCGCGACCGCCGCCCACTTTTTCGCCCCCTCCGGCATCACCGCCGGAATCGCCGCCGCGCACAATGCTAGCAACGGCAGCACGATCATCCCGTACCGCGTGTTGTAGTAGCTATGCGGGTGCAGATTCGGCACAAAAATCGTTGCCCCCGACCCATGCATGCTCCAGACGAAAAACAGCGGCCCCAACAGCAAAAAAAACACCGCCCACCACGCTCGTTTCCAGAGGGCCAACCCCATCCCCGCCAGTCCGGCGCAAACCAGCGGCAGCCCGGCAAACAGCCGTCCCGCCATGGCGTAGTAACGGATCGCCGTCCACCAGTCTCCGTCACCCGGAGCCCGCTCGTAGCCCTTCTCAATCGCCTGTTGATAAATCCACTTCGCCGATCCCACCCCGTGGTAGAAGTCCAGCGGATCGCCATGAAAAACGTAGTTGTGCCCCAGCCAGTACAACGGCCCCGCCGACGCGATCAGCCCTACCAGGATCCCCGCCCAACGGTCGCGCCAGAAAAAATACAGGCAGACAAACGGGATCAGAAACCATCCTTCGTACCGCGTCAACGTCGCCGCCAACAGCCCTAGTCCCGCCAGCCACGGCTTGTCCCGCAGCGACGCCCACAACACCAGCAGCACCGCGCAAACAAAGATCGCCTCCGTCATCGCCAGCGCCTGCAAATAAAGCATGTTCGGGTTCAGCGCGAACAGCAGCACAGCGGCCCATCCGGCCTGCTTGCTCTGAAAACATTGCCGGGCAATCAGATACAGCAGCAGCCCCGCCGCCACGAAGCAGGCCGCGCTCGGAATCGCCCCCGCCAGTCCGGACCGCCACAATGCGTCCACAGCCGCAAAGGGCATCATCAGCACATGCGGCAGCGGCAGCCACACCGTACCAATCTGTTCGTACCCCGGATGCCGTCCATCCAGGATGCGCCGCGCGATATTCAGGTGCGCCGTCGCGTCGCCGTACCACAGCAGATAGCCCTGCCGCCAGAAATACAACACCGCTGCGCTCGATAGCGCTGCCAGAAACAGCAGCACGCCCCACGGCATGCCGCCGACCGGAGCGGAGGAACTCTTCCGCCCCTGGCCGCGTTTTACCAGCTTCTTAGAAGTCGGTGAACTTTTTGAACTCTTGGAAGCGGGCATCGATCTCCGCGCGCGTCAAAGTACGGAAACGGTCCACGCCAAACCGCTCACAACAGAAACTGCCCATCACGCTGCCGTAAATCACCGCTCGCGACAACTCGCGCCGGTCAATATGGCCCTGCCCCAGGTCGATGCCCTGCTGCGCCAGGTAGCCGTTGAAGCCGCCAGCGAAGCAGTCGCCCGCGCCCGTCGGATCGAAAACCTCTTCTAGCAGATAGCCGGGAACAATAAAGTAGTCGTCGCCGCGGAACAGCATCGCCCCATACTCGCCGCGCTTGATCACCACCGTATTCGGGCCCATCTCCTGGATCACCCGCGCCGCCTTGCGCAGGTTGTTCTCGCCGGAAAGCAGCCGCGCCTCGCCGTCGTTGATTAGCAGAAAATCCCATTCGCGGATCGTCTGCAACAGTTCGTTCCGGGCAATGTTGATCCACAGGTTCATCGTGTCGCCGCCTGTGATCCGCGGCTTCTTCACCTGTGCCCGCACGTTGCGTTGCAGTTCCGGCTGAATGTTGCCCAGAAACAGATAGGGCGTGTCCCGGTACGCTTCCGGCAGTTTCGGATCGAAGTGTTCAAAGACATTCAGGTCCGTCACCAGAGTCTCCCGGTCGTTCATATCCGCCGAGTAGACCCCTTTCCAGAAAAAAGTCTTTCCCGCCGTCCGCTCCAGGCCGGCCAAGTCGACGCCCCGCGAAGCCAGCAGGTCCGTATCTTCCTGGGCGAAATCCTCACCCACCACGCCCACGATTTTCACGGGTGCGAAGTAGCTCGCCGACAGCGCAATGTAAGTGCACGAACCGCCGAGCATCCGCTCGACCTTGCCGTGCGGAGTTTCGACTCCGTCATACGCGACGGAGCCAACTACGACAATGGACATTCTCTTATTCTATCGAGCCGCCATCGGCGCGTGCGCAAAATCCTTAAGGCTTCACCGGAGCGGCTTGCGGAGCCCGGCCCGGCATCCGTCCCGGCGCCGGCGGCGGATTCGCCGCAAACGCCGCCGCATCCCTCGCCGCCTTCGTCTCCATCCCCGGTTTTTGCAAGAAACCCAGATCCCGGAACCAGTCCACAAACCGGAACTGCCACGTCCCCATCGGCATGTTGTTCCTGTCCGTCAATCCGCCCGTCATCCGGCTCCCGTCAGCCAGCGGATCTCCCGGATGCCGCCCGTTCCCATACAGATGCATCTCCACATTCGGCACGCCCGCCAGCAGCATCGCGTTGTAGTAATCCATGGACCAGATCGCATGCATCCGGTCGCCCGCCCCCGCGCAGACGAGAAAGGCCGGCGGAACGTCTTTGGGAATCGCCGGCGCCGTCCGGTTCCGAGCAAACGGAGTCGGTCCTGGATAGATGATCCCTACAAAATCCGGCCGGGAAGAAACTCCCGCCAGCGGGTCGCCGGCCGCGCTATTCGTCGTGTCAAACTCTTCGTACTGCAACGCCGCGGGCGACGACAACTCCGCTCCGGCGGAAAACCCCATGATTCCAATTTTCTTCGGGTCTATATTCCATTCTTTTGCATACGCCCGCACCAACCGGATCGCCTGCATCGCATCGTTCACGGCGTCCGTCTGCGGGTTGTAGCCGTCCCGCCGCAGCCGGTTCCGCAGAATGATCGTGTTCACTCCGTAGTTGTAAAAAAAAGGAACAAAATCCGCGCTTTCCGATCCGACATTCAGCGTATTGTGCCCGCCCCCCGCCGCCAGAATAATTGCCGCGCCCGTATTCAGGCTCCGGTCCACCACATGAACCTCAATCGACGGATTGTGGATGTTGACGATGCTGGCAATCCGCCCCGGCACCGTTTGGCTCATGTTGTAGACTTCCGCCTCCTTCGCCCGGTCGGCCTTCAGAAACGGTGATCCCGCCGGATAAAGCGGCACTACCACGCCGCCTGGCAAAATGGGCTGCGGCGCATACGGTCCGTCACCCGCAGGGCCCGGCTTCGGAATCCCCATTGCCGCGGGCAGGGGCGGCAACACCGCACGCGCCCCGTCCTGCGCCAGGCCGCTCATCCCTACCCACAGCAGCACCCCCGTCAACCGCACAATCGCCAGTTTCCGCATTCCGTTTTGCGCTCCCTACATGGTGAACTCAGGCACGGGCCCGTGGCCTACTAGCATAAATCGCAACCTATCCCGAGCGGGTTACTCCTCCGGGCATTACCTTGTTTCCTTCGTTAACATTTTTTGCAACGCTCAGTCATTTTCATCACCATTCCCATAAGCCCTGCAAACGGCTCCCTGAAAACCTGGAATGATTACGCAGCGAATCATGTTCGCCGTTGCGCTTGCAATCGGCGTAGTGGCATTTATCGCCCACTGGCATGGATACATCCCGCCTGTGATGCGGCCCGCTCTATCCCCCTTTTGGACGGCCGCTACCGACGAACCGCCCGCGTTCACCGCCATCTTCGTACGATCCATTGACGGGCGTCTTTCATCGGGCCAGCGCACTCTGGCCGTTCGCCCCGACGGAGCCACCGCCGAATGGACAGCGGTCCCCGTACCCAACGCGGAGCCAGTGGCCCTCCGCCGGATCGTGTCTCTTCCGGATGGCAACTACATCACCATCGTCCCGCCGCTTCGCTTGCTCGCCAGAAGCCGCCATTCCCAGCCGCGCTGGTCGCCCGCCTCGGACTGCACAGCCTTTGCTGACGCGCCCTCCCTCGCATTCGCCAGGCCTCTCGGGGAAGAGCGCTATCTGGGATACCGCGCCGTCCGCGTGGAGATGGAGGCCACTCTGACGCACCGTACCGTCTCCTGGATGATCCCGGCCTTAGGGTGCCTGGAGGCTCGCCAGCAGACCGAACGGCGGAACGCCGCCGGCAGCGGCCCCGCGGCTCCCGGACAGACAACCGAAGAACGTGCCGTCCGCATCCGGGAAGGCGCGCCGGAACCGGACTACTTTGCAATCCCCGGCGGATACGGCGAAGTAACCCCCGCCGTTCTCCAGCAGCGCATGGACGCCTACATCGCGGAACAATGCCCCGGCCAGGAAGAGCCTGCTTGTGCGGCCCAGTTCCTTACCGCCAGGGACTTGCATCTTCCCCACGCTCCTGAGCTGTAAGGTCACTGCTGGAAGTGTAGGAACGCGCCCCAGAAATAGGGTTTCTGCAGCGCACTGCCGGAGCGCAGCAGCGCCAGCTTCGCCTCTCGCAGCGCTTCCCCTGGCGTCCGGCCCAACTGAATCTGCCTGTACATCTGGTCCATAAGTTGCGGTGTGCTGGCGTCATCCACTTCCCAAAGGGACGCCACCACGTTCCCCGCGCCCGCTCCCAGGAACGCCCAGGCAAATCCCACCAGTCCTTCTCCCCGGAACGATTTCGCGCCCGCCGCCGTACACGCCGAAAGCGTCACCAACCGTGCTCGCATCGGGATCTTGGCCACCTCGCGCGCATACAATTTGTACGAGACGCCGTCCGGAGACAACAAAATAGCCGATTCCAACGGCCGCAAGCGGTTCGCCGACGCATGCGCCGCGAAATGCACATAGGCCGGGTCCTTGGCCAACTCGGCCCGTACTGCGCGCGGAGTCGCCGCCTCGCCGCGGAGAGGTACGGTGCCAAACTGCTCTCCAATCCGCTTCAACTCCTCGCCCGCGTGCCGCAATCGCGCAAACCCCGGTTCAGCGCCCGCCGCATCGCCCGCCAGCAGCATCTTCGGCCCGCGGCCCCCGCTGGGAACCGGCGGAGCGGTCAACCGCGGCACCGTGGAAACTTCCACATCCTCCAGCCAATAGTGGTCGGGGCCCGGCGCAACCAAAGTCTCAAAATTCAACGCATGCAGCGCGCCATCCGGCGAAATCAGCACGCGCCGGCCCGCTATCTGCGGCAGCGCGGGCTTCACAAGAACATCGAATAGGCGCCGTGAATCCTGGCCGCCCTCGGTGAGCGGGTTCCGCGCCCGTAGAACGAATTGGTTGTGCCGTTCCACCATATCCTGGATCTCTCGCCCGCCAGGAAGAGCCACGTACAAGGGAAGCCCCTTCGGAGGAACCACCCACAGGTGCGAGGCCGGCTCATCGAGCCAGTAAAAGAGCACGGTGGCGTCCGGCCGGAACTGCCCGCGCCCGTTCTTGTCTTGTAACGTGCGCGCCCGGCTCCGGTCAGCCAGCCGCAGCGCATCCGCCTGCCGGTTTTGCCGAAGCAAAAACAAAATAGCTTGCCGGTAGACTTCAATACGGCCGGAGAGGAAGGAGATCCGGTCCTCGGCCGCCGTCAACTGCGCGCGAGCCTCCTCCACGAGCCGGATAGCCTTCTGGAATTCCGCCTCAGCGGGGGCGGATTTTCCTTGCCCGGCAAGGAGAGAACCAAGTTCCATGTGAGCCGTCCACTGCATCTGCACCGACGCGCCTGGCTCGCCCAGCAACCGTCGCAGCACCGGCTCTGCGCCCGGCGCGTCCCCCTGCCCCAGGCGGATGCGGGCGTTGATCAGTTCTCCGCTCCATGCCAGATCTCGCTGATTCAGCTTCTTGGCCACCGACATCGCTTCCTGGTTCCACCGCGCGGCTTCGAACCACTTGCCTCGTTTGTAGGAAACCATCGAAAGACCCATCAGGATGGAGGCCTGCTGGCTCCCGTCCATATTGCCGGCGCCGCGCGAAGCGTCCAGGGCTTTTTGGTAGTGTTGTTCCGCCTGCGCCAAGTCGTCCATCGCCAGCAACGTGCGAGCCTGGTTGGTCTCGTTCACGGCCCGCTCCCGCTCATGCTGCGGTTGGAATTGACGTAGCGTGTCCATGGCCCGTTCATAGTCGCCCAACTCAAACTGCAGCCAGCCCAGATTGTCCAGCGCCCGCCGCCGGACGTGGCGCCCCGCCGCGCGCACCTGGTCGGCCGCCCGTACCGCCGCCTGCGTAAAACCGGCCGCTTCGTCATATCGTTCGCTGCTCGCGCACAGGCTGCCCAGTGAGCTCAGCACCTGCGCTTCCAATAGCGTGTCCTTGGATGTCTTCGCCGCCAACAACGCGCCCTGGAAGGCGGCCTCCGCCTGTCCGAACTCAGCCATCGAACGCAGGCACGCGCCACGGCGCAGTTGTACATTGCCTGCCTCCGCGCTTAATGGCGGCGAATCCGCCAAAACGGAATCCAGTACCGCCAATCCAGCCTGCCGTGCCTCCGCCGTACGCGCCGACCGGCACATTCCATATCCCCACGAACGGCGGCGCCGCCTCTCCAGAACAGGGTCCGCCCCGGCGCCAAGCGGGATGGCCAGCATTTGCAGCCCGGCCGATATATCGGCCCGCTGCGCCAGCATTTCGGCCTGCAACACGCGGAACCGGTCGCGCAGCAGCCGGTTGGCTTTCATCTCCTGCAGAATCGCTTCGCTCGGTATCAGCGCAAGCGCCTGGTCATACCGTTCATCGTCGGCCGCGGCCTGTGCCTTGCGGTAGATCTCTTCTGCGGTTTGCGCCGGACGGGAGCAACCCGCAAGGAAAGCAGCCAGAACCAATGCGGCGGCCAACCCCAACCTGGATAGGCCGCTTGCCCGGCGCGGGAGCCCCTCCCTCTGGAGCGCGCGCGCCGGCCGCTCGTGAGGGAAGAGCCGGCCCTCTCCGGGCCGGCCCCCATTCCCGCTGCTTAGTTCGGCGGCTCCCAATGGCCGTTGCCCATACCGTCTCCAAATGCCAGACCGCCGCTCGTGTCGCATCCCAGTTCCGCCCGCAACATCGTCAACCGCCGCGAGTACTTGGTGATGCGATACTCGCCCAGATACAATGTCGCAAAATCTTTCACTCGCAGGCCGCCGTTTACCACGGGCAGCCAGCCGGAGTACTGCTCCAGCGGGTAGATCGTCGCTTTCACATCTCCGACAACGGTCTCGCAACCGTCCAGCGTCCTCGCCGTGCAAGGCGCTCCCAGGGAGCCCGGCTCGATAATCAGGCCTTTTAGCTGGCCCTCCACGTACGCCGCTTCCAGTTCGGTGTAGGTGGGGTACTTCGCGAAGGTCTCCGCCGCGCAGGGTACATCGACAGATTTGCCGTGTACGGCCAGACCTTCAATGGTGGAACCGCCCGGACTCACCCAGGTCTGGTTGCCTTTGGGGTCCGGCTGGCTCACCAGGTGCATCACCAGCCGGCTGATTTTCAATATATCCATCAGGTTGACGTCTTCGAGAGTGATCGTCAGTTCCGTCTGTTTCGGATCTCCCTGTACCGTGGTAACGGCCTTGCCGACGCTCAAAACGCCGGAAACGCCAAAATGCTCAACGGAGGAAGAGCCATAACCGCCGGAGGGGGAAAGAGAGGCCATCGCTTGCGTGGGGATGGTGAGTGAGGAGGGGCTCGTCAGGATCCCGCCAAAGGCGGATCCTGACGAGGAGTATGAGTAGTAGCTTTTTCGCTCTGACATAAGAGGTGGGTGTGTTTCAGGGTATGGACAACTCGAAGGGCAAGGCCGCCACGTCCGCATGCGTCGTGGCATTCTGTACCCGCAAAGTATAGCTGCCTGCGTGCAGACCAGCCACCGGAACCATCACCTGGATATCGTTCGTATCCTGCGGCGCGCGGCCTGGGAACTGCTGCACAACCTGTCCATCGGCATTCTCGAGAGAAAACATGAATTGCGTCACGGACGTATCCGTGTGGTTAAACAGCAATGCAAGTCGTTTCTGCCCGGGCGCCGCCTGAATTCTCCGGGGAGCCCCCCCAATTGCCCGAGTCGCCGTGACGAAATAACTTCCCGTCACCTCGGGTTGCGCTCCCCCGGGCGCCATCTGCCACGCCAGCGTTGCCGCCAGCGCCAGACAGGCCCCCGCCAGTGCCGGTTTCGGCAGCGGAGCCAACAATCGCTCCCACCACCGCAACGGGTGGGGACGGGACGCCTCGATAGGCTGGACCGGCTTGGCAGTCGCGGTCTCCCGAATGGTTTGAACGAGCGGACGGCGGGCGTTGTCCAAAAATTTGGCCGCGCTTACGACATCTTCCGCACAAATCGGACAGGAAAAGTAGTGCTCCTCGAACGCACCCCGCTCCTTGTCATCCAACTCACCTAAGAGGTAGCGCTCCAGCACTTTCCCGTGATTTGCTTCTTGGTGGTCCATGGATCGCTTATTTATTGGTTACTTCTAAGTACTTGTCTTTGAATGTGAGCCGGGCCCGGTGCAGTAGTACCCGCAGATACTCCCGTTCTACTCCGTGTTCGCGGCAAACTTGTTCTCGCTGCTTATCGTCGAAGTAGACGGCTCGTAGTAATAGTTGCTCTCGTTCCGGTAGCGTTTCAAGCACATGACGAACCGCCGAAGAAGATTCCATGCTTAACATCTCCGTCTCGACGTTTACCGAATCGTCCTTCTGGTCGTACGACGGCTCCAGCGGCATCGGTTCCCGCTCCCCTGCCCTCCGGTACTCCAATACGACGTTGTCGCAGATCGAATTCACCAGGGGACCCAGACGCTCCGGTTGCCGGATGCCGTCAGGCCGCCGGATCAATCGGAAAGTGCGCAGAAAGACCTCCTGGCGGATCTCCTCCACCAGGTACGGCGTCCGCACACGCGCGCGCAGCTTGATTCCCAACAACTCTCCAAAGTAGGCGACAAAGTGTCGTTCCGTATCCGGGTCGCCAGCGGAAAGTCGTTGCAAATACGCCAGATCGAAGTTGACGAACTGCATTGTAGGCCTCTTGCCCCGTTTCCATGCCCGCGCTTCTACGCGGTGCCGACTTCCAGTATATCCCTCTAGTGCAACACGCCCAGCGACCGTTTCAAGGCCGCCGGAACTCCATCTTCGTCCCCCCGTCCGCCGACGTCAAACGCAAGATTCCACGCTCCAAAACCGCTTTATTAATTTCCCGCAATCCCGCCAGGAAGCTGGCCTCCAGAGCCATCGCCTCCGGCGGCCCGGCCATGCGCGTCAGGACCATATCGCCCTTCCAGGTCAGATCGCCGGCTGCGGACAGTTCCCCCGTTCCGCTGTACCGGTTCACCCCGGCAAGCCCGCTCACCCGCCCCGCTTCCCCGAACTGTATGGTGGGCCGCCGCGCCTCCGGGAGTGAAATTTCCTTCATCTGGACGCGCAGCGACGCCAGCGTGAACGCTTCGCCAGCCAGATCGGCCGGTTTCAGCGCCGAAACTGGCGCCAAAACGACGTCTTTTTGCACGATTTTATGGGTACAAGAGGCTAAAAATAACGCTAAAAATGGCGCCAGGAAACGCATGCGACCAGATTACGCGATACTGAAAGAAGAAAGTAGCACTAAAAATGGATGCCATCCGCCTCCAGCGCGTCTCCGAGCAGATTCGCGAGGAATTGACCGAACTCATTGAATATGAAATGGATGACCCGCGCGTCGAAGGGGTCACGATAACCGACGTGCACGTCTCCACCGACGGCCGCAAAGCCCGCGTCATGGTAGCCCTCCCCAACGCCGAGGGCCGCGATTCGGCCCTCGGCGCCCTCGACCACGCCCGGGCGTATTTGCGGACGCAGGTGGCGCAGAGACTCGCCCTCCACCGTATACCCGACCTGCAATTTGAGATGGACGCGGTAGTTAACCCCACTCATTTGAACAACTTAATGAAGCGGATCCGAAAAGGGCGGCCGAAGGAATAAAAAGCCCCCGGCGAAGCCGGGGGCGGGCACGGGAAGGAGGAAGGTCCTAGTAGCCTTCTTCCATGAAGTGATAAGCGATCATGTGGCACATAGCCATGTGGGCGTCTTCGATGCGGCCCATGTGCTGATTGGCGACATGGATATGGAGCTGGGCCAGGGGGCCGAGCTTGCCGCCGTCGCGGCCGGTCATGGCGATGGTCTTGCAGCCAAGGGCGGTGGCGGTTTCAATGCCCTTCAAAACGTTCGGCGAATTGCCGGAGCCGCTGATGGTGAGGAAAACGTCGCCGGGCTGGGCGAAATTTTTGAGCTGTTCGGAGAAAACGATGTCGTAGCCGACGTCGTTCGAGTAGGCGGTGAGGGTGGGGAGATTGTCGTTGAGGCTGAGGATGCGGAATTTCTTGTCGCGTCCGAAGCTGGCCCCCTTGAGCACGTCGCAGACGAAATGGGACGCGGAGCCGGCGCTGCCGCCGTTGCCGCATACAAAAATGGTACGGCCGTTTTCCCGGGCCTCGGCAAAGAGCGCGACCGCTTTACGGACGCCGTCGGTGTCGATGCCGCGGATAGTCTCGGCTAAATCCTGCTGATACTTCGCAATAGAGTCCATCGCCCTATATTTTAGCAACCTTGTACGCGGGGCAGCGTCTGAACTACAGCATGCGACTACTGGCCGCCCTGGCGGTTTGTACGGTACTGGCGCAAGATCCGAAGGGGATTGTCGAACGGAGCCTGCAACGGGAGCAAAAAGAGGACGATCTGGCGCGGCAGTACGCCTATCTGGAGACCTCGACGGAGCAGGAATGGAAGAACGGGGAGAAGTCGAAGGCCGAGTCCGAAACCAATGAAATCATTAGCCTATACGGGCAGCCCTACCGACGGCTGGTGGCTAAGAACGGCAAGCCGCTGACAGCGGAGGAGCAAGCCAAAGAGCAGCGGAAACTCGACAAGCTGGCGGAGGAGCGGTCGAAGGAATCGACGGCGCAGAGGGAACGCCGGATCGCCAAGTACCAGGAAGACCGGCGGCGGCAGCGGCAGTTTCTGCAGAAGATTCCGCAAGCGTACCTGTTCCAGATGGCGGGGGAAACCAAGGTGGCAAACCGCCCAGTCTGGATCATCGATGGCGCGCCCAACCCCGCATTTACGGGCGCCGATAGCCGCGAGAAGATGCTTTCGAAGTTTAAAGCCCGGTTTTATATCACCAAACAGGACAACGCCCTGCTGAAATTGGAGGCAGAGGCCATTGACACGGTATCGTTCGGATTGATTTTGGCCCGGCTGGACCGGGGCGCGCGCTTCACGTTGGAACGTGCCCGGGTGAACAACGAACTGTGGGTCCCATTGCGCATTAAGGTGGATTTTGACGCCAAGGTAGCGCTGTTTAAGCACCTGAAGGTTGACCTGCAGATCGACTACACGAATTTCAGAAAATTCCAGTCTGAGTCCAGGATTTTGCCGGGAGCGCCCTAGAAAGGCCCGGCGATCTTGTTCCCATAGCGGGTCTTGCGTACTATAAGTAATCTACGCACTTCCTCCGATAGAAGAGCGGGACGCAGTTTGTAATGAGAAACGCCGCTATTGGTACCGCTATACTCCGCCTTCGCGCCCCGGGACGGCCATTGGCGGGATGGCTGGAATGGCGTGCCAGCCAACTCTCCGATCCGGTGGCCCGGCTCCGCTATTTGCGCCGTTCGGCGGCGTTCTGGGGCGGCCAACCGATCCGGAGAACCCTCCAAGACGTCCGTATTCAACGCCTTAGCGCTTTCCTGGCAGCCGCGCTTTTATTGCCGATTCCGATGGTGACCGACGGGGCCGCGCCTCGACGCACGATGCAGGCCTCGTTCCAGGCCGATTCATTTCCCAATGTCTGGGTGGTCGAAAATACGGCGGATCATGAGTTGTATAGCAATGGTCTGCGTGTCGAGAAGCGCTACCTGGCCGCGCCCCGCGATCCGATGGCATTTCAACGGTGGCGGATCGACACGGACGCCAGAGAAGAGGGCGTGGCGCCGTATGGCATTGTTTTCCATACAACGGAATCCGATGCCGCGGCCTATGAAGAGTCGAACAACCGGAAATTGCGACGGGCGGCAGAAGGAACGTTGGGATTTGTCCAGTCGCAGCGGGCCTACCATTTCGTGATCGACCGGTTTGGGCGCGTCTTCCGGACGGTGCCGGAGAACGAACCGGCGAACCACGCGGGCGCATCAGTGTGGGCCGACGACAAGTACTATTTCGTAAACATGAACCACAGCTTCCTGGGCGTCTCCTTTGACGGGCAAACACGAGGGGCAGACGGGAAACCGAGCGTGACGGAGCCGCAGGTGACCAGCGCGCGGCTGTTGACGGATATTTTGCGCGCGAGATACCGGATTCCAACGGAAAATTGCGTGACACACGCCCAGGTTTCGGTGAACAGCGGCAACATGGGCGTTGGATATCACACCGACTGGGCCGCGGGCTTCCCTTTTGCGCAACTGGGGCTGCCGGTGAACTACCTGACGCCGTTACCGGCGATTACGCTTTTCGGGTTTGGGTTCGAAGACTACTATTCGAGCGTGGCGGCCGATGAATTACAGGACGGCATTAGCGCTGGAGAGACGGTATTGCGGCAGGAGGCATCGCGTCGCGGCCTATCGACAGCGGCCTACCGCCGGTTGTTGGCCAAGCGCTTTCGTGACGTAGCCGATCCGCACCGCTATGTCACTTTTGCCGAAGCAGAAACAAGGAGCACGAATCCATGAGCTATCGCTATTCCGACGGGTCCACACCGGTTGGGCTGGACGTCGGGACGAGCCGCATTGTGGCGGCGTGGCCGGGCGAGACGAAGTACATATACCGCAGCGAGTTGAACTCGTTCGTGACGCTGCCGGGATCGAAGTTCACCGAAAGCGTTCTGCGCAAGGAGAGCGTGCCGCACATGGTGCGAGCGAACGAAATCCTGGTGCAAGGGAACGAGAGCGAACGGTTCGCGGACCTGCTGGGGGCGGAGGCTCGCCGGCCGATGGCGAAGGGCTTTTTGAATCCGGACGAACCCGAGAGCCTGTCGATGATGCAGGAGTTGCTGCGCAACCTGGTGGGAACGGCGAAGCATGCGCGGCAGAAGCTGATTTTCAGTGTGCCGTCGGCGCCGCCCGGTGCGGTGGACACGGCCACGTTCCATGAAGCCTCTCTGCGGCAGATGTTAACGGAGCTGGGCTACGACGCGAAGAGCGTGAGCGAAGGATTGGCGGTGGTGTATAGCGAGTTGGAGGCGTCCAACTATACGGGGATTGGCATCAGCATTGGCGGCGGTTTGTGCAATGTCTGCATGTCGTATCTGGCGGTTCCGGTGATCTCGTTCAGCATTCCGAAGGCGGGCGACTATATTGATCAGAATGCGGCGTCCGTGACGAACGAGATGGCGACGCGGATGCGGCTGATCAAAGAGAATTCGTTTATCTTTGGTGGATTGCAGCAGGAGAAGGCGCACCAGGTGATTTCGGTGTACTACGACGACTTGATTACGTCGCTAGTGGCTGCCATGAAGGAAGTGTTCACGAAGTCGAAGAGCTTGCCGCGGCTGGGCCGGCCGATTCCGTTGGTGCTGAGCGGCGGGAGCACGATGCCGCAGGGGTTCCGCGAGCGGTTTGAGCAGGCGATGCGGCAGGCGGAATTTCCCGTTCCTGTTTCCGAGATCCGGTTGGCGGCGGACCCGTTGACGGCTACGGCGAAGGGTGCGTTGATTGCGGCTTTGAGTGAGATGTAGGCGGACAAGCCTTTCTTCATCGGATCCCCGTTCAAATTCTCCTAGGAGCAGGGGGCTCGCACTGTGCGAAGATCGACCCATGCGAAGTCCTACGCTTTGCTGGATGTTATTGTTTTGTCCATCCTTTCTTCTCCTTGGTGACCAGCCGGTCTCCACTACTCTATGCACCATCATGGAAAAGCCGGAGCACTTTGACGGCAAGATGGTAAAAGTTCGAGCAGAGGTATTGGTGGGCTTTGAGCACTGCGTACTTAGCGATCCCTCATGCAGCAGAAGCATTTGGCTTTCGTTCGATCAAGGCCCGCACATCGCCACAGCGATGGAATATGCACCTATCGAATCCTGGATAGACCAGTTGTTCGACTTCTGGCTTCGGTGGACCCCTCTTCCGCATCGCCCGCCGATGACTGTAAGGATAGATGGAGAGATGAAGCGGCTGCTTGCTTACCTTAGGGCAAAGCATGTTGACAGAACAAGCGGCCGGAGGTGTGCGACCTGTCCCTTGTTTGCCACCTCCGCAACATTCGTAGGCCGTCTTGACGTTTCGCCACGCAGATATGGAGCCTGCAGGTACCGTAATGGATCTATCCTCCACACTTACTGCGGTGGATTTGGACATCTCAACAAATGGAATGTCCAACTGGCTGTGGAGTCGGCCGTGGACGTTTCCGCGAGAACAATCGACCCCATTGTCTACGAGCGTACAAGGTAGCAAGGCTGCACTGGCAGACCAAATAGGACTCGCTAGAATGCCAACTTCAATGCGAACTGAATCTGGCGCGGGTCGAGTTGGTTGAGCACCTTGCCGAACTGGTCCGGGACGTTGATGAGGCGGCCGACGATGGAATGGTTCGGGGTGTTGAACAGGTTGAAGAACTCCGCGCGGAATTGCAGTTTGTAGCGTTCGCGGATGGCGAAGTTTTTGGCGATGGTCGTGTCAATGTTGAACAGGCCAGGGCCAGCGACTGTATTGCGGCCCACGTTGCCAAACTGGAAGGCGGGGGTGAGCGCGAAAGCCCCTGTATTGAAGAAACGGGCCGTGGAACGCTGGTCCGACGGCAATGTGGACACCTGGCCGGGTACCGCGTTCGGACGGATGAGAATGCCGCCGGTGCCGCCGCCGATGCCCGCCGTGTCTCCGCTAATGTTCACCGTGAAGGGGAACCCGGACTGTAACTGCGTGATGCCGGACACCTGCCAACCGCCGAGCAACATTCCCTTCAACGGGATGTCGTAGACCACCGTATTTACCCAACGATGGCGGAGATCGAAACTCGCCAGCGAACGCTCCGCACGGAGATTGTAGGAGTCCTGCGGCGGGGAGTTTTCGCTACCGTTTGCGCCGCCCGCGTTGCGGAATTGCGGGGCGTTCGTAATGGTCTTCGAGAAGGTATACGAACTGAGCCACGAGAACCCCCGCGAATAACGGCGCTCAAAACGGAGCAGCATGGCGTGGTAGTTGGATTGCGCCGAGAGCTGATAGACGTTCATTTGCGTGACGGGGACTGTGTTCGACAGCGTGGTGATGTAGTAGGGGAACACCATGCCGGGATCGAAGACCACGCCCGCATAGGGACGACGGGCATCCACATTGCCTGCGCCGGGCTGCGCATTGTTGGGCTGCACGTTCTGCTGTAGCTTGACGCCGAAGGTACCGAGGTAGGAGGCCTCAAACATAGCCGATTTGCTGAGTTCGCGCTGGATGGAGAAAGAGACCTGGGGCGAGTAGCTGGTCCGCTGATGGATATCGATGGCCGCTTGGGAGAGCGCCACATTACCTACCGCGGCGCTGGACCCGAAGATGTCGAAGTTGCGGAATGACGGGACAAACGCCGAGGCGGCGTTCAGGTTCTGCGAGATGTTCGTGGGAAGGCCGCGCGCCAACTGGAGCAGGCCGTTGAAGTCCGTGTTGGCATAGAAGATACCGCCGCCGAGACGGATGACGGTCTTATCCATGACCTGCCAGGAAAGGCCGAAACGCGGGGCGAAGTTGTTCTTATCCATGTAGGCGCAGCCCTTGGGATATCCGCCGAGACCACAGGTGAAAAGCGTGGGGCGGTAGGTGGCGAGCGGGCCGGTCTGAAAGATGGTTGCGGCCCAGGGCACCTTGGAAAAATCGAGAGAGGCCATCTGGCGGCGAGTGTCCCAGAGAGGCTCGGCCAGTTCGTAGCGCAGGCCGATGTTGAGCGTCAGGCGCGGGAGGAGTTTCCAATCGTCCTGGAGATAGAAGGCCGTGGAATACTGGCGTGCATCGAGGCGAGTGGGCACGATCTGCCGGTTGCCCTGGTTGGGCAGACCAAGGAGCATGGTGGCCAG
Organism: Bryobacteraceae bacterium; assembly: GCA_035714175.1. Taxonomy (GTDB): domain Bacteria; phylum Acidobacteriota; class Terriglobia; order Bryobacterales; family Bryobacteraceae. The sequence goes on along the minus strand of DASTML010000139.1, from coordinate 4,984 downwards.
GACGAGACCGGTACCGTCGTTGGCAGCAGTGCGACTAGTGTAGCCCTGAGAAAACTGAAAGTCCCCGTTGGGTGCGGCAGCCTCGGCACGGTTGTAGTCCAGACGCATGATCTCTCCCCCGAAGCGGAGCGTATGGCGGTTGATGGTCCAGGAGAAGTTGTCGTAGAGCTGGTAGGTATTATTGCGTGTGAGCACGGCGCCCCCGCCGGTGGTGCCGGTGAAGGCGCCGGCGCCGCCCATAACGGCGTAGCCAGTGGGGCGGAAGCGGGGGAGCGGGCGATCCGTACCGGCCAGGTTGAAGATGGGTTCCGGAAGGCCGTCCTGGAAGAGCAACCGGTTGTAACCAAGGCGGAGTTCGTTGACCTTATTCGAGCCGATGACGCGGTTCCAGCCGAGCGCGATGTTCTTTGGGCGGACGTCGCCGAGGCGGTCGCGGTTAGGAACTACATCGGGAGTGATGCTGCTTTCGGCGGAAGCGCTGTAGCGGCCGAACAGCGTCGAGCGTTCGGAGAGGTTATAGTCGAGGCGGCCGGAGCCGTTGTGGCTGTCCTGGCGGACGGTCCCCGTGGAGTTCACATAGTTGCTGCCGCCGGCGTTGGGAAGGGGCATTGCGGAGAGGGCGGCCTGGGTGAGGGGGTTGAGGCGGGCGGCGGGAATGACGTTGTTGGGGAAGGGGGAGCGGACGCCGTTGGACAGCGTGTCGGGATCAAAGAATGTTCCGGTGGAGCGGGAAAAGTCACCGCGACGTTCGAGGTCCGTGGGGACAAGGACGGTGGTAAGACCGACGCCGGCCTGGCGTAGGCTGAGCCGTTCATAGGCGGCGAAGAAAAAGAGCTTGTTCTGCCAGATGGGGCCACCGACCGTGCCGCCGAACTGGTTGCGCTGATTCTTGGGGAGCCGCGAGGTGACGGAATTGAAGGGCCGGGCATCGAGCTTCTGGTTGCGGAGGAATTCCCAGGCGGAACCGTGGAAAGCGTTGGAACCGGACTTGGAGACAACGTTGATCTGTGAGCCGGAGGCGCGGCCGTATTGGGCGCCGTACTGGGCAGATTGCACCTGAAATTCGCTGAGAGAGTCGACGATGGGGACGTAGCTGAGGGCGTTGTAATCGGGGTCTGTATTGGACGAGCCGTCAAAGAGGAAGAGATTATTGTTGGTGCGACCGCCGGAGGAGGAGAAGCCGCCGACCTGATTGAGCCGGGCGCTATTCTGCTGGACCTGGCGGCCACCGGCATTCGCGCCGGGGACAAGCAGGGCGAGTTGGATGAACTGGCGACCGTTCAGGGGAAGGGACTGGATCTTTTCTTCGGTGATGTTCGTACCGGAGGAGGCGGACTCCGTGTTTAGGAGCGACGCGACACCGGTGACCTCCACCATCTCCGAGGCCGCGCCGACGGCGAGAGCAGGGTTTAAGAGAACGGACTGAGCAACGGGGAGACGGACCTCATTGTCAGTGAAAGCCTTGAAGCCGGTTGCATTGACTTTGAGCTGGTAGATACCGGGCGGGAGAAGATTGAACTGATAGCGGCCTTCCGCATTGGAAGAGGCGGTGCGCTGGCCCTGCGTGGCGTTGTTGGTGAGGGTGAGAGCCGCGTTGGGGACGGCGGCGCCGGTGGGGTCCTGGACCGTGCCGGAGAGACTGGCCGTATCGGTTTGCGCGCACACGACGGACAAGGACAAAAGGAAAAGGACCACCCATTGCAGCATGGTCCCAGGTTGGCAAACGAATATGAACGGCCAATTGCGTGCGTGCTACAGGTTGGTGACGGCGGGAGCGAGCTTGCGCACGCCCCCGCCGCGAGGATGGGCTAGAAGTGAAGACGGAGCGTATATTGCACTTCGCGACCGTAGTTGACCTGCGAGGTGATGCCGCCGAACTGCGTGCTGGTGACAGTCAGATTCGGGTTGCCGGGCATGACGCTATTGGTGAGATTGTAGCCTTCGAGACGGAACTCCAACTGCACCTTTTCGGTGACGGCGAAGTTCTTCGAGATGGTGCTGTCCAGGTTCCAGAAGTTGGGCCCGGTGAGGCCCTCGTACTGGTAGGGGTTCATTCTCGGAGTGAAGGGCGTGGCCTGCTTGAAGACCGACGTATCGAACCACTTCGACCATTCGCGGGGAGAATCGCCGGGCTCGCCGGTGACATCCAACTGGCCGAAGCGCAGGAAGGAACCGGAGTTCCAGGAGAAAATGCTGCTGGTGGACCAGCCGCCGAGAACCGCGTTGAAGACCGGGTGAATGTTGGACCCGAACTTACGGCCGCGACCGAAGGGAAGCTCCGTGGTGGTTCCAACCGTGAGGCGATGGCGCGGAGACGCGGCGGGGATCATCGTGAGTTTGTTGACGTATTGGTCCGGCTCGTTGAAGAAGGCTCCGGTGCTTTCCCGGTTGTAGTTATAGCCGACGGTGAGGCTATAGCCCTGGGCAAAGCGGCGCTGGACACGCATCTGGAGCGCCTTATAGCGATTGGACACGCCGGGCATGAAAGTCTGCGTCAGCGCGCCGTACTGCGGGTAGGGACGCAGGAGCGTGGAGAGCGGAACCGTCGCTTGGCCACGCAACTGGCCGGGCATGAGGCTGCGCGGGAGTCCGTAGAACGGGTTGGCAACGGGCGCGGTGAGCGCGGACTTGTAGGTGTAGCTGAGTTGCGGGTCCATCATGTTCATGGACTGGCCGAACCCGGCGTTGCCGCCCTGACCTTCGGGCACCATGTTGTGACCGAGGTTCATGAAGAAAGTGGCGTCGAACTTATAGCCGGCCATGAGGTCGCGTTCGACGGTGAAGTTGAAGCGATCGTTCATGGGGATCTTTAGGTCCTGATAGGCCCAGTTGGTAGTGCCCGTGGCGCCCAAGTTGGTATTGCGGCCATCGCCGCGCCCGACGGGAAGGACGAGCGGATTCGAGGCCGGGAAGGGGTTGCTGAACACGCCCTGCGGCACGCCCTGGACTTGCAGGGGGCCATTGGAAGACTGGGAGTAGCCGTCGGTGGAAGGGAGAATCCAGGAGTAACCGAGGACACTCATCAAAGGCACGGCGTAACGAGCGTAGCCGATGCGGATGGCGGTGCGGTCGTTCAGCCGGTAGGCAACGCCGAGACGCGGGAGGAAGCTGTTCCAGCGCGTTTTATAGAGGCCGGGGTTATCACCGTCGGTGTAGACCCAGGCGCCGTTGTAAGTGGGCTTGACGGCTCCGGTGATGGCGGCGACCTGCGGCGGCATCACCGGAGGATTGGATTGGAACTCGGGGATGGGATTCGAGAGATCGAGATAGCGGGCGAGGCGCCCCTGGCGCTCGGAGGGGGCGGTTTCATGCTCCCAGCGGAGGCCAAGGTTGAGGGTGAGGCGGCGAGTGAGTTTGAAGTCATCCTGGAAGAAGACGCCGTATTGATCCTGCTTGGTGTAGCGGGGCGAGACGTAGTTGGCAACCAGGGAGTTGTCGATGCCGCCGAGGAGGAAGGACGCCCAGGAGCTGCCATAGAGGAGCGTATTGGGGTTGTTGTAAGTTTCGGCGGTGTTGTTGGCGGTGAAGGGGAAGGTCCCGAGATTGGGTAGCTGCGAATATTCGTAGGCGTGACGGTAGGCCATGCCGAACTTCATATAGTGGCGGCCGACGTCGCGGGCCACGCTTCCCTGATAGGAATATTTGCGCGGGCGATAGCTCCACCAACTGCCCTTGCCGAAAGTGGCTCCGCCGATGTTGAGCGCCGGATAGTAAACGGCGGGCATGTCGGCCGTGTAGGGCTTGTACCAGGGGTTGTTCGGCCAGTAGCGGGCGAGGCCATCTTCCCCAAGCTTGGCCCACTGCGAGTCGTACTCGTCTTCGGAATAAACGACGCCCAGGCGGAAGTTAATGACGGTGTGGGCGTTGAGGGTGTAGACGGAATCGAGGGCGGCGTTGAGGGCATCCATGAGGCCGCCGTTGTCCGAGGTGGTGGCGGGCGAGTTGCCGTAGTTGGGGTTATCGAGCGCGGTGCGGATGACGCTGTAGCGGCCGAATACCTTCCACTTGTCGGTGATGTTCCAGTCGGTGCGGTTAGAGAAGTTCCAATAGTCGAGGAACCAGGGGTAGGCGGTGCGGTAGTTGTTGACGCCGGTGAGATCGTCGCCGGGGCCGTTGGGCTTCCAGATGTCGTTCATGAAGAGCTTCGACGTGGGGTCGATGCGGGAAGCGGGGATGCGGTTGCCGGCGAAGGGCTGGCGGGAGACGGCGTTGGTCTGATTGTTGGTTTGGGTGGTCCAGGGATCAAATATGGTGCGGAGGGCTCCGGCTTTCGTGAGCGTTTGGCTGTAGTCGCCGGCGCGTTCGAGATCGGTGGGGAGAGTCATCACCTTGGTGTAGGGCTGGCGGTTTTTCCAGCGTTCGTAGGTGAAGAAGTTGAAGAGCTTGTTCTTTTTGATGGGGCCGCCGAGCGTGCCGCCGCCGACGTGATTGCGCACCATGTTTGGAGCGCGGGAGAAGACGTTGGATACGGCGTTGAGGGAAGGGTTGCGGCCAAAGTAGTAGGCGCTGCCGTGGAACTCATTGGTGCCGGCTTTCATGCCGACGTTCATGACGCCGCCGGCGGAGAAGCCGGATTCGGCATCGACGGAGTTTTGCTGGACGGTGAACTCCTGCACGGCGTCCATGGGCGGCGCGTAAGAGCCGCGAGAGCCCACGCCAATGGGGCTTCCATCGATTTGCACTTCGTTGCGGCCGCTGGTCTGGCCGCCCACGTCGACGCCGGTGGTGGAGAGTTGATAGAAGGGGTTGCGTTTATTGACGTCGGAGTAGCGGTTCACGACGGCGGGGTCGAGGAGGGCGAGGGTGAAGGGGTTGCGGGCGAGGACGGGGAGCTCTTTGAGCATTTTGCCGTCGATGGTTTGGGAGAGAGTGGTGGTGTTGAACTGGAGTTCGACCGCGTTTTCGGCGATGGTAATGGTTTGGGTGGTATCGCCGACGCGGAGGGACACGTTAACGGTGATGTCCGAGCGGACTAATACCTGGA
>DASTML010000138.1:0-38856 GCA_035714175.1 Bryobacteraceae bacterium | reverse complement strand
TGGCGGTGTTGGCGGTGGACCCGACGTCGCCCTTCACGGGCGGCGCATTGTTGGGCGACCGTGTACGCATGACAAACGCCGGCCCATCGGTTTTTATCCGGTCGCTAGCCAGCCATGGACATGGCGGCGGATTGGCGCCGCGCATGCGCGACATTCTAAGCCTGCTGGCCGCGCACGGCTACCCCACCGTGTTTGTGGAGACAGTGGGCGTAGGCCAGGAAGAGATGGACGTGGCGGGGTTGGCAGATGTGACGGTGGTGGTATTGACTCCCGCAAGCGGGGATTCGGTACAAGCGGAAAAGGCCGGACTATTGGAAGCCGCCGATGTGCTGATTCTGAATAAAGCCGATCTCCCTGGCGCGGACCGGGCAGAGCGGGAACTCCACGAAGGGACGGGCCTGGCCGTGGCGCGTATGACCGCCAAGGACGGAACAGGCGCGGCGGCGGCGTGGGAGATGATCCGGACGACGGCGCGCCGGGAGAGACCGGCGGCGCTCCGCGGATTCGCGGTGGACCATTTGGGTGTGGCGGTCCCATCGATTGCCGATTCGCTCCGTTTCTACGAAGGGGCGCTGGGAATGCGGGTGACGCACCGGGAAACGGTGGCCCATGAGGGCGTGCACGTGGCGATGCTCGATGCCGGCGAGTCGCGCATTGAATTGTTGGAAGCAATGTCGGACGAATCGACGATTGCCAAATTTATAGCCAAGCGGGGACCCGGAATCCATCATGTGGCTTTGCGGGTTCCGGATTTTGCAGGTACGATTGCTACACTAAGAGATTCGGGCGCGCGGCTCCTCGGTGAGCCCAAAATCGGCGCGGGAGGGCACCGGTATGTGTTTGTACATCCAGCCTCCGCGGGCGGCGTCCTTCTGGAACTGATTGCCCATGAGCACCCCTAAAGCAACGATCGGAATTATTGGCGGCAGCGGCCTGTACAACATGCCGGGCTTTACTGAGAGGAACGAGGTCCGGCTGGAGACGCCGTTCGGATCGCCCTCGGACGCCTTTGTCGTCGGGAAACTGGCGGGACGTGACGTGGCGTTTTTGCCCCGGCACGGGCGAGGGCACCGCATCTCGCCGAGCGAGTTGAACTTCCGCGCTAACATCTACGGAATGAAAATGCTGGGCGTGCAGCGGATCGTTTCGCTGAGCGCGGTAGGCTCCTTGAAGGAAGAGCACAAGCCGACCGATTTCGTGATTGCCGACCAGTTCTTTGACCGTACGAAGGGCCGCATTTCGACCTTTTTCGGCAACGGCCTGGTGGCGCATGTGAGCATGGCGCACCCGGTGTGCGGCGAATTGTCCGGCGTGGTCAAGCAGGCCGCAGACGCGGCCGGCATCACAGCGAAGTTGGGCGGTACCTACCTGTGTATGGAAGGGCCGGCCTTTTCGACGGTGGCCGAAAGCAATGTCTACCGTTCCTGGGGCATGGACGTAATCGGCATGACCAACCTGCAGGAGGCCAAACTCGCGCGCGAAGCCGAGATTTGCTACACCTCCGTAGCCATGGTCACCGACTATGACTGCTGGCATCCGGGGCACGACGCGGTGACCGTAGAACAGATCATCCAGGTGCTGCATACGAATGCCGACAATGCCGCCAAGCTGGTGGCCGAAGCAGTGGCCGCCATTCCGGAATCGGCAAGCTGCAAGTGCGGTTCGGCGCTGGCGCACGCTATTCTCACCGATCGCACGACAGTTCCGGCGGAGACGCGCGAGAAACTGGAGTTGATCGTTGGCAAGTATCTCGGATGAGACTGTTTCCCTGCTGCGGGCGGGCGGGCGCTTAGAATCTGTCGATTCGCTACTTGCTCTGCCCGCGCCGGAACTGTTTGGCGGCGTGGTGGAACCGTTATCGGATTCCTTTGAGCCAACGTTAATCCCGGCGTATGTCGATCTGTTCACACGGTTGGTGGAGCGGTCGCTGCCCGGCTATTCCGCACGCTCATTGACGGAGCGCTACGCGCGGTTGCGGAAGTCCCGGCCGGTGATGGAACCATCGCGCGTAGTGGTGCTGTCGCGTATTACGCTGGGCGCCGATGTGGCGTTGACGTCCACCTTTCTCGGTGCAGCATTGCAACGGTGGCCATCGGCGCAAGTGGTTTTTGCCGGGCCCGCCAAAAACTTCGAAATGTTCGCGGGCCACCCTCGACTCTCGTTGCTCGATGTGAAGTATAGGCGCCACGGGACCCTAGCTTCGAGGCTGGAAGCCAGTCTGGCCCTCGCGCCGCTGGTGAACGACGAGCGGACGCTGGTTTTGGATCCGGACTCGCGGCTTTCCCAATTGGGGTTACTGCCTCTGGCCGAGGTGGAACGCACGCTATTTTTCGAGAGCCGCGGCGTGGGCGGCGAAAGCGATTCGCTGGTCGCATTGACGCGCGGATTCGTTCGGGAGACCATCGGTATCGATGCACGTCCGTGGATTCAGCCCCCCGCTCTGGAAGGGGTACCGGCGGCGGACGTCGCAGTCAGCTTCGGCGTCGGGGAGAATCCGGCGAAACGGATGGACGATGCCTTTGAATTCGCTGTGGTGCAGGGACTGCTCGACCGCGGTTTGCGCGTGTTACTCGACTCCGGCGCACCGGGAACAGCGGAAGCGGAACGGGCAGCGCTATTAGAAGATCGCTGCCAGGGATCGCTCATTGTGTGGCACGGAAGCTTCGCACCGTTTGCGGCGGCCATTGGACGGAGCCGGCTGTATGTGGGCTATGATTCGGCCGGACAGCACGTGGCGGCTGCGTACGGCGTGCCGCGCCTTACCGTATTCCACGGGCACGCGGGGCCGCGATTTGCTGCGCGCTGGCGGCCGGACGGCGACGGATTTTCGCGGGTGGTGTTCGCCGGGGAGGATCTGTTGGGCGAGGTGTGGCGGGGCGTCGACGCAGCACTGGCGTGATAAAATGAAGCTAAGCGCGCGGGACGGCCTGCGCTTTAGCCTGTACAGGCGCTACGTTCGGGGACGGCCCCTATCTCACACGCTCTGCAAAGGGAGCGATAGGAGTTGTTGTCATGGCGTGGATCTACCTGGTAGTAGCCGGCCTGTTTGAGATTGTTTGGGTGTCTGCGATGAAGCAGTCGGCGGGATTTACGAAGCCGTTGCCAAGCGCGGTAACGATCGTTACGATGACGATCAGTTTTGCCTTGCTTTCCGCGGCGATGCGCCATTTGCCCATGGGCACGGCGTACGCCGTCTGGACGGGCATTGGCGCCATGGGCGCGTTTGCCATCGGCGCCTTGCTGGGCGAATCGGTCACGTTCTTCCGGCTCGCCAGCATGGCGCTCATTCTCGCGGGAATCGCTGGTTTGAAGTTTTCCGCCAGCTAACTGAGAAGGGGTTTTACGACATTCCCGGCCACATCGGTCAGCCGGAAATCGCGTCCCTGGAAGCGGTAGGTGAGCTTCAGGTGATCGATGCCCAGCAGGTGCAGGATAGTGGCTTGTATGTCGTGCACATTAATATGGCCGCCAGTGGGCGAGAAGCCGAATTCATCGGTACCGCCCACCACGGCCCCTGGTTTTACGCCGCCGCCAGCCATAAACAGGCTGAACGCATCAATGTGGTGATTGCGCCCAATCTTTCCTTTTTCGCGTACCTCACCCATCGGCGTACGGCCGAACTCACCGCTCCAAACAACCAGCGTGCGGTCGAGCAAACCACGCTGCTTCAAATCCTTGATCAATGCGGCCGTCGGGCGATCGACTTCGCCGCAGACGCGATCGAGCGGCTTGGTGATGTCGTCATGGTGATCCCAGTCCGTGTGATAGAGCTGCACGAAACGGACGCCTCGCTCGACGAGCCGGCGGGCCAGCAGGCAGTTGTTGGCATAGGATGCCTTGCCCGGTTCCGCCCCATACATTTCCAGCGTTTCCTTACTCTCCTGCTTGAAGTCGATCAGTTCCGGCCCGCTTGTTTGCATACGGTAGGCCATTTCGTATTGATCGATACGGGTGGAAATTTCGGCGTCGCCGGTCTCTTCCAACTCCATTTTGTTCAGATCCCGAATGGTCTCCAGGGTTCGGCGCTGTTGTTCGGCATCGACGCCCTCGGGATTGGAAAGGTCCAGAATCGGGTCGCCGGCCGAACGGAACGGAACGCCCTGGTAGGACGACGGAAGGAAACCGCTACCCCACAACGCAGCGCCGCCGCGGGGACCGCGCGGACCGGACTGCAGCACAACAAATCCTGGCAGGTTTTTCGACTCGCTGCCAATGCCATAGGTCACCCACGAACCGATGGAGGGGCGGCCCGTGCGCACCGAACCGGTATTGGTGAAGAGTTTGGCAGGACCGTGATTGAAGTTCTCCGTGGAAACGCCGTGGACCATCGCAATGTCGTCAGCGACGGTGGAAAGATGCGGAACAAGGTCCGAAAACCACATGCCGTTGCCGCCGGCCTGTTTGAACGTGCGGCGGGTGCCAAGCAACTTCGGGGGCTCCTTGGCGAAGGTGTCCATGAAAGCAAAACGTTTGCCTTTTAAGAATGACTCGGGCGTGGTCTTGCCGTCCCACTTCACCAGTTCCGGCTTGTAATCAAAGAGTTCCAACTGCGTGGGCGCGCCTGCCATGAACAGGAAAATGACCCGGTCCACTTTGGAGGCGTGATGCTTGCCGTTTACCTGTGCCAGCAGCTTGTCGGTCATCAGGCTGGCCAAGGCTGCTTTGCCGATGCCGAAGCCGCACTCGCGGAACAGATGCCGCCGCGTACGCTTTAATAAATACTTATCTTCCGGTTGCATGGTCCCTGTTACTCCCGCGTCATGAATTCATCAAGATTGAGTAACACGCGGCCTACCGCGGTCCAGGCGGCCTGCTCACTCTTCACTTTTTGCGCATCGCGCTGTGCCGTCAAAAACGCCAACATGCGCTGGCTCTCCGAGGCCTTGGGTTTGCGCTGTAAGACCTGCTGCCAAGCCAGCGTCAGCTTACCCGCGTCGTCCTTGTCTGCTCCCTCCTGGATCACCCGTTTCGCCAGCGCGCCCGCGAACTCGAAGTAGGCGTCATCATTCAACAGAATCAGCGCCTGCAGCGGGGTGTTGGACCGGACGCGCCTCGTGCAGGTGACCGTGCTGTCCGGCGCATCAAAAGTGATTAATCCTGGATGCGCGGCCGAGCGCTGGAAGAACGTGTACATCCCGCGGCGGTATTTGTCCTCGCCTTCGGAGACCTTCCATTCGCGCTTGACCTGCGTGACGTCATTGGCGCCTTTCGGAATCGGCGGATACACACTGGGGCCGCCCAGCTTTTCGCTCAGCAGTCCAGTCACGGTCAGCGCTGAATCCCGGATAATTTCGGCATCCAGGCGCAAACGGTTCTGGCGGGCGAGGAATTTGTTGTAGGGGTCCACAGCCGTTACATCCTGCCGAGCCTGCGAGGCTTGGCGGTAGGTGGCGCTCATGACGATGAGCTTGTGCATCCGCTTCATTTTCCAGCCGCCGGCCATGAATTCAGACGCCAGCCAGTCCAATAACTCCGGCTGCGTGGGACGGTCCCCCATGAGCCCGAAATCATTTTCGGTTTCGACAATCCCCTTCCCGAAATACTGCTGCCAGATGCGGTTCATGGTGACGCGCGCCGTGACAGGATTGTCCTTGTCCACTAACCACTTCGCCAAGTCGAGCCGATTCGGCACGGCGTTGGGATTCTTCATCGGCGGAAACACGGCGGGTACGGCGGGCTGCACGGCGCTTCCCTTCCTTGTAAAGTCACCGCCGAGATGAATATAGTGTTCGCGCGGCTTGGCGAGTTCCCGCATGACCAACGTCCGCTGCACCTGCGGTTTGTTCTTGCGCAGGGTATTCAATTCCGCACGCAGTTCGATGAGCTTGGGGTCCTTGTCGGCATCCTGCGTCAACGTTTCCTGGTGTTTCCGGATGCGAAACTCCACATCCTGCACGGCTGCATCCCATTTGGCGAGCGCCGCGACCTGTTCGGGCGAACCGAGTTCCAGGAAAGGCTTGTTGAAGAACTTTCGGTCGGCTTCCTTGTCCACTTCATCGACATTGTTCAGAAATGCGAAGAGCTGGTAATGCTCCTTCTGAGAAATGGGATCGTATTTATGATCGTGGCAGCGAGCGCACCCGAGAGTAAGACCGAGCCAAACCGCCCCGGTGGTTTGCACGCGGTCGGCCACCGCTTCCACGCGGTACTGTTCAAAATCGATGCCCCCTTCGTAGTTGGACGGCGTGTTGCGATGAAACCCAGTGGCAATGATCTGGTCATTGGTAGCGTTGGGCAGCAGGTCGCCGGCAAACTGTTCGATGGTGAACTGGTCGAACGGCATGTCGTCGTTCAGGGCGCGCAATACCCAGTCGCGGTAAGGAAAGATGTCGCGAGGCGCGTCAATGGTGTAGCCGTCGGAATCGGCAAAGCGCGCGAGGTCCAACCAGTGCCGTGTCTGCCGTTCGCCGTAGTGCGGGGACGCAAGCAAGCGATCCACCAGACGTTCATAGGCGTCCGGACGGGAATCGGCGACAAAGTCGGCCACTTCCTGCCTGGTGGGAGGAAGGCCAACCAGGTCCAGACTGACGCGCCGTATCAAAGTCACCCGATCCGCCTCGGGAGACGGCGTCAGATTTTTCTCTTTCAACTTCTTCTGCACCAACTCGTCGACCCCGGCGGCTTCCGGCCTTTTCACCGGCTGAAAAGCCCAATGGGTCGATTTTCTGCGTTTGGCAGCTACGAATTCCTGCGGGACCGGAAGACCACGTTTCACCCAGTCTTCCAGCTTTGCGATCTGCTCCGGGGCCAGTTTCCGGCCGGGAGGCATCTTCAAACCGCCGTCCTGCCGCACCGCTTGGAGCAGCAGACTATTCGCGTCGCCCGCCACGGCTGCGGCCCCGCGGTTGCCGCCCTTGATGATAGCGTCCCGGGAATCCATCGCCAGACCGCTATTCAGAGAGTTCACCGAATGGCATCCCTGGCAGTTGGTCCGGAGCAACGGGCGAATCTCTTTGTCGAAAAATTCGATATCGGCAGGCGCTTGCGCGTAGGCAGCCGCAACGAATATTAAACAAATCGCATGGCGCATGTTGCCCTCATCATATCAGCGCGGGCGCGCGGAGGGTAAGGGCAAGCTCGGCAGCTCGCCCCTACTTGGCGGGCAGAGCCTTATTTCGTGGCGACGGCGGCCAGCGCGATCAATTTCTTTTCCGCGCGATACCAATCCTCGTCCGGAGATCCCACCGGGCGACCCCGCTCCAGCCACGACTGGTAGGCGAGTTCCTCTAATTGCGACGTCTCCCAGACGGGCAGCGTCAAAACTTCTGTCACTTCTGCTTCCACGGGTTCAGACACGACAGGCACAGTTGCTTTCGGAGCCGCTTTCTTCCGGACGACCGCGGGTTTTGTCGCTTGTTCAACGGCAGGTCTGGCGGCCGGCTTCGTGCGGGTTTTCTTCTCACTGGGAACGGCGGCGGCGCTAACCGGGGAAGGGGCAACCGTAGCTTCGTTCGCTTTCTTCTTCGGCATGGGTAATGTCACTCCTGTAATTTCTGAGAAATCGACTCACTACGGGGTCACGAGGAGGAACGAGCTCTCAGTTTATCTTACTAAATTACGCAGGCAGTTATTCTATTAGACATGGTTTGGGGTACATTCACCCTTCTTGCCGCGGCTCCGCTGTTCTTTCCGGATGTACTGGCCATTCTGGAACGGCGCTGCCAGACCTGCCACCGCGCCGGGGAAATCGCCCCCATGCCGTTGGAAACCTACGAACAAACACGCCCCTACGCACGCGCCATCCGGGATGCTGTGCTTCGCCGGACTATGCCGCCGTGGTTTGCCGATGGACCGCATGGCACATTCGCCAATGATCCGCGGCTGACAACCTTGGAAATTGACACCATCCGCCGTTGGGTCGCGGCTGGTGCTCCACGCGGAAAAGACACTACCCATGCACCGAAGAGTTGGCCGTCTGGTTGGCGCATTGGTAAGCCGGACGCAGTCTTCGCCATGCCCCAACCGGTCCAAGTACCCGCCAGCGGAGAATTGGACTATCAGCACATCATCGTTCCCACCGGATTCACGGCCGACCGATGGGTGACGGCTCTGGAAATCCGCCCGTCCAGCCGCGCTCATGTCCATCATGCCGTGGTCTTTGTGCGTCCGCCTCGTTCCGTCTGGCTCCGAAGCCAGCCGCCAGGAAGGCTGTTCACGGCGAAAGGGCATGCGCTCGCCGGCCTATCCACCCTCGACGAGGCGGTAGCTACCTTTCTTCCCGGCGCGGAACCCGTGCAACTGCCCCCCGGCTACGCCAAGTTGATTCCGGCGGGCAGTGACCTGATTTTCCAGATCCATTACACCGCTAACGGCGTCTCCGGCGAGGACAGAACCAGCATTGGCCTCACTTTCGCCGCCGAGCCCCCGCGAACGCGTGTCTACAGCCTCTCCATCGCCCAAGGCGACTTCGTCATCCCCCCTCGGGCGCCTGCGTTTCCCGTTCGCGCCGAGTTCCAGGTTCAGACCGGCGCGGCGATTATTGGACTTGCCCCCCATATGCACCTACGCGGCAAATCCATGCGGGTGCGTGCGATCGCACCCGATGATACGGAACGGGAATTGCTGCATGTTCCCCGCTACGATTTCCAGTGGCAACTCGTTTACCGGCCTGCAGCCCCAATCCCCGTCGAGCGTGGTACCCGAATCGTGGTGGACGCGGTATTCGACAATTCGCCGAACAACCCTCGCAATCCAGACCCGTCCGCGACTGTCCGGTGGGGCGAACAGAGCCGCGAGGAGATGGCGGTCTGTTTTGTCGATTTCCTGCTTCCCGTCCCTATCTCACCGACCCAACTCTTCCGCTCCCCGTTTCCGCACCCACGGTGAGGCGAGGCATAGGGCTTTTCCGCATTACGAGGTGTATGCGGATTCTCTTAGCGATCACCCTGCTGTTCACCGCCGGCTGCGATGCCTTCCGGAAAGGATACGAGCGCGGCTTCAATCGAAGCTTCCTAGAGAGCTGTCAGCAGACGGTGGTGAAAGAGGGAGGTACAGAGGCCCGGGCCAAAACGTACTGCGATTGTACGCTCGCTAAGATGCACGGGGGCGCGTCTATTGACGACGCGGCCGGCCTTTGCCGGTAAGCCGCGCCGCCAGAGCGGATTGCAGCTAGGCGCGGCGCATCCGCAAATAGCGAACGCAGACAGGGACAGGAGCCTCAATCGGCGAACCGATCTGCTCCAGTGCACCGCTTGCCTGATTAATCCGGAAGAGAACGATCGTGTCAGAATCCTGATTGGCGGCAATTAGAAATTGTCCTGTGGGATCAATAGCGAAATTGCGCGGCGTCTTTCCCTGGGTAGGCTTGTTTTCTATGGTAGTCAACTTGCCGGTCGTAGGGTCGATCCGAAATGCCGTCAATGAATGGTGTCCGCGATTGGAACCATACAGAAAGCGGCCATTCGGATGCGCTACTACTTCTGCCGTCGAAAATGCTTTTTCCACAGGCACGGGGAGCGTGTTGACCGTCTCAATTTCCTGGAGCGTGCCAGCTTTCGCATCCCAGCGGAAACCGGTCACGGTACAGGCCATCTCGTTGATGACGTATGCGAACTTGCCGGAAGGGTGGAACGTAAAGTGGCGCGGGCCAGAGCCGGGCTTTACCGTGGCATACGGCGGATCATTCGGTGCCAAGGCGCCAGTCGAGGCGTTGAAATCATAGACTTTCACTTGATCCAACCCGAGGTCGGCCACAATCAGGTGCCGGTTCTGCCGGTCAAAATTTACCGAGTGGGCGTGGGGACCCTTCTGCCGGCCGGGATCCACGCTGGAACCGGAGTGCTGCTGGAATCCGGTACGCTCCCCTAGCTTGCCGTCGGAACCGATGGCAAACGTCGCACAACTGCCCGAACCGTAGTTGGAAACGGCAATGTAGCGCCCGTTGCGGGTAACGTTTGCATGACAAGTGGAAGTACCGCCCGCCGCAACCTCATTCAGCTTTTCCAGCTTCCCGGTCGCCGGATCGATTTTGAAGGAGGTCAACGCGCCGCTGTCTTGCCCTTGAAACTTGTTCAGTTCGCCGCAGGCATATAAATAGTTGCCTGTGGGGTGCAATGCCAAAAACGACGGGTTGGCCACCTCGGCCGCGAGCCCTTCCGGCGTCAACGTGCCGGCCGCCGTGTCGAGGACGAAGCTGTAGATGCCCTTGCTCGCTCCCCGCGTGTAGGTCCCGGTGTACACACGGAACTTTCCACCCGCCTTCGCCGACAGGGCGCCAGCCCCCAGCAGTCCGACAAATCCTCTACGCGATAGCATGCCTATCTCCTATTGAGTTGTGGAACTAGAACAGCCGCTCCTGCTTACGAAGCGTACCGAAGCTGCCAATGTTCGCCACCGAGAACGATACCAAAAACTGATTCTCATTGCGCGTACCGAAGCTAAACCGGCGGTGCTGGACGGATAAACCGCAGCAGTCCGAGGTATAGCTGACTTCGGTTGTCGCGTATTGGAGCGTATTGATCCGGTAGTCGTATACCGCGTTGAACCCGGCCCGCCAGCCCGGCCTACCTTCTACTCCGTATCCGACACGGGCCAAGAGCTGGTTTGCGTTCGGCGATACCCCCGGAGCGCCCCGCACCTGGTTGTGGCCAACGGCCCCGCTGTACTTTTGCTTCAGCCGGAAATCGGCAGT
The DNA here is from genome assembly GCA_035714175.1 of Bryobacteraceae bacterium. Classification (GTDB taxonomy): domain Bacteria; phylum Acidobacteriota; class Terriglobia; order Bryobacterales; family Bryobacteraceae. The sequence goes on along the minus strand of DASTML010000138.1, from coordinate 28,226 downwards.
CAGCGAGGAGTTGGACATGCGAGGGAACAGCGGGTCGTAATCCATACGCCATTCGACGCCCGTGCTTGGAAGCGGCTTCATGCGGAGCGCCGAGACGACCGGTGAGTAGTTCCGGGGGCCGTTGACGAAGGCGTAGCCAGTCACGCTGATCGTGGAGGCAAAAACGTTGCGTTGCCCAGCAACAACGGCACCGCCAAAAGTAGGGTCAAAGTAACGGCGCTGCCACACCTGCCACGTCAAAATCTCCTCCATTTGGCCGTTCCGCTTAGCATAAATGCGGTTAATGAGCCCAACTTCGGCTTCTGAAGTGTTGTTTAGGATGTCAATTTCGTCCAACCGAAGCGTCTCGCGGAACCGGTCCACCCCGTCCACGCGCCGGTAGGCAAGCCGCGGCTCGATGACGTGCTTTAACTTGCCGCCAATCCATTTTGGCGCATAAAAAGTCTTTTCTAGTGTTGGAGTTATGATGTCAAACTGAATGTCGGACGCGAAGCGATTCAGATTTTGGCCAAACACCTGGAACGTATTGGGATCTCGCCGCGCTCCGTAGGCCGTGCCATGAAGTGTTATCGAAGGTAATACCCGGAAACCCTTGTAATCAATAGCAGTTGTGATTCGAGGGGCAATATCCAGACGCTCTGTAAAAGAGCGCGTTTCGAACAGCAACTGCTGGCGGCGGAAAAAGCCGGCGCTGGACTCCATGGAGAACCAAACGGGCAACACTTTCCGGCTCAACTGACGGTCCCGGGCGTAAAACTCAAAGCTCGGCAGCTTTCGAATGATGATTTGATCCACCTCTCGGCTGCCTTGGAACAACTGATGCCGCGCCATCACCGCATGAAAGGAATAGTACGACCAAGACTTGGAAATATAGCCGATGGAGTTCACTTCGGAGAAGATCGCCTCATTAAAGCTTTGCGTGAAAGCTTGCCGGAAAATAAATGAAGACAAATAGTTTATGTTGGCGAATCCCTTCCAGCCGTTGCCGATATCCGACTTGGCCGAGATGTGATATTGGTAGCCGCCCTCTTTGAAACGGCTTCCATCTCCCAGCAGCCGGCCGCGATCATTCACGCCGTAGAGCGTGAAATCAAACTCGGTGCCAGCGCGTGGTTTGCCCCGAAAATCAACTTCATGCGCCATGCCGCGTTGCGTGAAGACCCTCGTCCGGTACATGGCATCGTAGCTGCGATTGATGGCCCAAAAGTATCCAAGGCCATACATCCATCCCAACCGTGTGCTTCGCCCCGCGTTGGGCGTCAGGAACCCGCTGCGCCGCGGTTCCTCCTGCAACGACTTGTAGAAAACCGGCATGTAGAGAACAGGGATGCGGCGAACCTTAAAGTAAGACTTGTAGGCGAGAGCGCGATCACCTGGGACGATGTCAAATTTGGGCCCGGTCAGCCGCCACCACGGCTTGGGGATCCGGCAATTGGTGACAAACCCGTCGTACAGCACGTACCTGTTCTTGATTTTCTCGGCCCAACGCCCCTGGAAAATGAAGGGGTTGTTGGTCATCAAAAGACCGGGACGATATTCCACCTTCGCCGGAGAAGAACCCTTTACGTCATAGAACTTTCCGGTCTCATCCTTCAAGTTGTACTCCATGCGGACGGCGGACAGTTTTTCGCCGTTGTCGAAGTTCTCGAAGGTCACATTGCCGCGAGCCTCGGCTTCTCCCGTCTGCTCGTTGTAATCAATCTCGTCGGCCGTGAGCAGCATCTCTGTCGTTTCCAGGCGTGCGGCAACGCGGAGTTTGCGGACGGGCCCCTCCATTTCCTGGCGCAGGACGGCTGATGTCACGATCTCGTCGGGGGCCGGAGCATTAGGCCGCTTCAGACCCGTCCCAGATTTTACCTGTTGCATGGGGACAAACAACGCAACAGTTTTCGGCCCCGGAACAATCTGGGCTTGTAGGGTTGTGCTGAGGGCTATAAAGCCAATCCAGCAAACACCCGATAGAAAGGGCAGAGTTCTGCGAACTAAACGTGAACCCTTACGACAAAAGTGCTTGAAAACTAAAGGGCAAGTGGTAAAGTATCTGAAAGGGTACGGTCTATGCCACTCTTCCTGTACCGTACCGTGTTCTATTGATCGTCCCGCTCCGGAACTTGTGGCTTCTTGGCGCAATCCCTTGAACGCTAACACGGAGTCCGAAACTGAGGCAACCAAATGATCTGCACCCGCTGCGCTCACTGGAATAACGAAGATGACCACCGCTGCACGAAGTGCGCGGCGCGTCTGAGCGACCGTCAGGTCGAATCCGCTTTTCACAGTCTTGGTGCACTGGCGCTGCAGCCGGTGGCCCGCGAATCCGCAGCGGCAGTAGCGGAAGCGGAGTCCCGACCTGTTTTGGAGAGTGAGAGCGGGCCGGACAGCGGCAACGCGCGGGTTCCTCGTTATGTTTCGTCGTTGCAGCAGTCTCTGTTCGCACTGCGCGAAGCTGGAAAGATCGTATCGATTGACGGCAGCGCCGCCGAAGTTCGTCCCGCGAAGAAGAACGTTGCCACTCACAATCGCCGCCGTTTGATCACGGCCTCCTACCTGCCGCAGCAGGGCGTTCTGGAATTCGTACCACTCGCGGCGCCGCAGGCACGCAAGCTGGCAACCTCCGTCGATGCACGCATCTTTTGCCAGCACGAAGTGGCTTCAGTGTCCCATCGCATGTTTGCCGCACTCTACGATCTTGGTTATATCGGCATGATGGCTCTCGCGTTCCTAGGCCTCCTCTACTGGGGCTGCGATGATCTGGCCTCAGCGTTGGCCGATCCGGTGAGCGCGGCCGTCCTGGCGGCCTCGGTAGTACTCATCGGCCTCATCTACCACTCGGTATTCCTTGCGGTTCGTGGGGAGACTCCTGGAATGCGTTTCGCGGGATTACGCTTAGTGGACTTTGACGGCCGCGGAACCAATGCCGAACAGATTCTGATGCGGATCGTCGGCGCCTTCGTCAGCGTATTGCCCGCCTGCGTCGGCCTGTTGTGGGCGCTGGTCGATGAAGAAAGTTTGACCTGGCAGGATCATATTTCGCATACCTTCCCTACGCCCGTCTCCAACGACTAATGTCGCGCGGTACTCTGTAGGGGAGGAACAACTGAAGTGGCAATCCATTTCGACGATACGAACCTACGTTCGCACATGGTGGGCGAAGCCCACGGACTGACCCCGGATGAGTTGGGCTCCGCAGTTCCCAAGGCCCTGGAAGCGTTGGCCGGCTTCCGTACACTCTATGAAACGGGAGCGGTAGGCTTTCCCGACCTGCCCAAGGGCGGTCCCATCGTACAAGAGATCCTTGCTTTCGCCGCGAAGGTGAAAGGGACCTACGACACCGTTTGCCTTGTCGGCATTGGCGGCAGCGCTCTGGGAGCCTGGGCCTTGGACTGCGGACTTCGCGGGCCGCATCCGGTGCAGCCGGCAGGACAACCACGGCTCGTCATTCTCGACAATGTCGATCCGGAGTTCATCCAATTGGGTCTCGAATCCATGGATGCAAAGCGTACGCTTGTGGTGGTCATTGCGAAATCCGGCGCCACGGCGGAAACTGTAGCGACGTTCCTGATCGTGAAAGCGTGGCTCGCTGCCGGCAATGAGGGTTCCATTTCGGAACGGATCGCGGTGGTCACGAGCGAGGGACGTGGAGACCTGAAGGTCCTGGCTACCCGCGAGGGGTATCCCACGTTCCATTTGCCCGAGAATGTCGGCGGCAGGTTTAGCGTGTTGTCGGCAGTCGGGCTTGTCCCGGCGGCGTTGCTTGGCATCGACATCAAGAAATTGCTGAAGGGCGCGGCGTCCATGAATCAGTTGGCATGGTCGGACGACCTGTCCACTAATATTCCGTTGCGCGCCGCCGTGATGCAGTGGCTGTTGCTGACCAAGAAAAAGAAGCCGATTCAAGTGGCATTTCCGTACGCGAACCGCTTGTGGGGAACGGCCTTCTGGTTCCGCCAGTTGTGGGCTGAATCGCTCGGCAAAGCGAAGAATCGCAAGGGCAAGACCGTGCATGTGGGCCAGACGCCAGTGGCGGCGTTGGGCACGACGGATCAGCATTCGCAGGTGCAGCTCTATATGGAAGGTCCTAACGACAAGGTTTTTACCTTCTGGGCCGTTGCGAAGCCAAAGGACAAAGGCGCAATCCCCAAACAAAAACAGGGCCTGGAAGGGTTCGATTATTTGTGCGGCCAGTCGCTGGCGAAGCTGCTAGACGCAGAGCGCCGGTCCACAGAGGCGGCGCTGACGGAGAATCAGCGGCCTAATTGCAGCTTTACGCTGGACAAGATCGACGAAGAACACATTGGCGCGTTCTTTCAGTTGATGGAGTTTGAGACTGCCTTTGCCGGCGAACTTTTGCAGATCAATGCTTTCGACCAGGAAGGCGTGGAGTTGGGCAAAAAGTTCACCTTCGGTCTGATGGGCCGCGGCGGATTTACGGACTATCGCGACCGCTTTGCCGCCTACGAAGAACGACGTAAAGGGTAAGGGCCGCCAAGGAACGTCATGTCCAATCCTGAACAGGCCTTCTCTACGATCGAGGAGGCTCTCGCCGATTTCCGCGCGGGGAAAATGCTGGTCGTTGTTGACGACGAGGACCGCGAAAACGAGGGAGACCTGACCATCGCGGCGGAGAAGATCACGCCGGAGATTATCAATTTCATGGCCGTGCATGGGCGCGGCCTGATTTGCCTGGCGCTGAGCCCGGAGAAGTGCGAGGCACTGAACCTGCAATTGATGTCGCCCAATAATACGTCGCGTTTCGGAACCGCCTTTACGGAATCGGTCGATGCGGCGACAGGCGTTTCGACAGGAATTTCGGCCGCGGACCGTGCATTGACTATTCAAGTGGCTATGCGCCCGGATGCGAGGCCGACGGACTTGGCACGGCCGGGGCACATGTTCCCGCTGCGGGCAAAAGAAGGCGGCGTGTTGGTTCGGGCCGGGCAGACCGAAGCAGCCGTGGACTTGGCGCGGCTATCCGGATTGGAACCTGGCGGCGTGATCTGCGAGATCATGAACGAAGACGGCACCATGGCCCGTGTGCCCGAGTTACTGGAGTTTGCACGGCATCACGGGATCAAAATGATCTCGGTAGCCCAGCTGATCCGGCACCGTTTGCGGACGGAACGGTTCATTCTGCGCAAAGGCGAAGGGCGCATCCGTACTCGCCACGGCGAATTCCGCCTCATTAGTTACTACTCGCCGATTCAGCCGCTCATTCACACAGCTCTTGTAATGGGAGATTTGACGGCCGCACAAAACGTTCTCGTCCGGATGCATGCGCATTGCGCCTATGGCAACCTGTTCGGTTCAGTGGAACACGACGGCGCGGAACTGGTCGACTTGTCGCTTGCCGCTATTGCCCGCGAAGGGGCCGGCGTATTGGTGTATCTCCATCAGAATGCCGACGGCATGCGATACACGCCGCAGGCGGACGGAACAGCACTTATCGAACCGCGCACGCGCGGACCGCAGGTGATTGCGACGGCCGACGGGACGCAGGTGATGCATGAAGCTGGAATCGGCGCACAGATTCTGGCCGATTTGGGTTTGCACCGCATCCGGCTGCTAACCAACAATCCCCGGAAGGTATACGGTTTGCAGGGCTACGGGATCGAGATTGTCGAACAGGTTCCGATCACCCGCGGCTAAAATTTACGCGTAAATGCTTGGAACACTTCTTCGGAGTGCGCCGTTTTAGAAAGCGAAGGAGTTATTACATACATGCGAATGCAGTCCATTCTTTTCTCTCTGATCCTTTCCGTACCGGCCCTTTTCGGCGCCGATCCGGCCTTGCTCAATCTCGTCATGCCGGAAGCGCGGGTGGTGGCGGGCATTGATGTGGAACGCGCCCGCGACTCCTTCCTAGGCCGGAAGATTATCGCCGAAATGGATCCTGCCAAGAGCGCCGATTTCGGCAAGTTCCTGACGGCGACTGGCTTTGACCCGCGCCGTGATTTGCGGGAGATTCTCTTCGCAGCCTCCGACGCCAAGGTGACCGGCAAGAATTCGCCCGGCCTTGTGCTGTTGCGCGGTAGTTTCGATGTGAGCCGGATCAACGGCTTCTTAACTACGACCACTGGAGTTACCTCCGAATTGGTAGGTGGGGTGAGCCTTTACGCGAAGACGGGAACCAAAGAAGATACGGGCTTTGCCTTGTTGGATTCTTCGCTGGCTATAGCGGGTCATAAAAATATGGTGCGCGCCGCATTGCTCCGCCGTAGCGCCAACGGAGCGGCGCTGGGCGGCGATACTTATGCCAAGGCTCAGACCATGAGCCGCGCCAATGATATCTGGCTGGTAACTTCCATGCCGGTATCCGAATTGTCCACGGCCATTCCAGGCGGGAAAGACGCCGCGCCCGGAATGATGAACGGCGAGGCATTTAAAGGTATTGAACAGGCGGCGATGGGCATCCGTTTCGCCACAGAAGTTATGGAACTGACGGCAGAAACGCTGTCGCGGACGGAAAAGGATGCAACCGGCATTGCCGACGTGGTTCGATTCCTCTCGACGATGGTGCAGATGCAGCGGGAGAAGCCGGAAGTGAAGGCGCTGGCGACGGCGCTTGATCAGATGAAACTCACCACCGATGCGCGGACTACCAAGCTTTCCATCTCGCTTCCGGTGGCGGAAATGGAAAAACTGATGAACCAGCCCAAGAAAGCCGCCGCTCCCAAGAAAATCTAACTTCCTCTAACAAGGAAAATAAACAAAAGGCGGAAGCTGCCCGGCTTCCGCCTTCGCTTTGTTATCCTTAGCCGCATATGGTCCGACTATCTTTCTTGACCCTCGTTTTATTGACTCCGCTGGGCTCGCAACCTACGGCGCCCCGACCCGACCCCAATCTGAATGCAATCGTCTGGACGCAAACTTCCGCCGAGTACGGCGCACTGACGGCGCAAACCTATCGGGCAGCAGGAGCGGCGCTCACGGCGGCCCTGGCCGATCCGCATTGGACAGCCGCCTACGAGCAGACCAATGATTTTCGGACTCTTCCGCCCGCCGTGATTCTGGATCTGGACGAGACGGTGTTCGACAATTCACCCTCCCAGGCAAAGTTGATCCTGGACGGGAAAAGTTTTAGCGAGGCTGGCTGGGCGGCATGGGTAAAAGAAGCCCGCGCCGGCGCCGTACCGGGCGCGGTGGCGTTTCTTCACGCCGCCCGGTTAAAGGGCGTCACGCCCGTTTACATTTCCAACCGCCTTTGCAACCCGGCGGATGCCAACGATCCCACGATTCTGAATCTAAAGAAACTGCGTGTTCCCTTCTCCACGGACCAAGTACTATGCAAAACCGACAGCAGCGATAAGACGGATCGCCGCAAATGGGCGGCGTCCCACTATCGCATTCTGCTGCTGATCGGCGACGACTTCAACGACTTCACAGCGACGCCGAACGTCGTGGGGGATCGGGCCAAACTACGCGAATTCTACGATGCGATGTGGGGCACGAAATGGTTTATGCTGCCGAATCCCGCGTATGGGTCCTGGGAGCGAGCTGTGGGTTTCGACCTGGCTGACAAGTGGAAGGCTCTCCGGCCCTAGTGCTCCCGCACCAGACAAGGCATTGGCCGCCACGGGCGCAGCCGTTCCGGCAGCGCCGATTTCATTGTCGTCAGGCAGGCGATTATCTCCTGCCGGCGCACGATAGCGCCTGCGCCCGGCCGTAGTAACCGGCTATTCACGGCTCCGCGATCGGCAAGAAACAATCCCGTGAGAGATTGTTTGGAAGGCCGTTTCCCTGCCCCGGTTGCTAAACTGGAATATTCCTCGCATGGAACTCGAAAAAATCTATGAGCCGCAGCGGTTTGAACCGCATTGGGCCGAATGGTGGGAGAACTCGGGCATTTACCAAGCCGACCCTTCCCAACCCGGCCGCCCCTTTTCCCTTGCTATTCCACCGCCCAATGTAACCGGCTCTCTGCACATCGGCCATATGATCGGCCATACCGAGATGGACATGATCATCCGGTATCACCGTATGCTGGGCGACAACACGGTTTGGGTGCCGGGTACGGATCATGCCGGCATTGCCACGCAGATGGTGGTGGAACGGGAACTGGCCAAGGAAGGAGTCTCCCGCTTTGACCTGGGCCGTGAAGCGTTCGAAGCCAAGGTGTGGGATTGGAAGGCGCAGTATGGCGGCAACATCGAACGGCAGATGCGAAAGATTGGCGATTCGGTGGATTGGACGCGCAATCGTTTCACGTTGGACCCAGGCCTTTCCCGCGCGGTCCGCGAGATCTTCGTCCGTCTCTACGAAAAAGGACTGATCTACCGCGGCGAGTACATGGTGAACTGGTGCCCGCGTTGCCGGACCGCGCTCTCGGACCTGGAAGTCAACCACGAGGATACGGCCGGCAGCTTGTGGGAAATCCACTATCCGGTGAAGGACCAACCCGGCCGTTTCCTGACTGTGGCGACCACCCGTCCGGAAACCATGCTCGGCGACACGGCTGTCGCTATCAACGCGCGCGACGAACGGTATCTCGATTTGCACGGCAAGACGGTCATTCTGCCGTTGACGGGCCGCGAGATCCCCATCGTGCTGGACGACATGGCGGATCCGGAATTTGGGACCGGCGTTGTGAAGGTCACTCCAGCCCACGACCCGAACGACTTTGAAGCCGGCAAACGCCACAACTTGCCGCATATTCGCGTCATTAATGACGAAGCCAAAATGACCGCCGAGGCAGGCGAAGCCTATGCAGGATTGGATCGTTTTGAGGCGCGGAAAAGAGTCTTGGCGGACCTGGAAGCGCAGGGCCTGCTGGCCGCCACAAAACCACACAATCTGCCGGTGAGCCTGTGCCAGCGCTGCCGTACCGTGGTGGAACCGCTGGTGTCGAAGCAGTGGTTCGTGAAGATGGAACCGCTAGCCAAGCCGGCCATCGAAGCCGTGGAGGATGGCAGGATTCAGTTCATCCCTGAAAACTGGTCGCATACCTATTTCCACTGGATGCGCAACATCCGCGATTGGTGTATTTCACGCCAATTGTGGTGGGGACACCGTATTCCGGCGTGGCACTGCGCCGATTGCGCCGGCATCACGGTGAGCAGGGAAACGCCGGCTGCCTGCCAGCATTGCCAGTCGGCCAACGTAGCGCAGGACACGGACGTGCTCGATACCTGGTTTAGCTCTGGCTTGTGGCCTTTCTCCACCCTGGGCTGGCCGGACCAAACCGAAGACCTGAAGAAGTATTACCCGACGTCGTTGCTCATTACCGGATTCGACATCATCTTTTTCTGGGTTGCCCGGATGATTGTGTTGGGGCTGGAATGCACAGGCGAAGTACCGTTCCGCCAGGTCTACATCCATGGTCTGGTGCGCGATGCCGAACGCCAGAAGATGTCGAAGACCAAGGGCAATGTGATTGACCCGCTGGCCGTTACCGAAAAGTACGGTACCGATGCCGTGCGCATGTCGCTCGTGCTGGCGGCGCCTCCGGGAACGGACATCATCGCCAGCGAAGACCGCATGCAGGCCGCACGCTCTTTCGCCAATAAGATCTGGAATGCGGCCCGGTTCCTGTTCCTGAACCTGGAACGCGCCGGCGCTGAACCCTGGGCCCCGGAAGAGAAAGCCTTCTATTTGCCGGAGGCAATTGACGGGACCATCGCGCTGGAAGATCGCTGGATTTTCTCCTCGCTCAACACTTGCGCAGCCGAGGTCAACAAAGCGATTGCCAGCTATCGCTTCCACGAAGCGGCAAACCTGCTTTGGCATTTTTTCTGGGATGATTTCTGCGATTGGTACATCGAGATCAAAAAACTGCGCTTCCGCGACGGTTCCGGGCTGGACGCAAACTGGCGCAATATTCTGACCGTATTCGAAACATCGCTCCGCCTGTTGCACCCCGCCATGCCCTTTATCACGGAGGAACTATGGCAGCGGCTCTGCAAAGAGATCCCGGGCCGCCCTGCCTCCATTTCCCTGGCGCAGTTTCCCCAGTACAACGACGCTGTGAAAGATGCCGAAGCCGAAAAGCAGTTCGCCCTTCTGCAGGAGATCATTGGCGCGGCTCGCAACTTGCGTGCCGATGCGAAACTCGATCCCAAGCAGCAGTTGGACGCCCATATTTACTGTGACGGCCCGTCGGCGGAGTTGGCTTCCTCGCAGAAGCAGGCGATCGAGCGATTGGCAAACGTCAGCCTGCAGGTCGCCCCTTCGGCCGCCGACCGGGCACGCGGGGGCAAGCGGTCCACGCCGGAGTTCGACCTGGTCCTTTCGGTCCCCGCGGCGCAACTGGAGAAGCAGCGCGAACGTCTCACCAAAGAGATCGCCAACCTGGAACAAGTGGTTGCGAACTCGGAAAAGCAGCTGTCCAACGAGGATTTCCTGAAGAAGGCGCCGGAGAAAGTGCTGGCCACCCTGCGGGACAAACTCGCCGACTATAGGGCCCAACTGGACAAGAGCAAACAAGCACTGGATGAACTGTAATGGAATTTGATCTCCGCCATCCCGAAGTAGTTGACGTTGTGCGTCGTGCCCTGGCCGAGGACATCGGTACAGGAGACTTGACCACGAATGCCACGGTGGCAGCCGGCCTGATGGCAACGGGACGTTTCATCGCGCGCCAGCCGATGACTGTCTGCGGCGTGGAACTGCTTGAACTCGTTTTCGCGGAACTGGGCGGAGTCGATTTTCTTGGGGTTCACCTGCACAGCGGCGAAAGGGCCGCCGAGGGCGATGTTCTGGCCACCGTTCGCGGCAAGGCACGCACCCTGTTGACCGGCGAGCGGGTGGCGCTGAACTTTCAGCAACGACTGAGCGGGATTGCGACGTTGACTCGCCGTTACTCTGACGCGATTGCAGGAACCGGCTGCAAGCTGTTGGATACGCGGAAGACGACGCCTGGCCTGCGCCGCCTGGAGAAATGGGCCACGGTGTGCGGTGGGGCGCACAATCACCGCATCGGTCTGTTCGATGCGGTGTTGATCAAGAACAACCACATTACAGCCGCCGGCGGCGTGCGTGAAGCCCTGGAGCAGGTACGGCAGGCAGGCGTTCCTGAGGGCGTGGACGTCGAGATTGAAGTACGGACGCGAGCGGAGTTGGAAGAGGCGTTGACTTTTGGCGCGGACCATCTATTGCTCGACAATCTAACGCCGGATGAAGCGTCGGAATGGATACAGTTCATCGCCGGACGCGCAAAAGTGGAGCTATCGGGCGGAATGCGATTGGAACGGTTGCGCGAGTATGCTTCGACCGGCACCAACTACATCTCTGTGGGCGCATTGACTCACTCCGCCGTATCCGTGGATATCAACTTCCGCGTCTCCTTGGAAACTGCATGACCTTCGATATAGCGCATGTACGGGCTGCCCTTCCTGGGCGGCCCGTAGTCTATTTTGAGTCCGTCGGCTCCACCATGACGGCCGCGGCCGAGATGCGGGAGCCGGGAACCATTATCGTGGCCAACGAACAGACAGCGGGCCAAGGACGCCACGGGCATTCGTGGCATTCGGCGCCCGGCAATGGGCTTTATTTCACCATCGTGCTGGCGCCGAAGGTAGCTCCGGAGCTGTTGCCGGTTGTTACGCTGGCATTGGGGCTGGCGGTACAGGAGGCTATTGCGCAAGTGTGCAATGTGCAGGCGGATCTACGTTGGCCGAATGACCTATTGATTGGTTCGCGCAAGATCGTCGGCATTCTGGCTCAGTTGGATGGTGATCGCGTTCTGGCTGGGATCGGCGTGAATGTGAACCACGCCTCTCTGCCCCCGGACTTGGCGGCGATTGCGACCAGCCTACGACTGGTAACGGGCAGAGAGCATTCGCGCGAAGAGTTGCTATGTGCCATCGCCGCCGGCGTGGACCGGATGATTGGCCTGCTGGAAGAAGAAGGCAGCGCACCCGTCTTGGCGCTGTTTACGCTGCAATCCAGTTATGCGCGCGGACGGCGCGTGCAGGTCGATCTACCCGGCAAGCCGATCACGGGCACAACCGCCGGATTGACGCCGGACGGTTACCTGCTGCTCGACGGCGACGATGGGCGCCGGCACACAATTTTGGCCGGCGGAGTCCGGCCGGAGAACTGATCCATGCTGCTTGCCCTCGATGTGGGGAACACGAACATCACGATTGGCGCGTTTCGAGGCGAAGAGTTAATTGGCCGCTGGCGCTTGCGTACGATCCGGGAACAGACCGCCGACGAATGGGGCATTCTACTTCGGAACATCTTTACGCTGGCGGGGCTGGATTTTGATGCCGTCGACGGCGTGATCATTTCGAGCGTCGTGCCGGTGATTAATAATATGCTCGCGGAAATGGTGCGCAAGTATTTCCGCCGCCAAGCGTTTTTTGTGAATGCCGACGCCAACCTCGGCATCCGCATTCTCTACGACAATCCGCGCGAAGTGGGCGCCGACCGCATCGTGAACGGGGTTGCCGCCTGGAACCTCTTCGGGGGACCTGCCGTCGTCGTCGACCTCGGCACGGCGATCACGTTCGATGTCATTTCGCAGCAGGGCGAATACCGGGGCGGCGTCATTTGCGCGGGCATCGGCGTCGCCATCAGCGGGCTTTTTTCTAAAACGGCGCTGCTGCCCATGGTGAACTTCGCCGCGCCGGAAAAGCTAATCGCAACAAACACCATGGGTAGTATCCAGAGTGGGCTCTATTACGGCACGTTAGGCATGATTGACGGCATTCTGGAACGGCTGACGGCGGAGCTTGGCAAAGAGACGCGCCTGATCGCAACGGGCGGCAACGCGGCGCTGATCCAGGAGGGTTCCCGGCTGATTCAGTATGTTGACGAGGACCTTACGTTAAAGGGTTTGCGGCTGATCTGGGAACGGGCGCGTTCATGAATACGGATTCCTGGCAGGGCAACTACTTCAATTACTTCACCGAAATCGAGGAACACTTTCAAAAGGCGCGAGGGACCAGTCTGTTTCTTTTGTCGCCGCTCGATTGGGCCATGGTGGAGGCATGGAAGAATTCCGGAATTCCCTTGGAGGCCGTGCTGCGCGGAATCGACGATTCGTTTGAGAAGTACCATGCCCGCAAGAAAAAATCCGCGCAACAGGTGAACTCGCTGTCCTATTGCGCGCAAGCGGTCACCAAGGCGGCGGCGGAGATATTGAATAATCGTCCGCGGCGGCATGCGGCGCCGGCGGCCGAAGAATCGCTTCCCAATGAGTCGTTGCGGACTGAGTTGGAAAGCCGGATTCCCGAGTTGGAAGCCAAAGGTTTTCCAGACGAAGCGGCCGCGGTACGGGAGATTGTCGCCCATTTTCCGGAGCATCATCAGAACCTGGAAGAGCTGGAACAACGCCTGAGCATCCTGGAAGACAAGATACTCGCGCGCGCACGGGCCGCGCAGCCGGAAGCGGACCTATTGGCGGCGAGACAGGAACTGGAAGGAGAACTGCGTCCACACCGTGGCCGGCTCTCCGCGCCGGAGTTAGCGATGTTGGAGAAGAGTTTTCTGGACCGCCGGCTCTTTGAAAAGCTGGGCGTCCGGAGGCTCAGCTTGTTCTTCCTCCTATAGCCGTTCTGTTTGTTTGATAATAGGAAGTTGAACTGCAACAGAAGTCCGTTCAGATCATCTATAGTGGTGATCCATGTCCAAGTCGAATTCGAAAAATTCGACAGGTAATGAGGAGAATCCCATTTCCAAGTCCATGCCGGCAAGCTCGGGTTCGCCCGAAACACAACTGAGCGCCTTTGATAAGGCCATGAAGCTTTTCCATACACGGGATTTCCAGGGGGCCTTGCCGTTGTTCGTGCAGGCGAGCACCGGAGCCGATCTCTCCATTGCACATACCGCGCAGCTACACGCGCGTATGTGCCGCCAACGGCTGGAGAAAGACGCTCCGCAGCTAAACACATCCGAGGATAACTACGCCTACGGAGTTTCCCTAGCCAGCCGGCGTGACTATGCCGGCGCCGAACAATACTTACAACGCGCCCTGCAATTAGCCCCGCGCGCGGACCACATCCTGTACTCTCTAGCGCTTGTCAAAGGCATGCAGGGAGATATTGCCGCAGCCGCCTCGTTCCTCAGCCGCGCAATTGAGATCCAGCCGGCAAACCGGAGCAACGCACGTACGGATCCGGACTTCCACGACTTGCTGCAAAACCAATCCATCCGCGATCTTGTTTTCTAACTCCAAGCTCTCGGCCCCTGCGCCGGACGCGGCGCGCAAGCCGCTCCGCATTGTCGTCATAGGCGGAGGCACGGGGCTATCGGCGCTGCTGCAGGGGTTGAAAACCTGGGCTGGGCCGGAACGGCCATTGGTATCGATTACGGCCATCGTCACCGTCACCGACGATGGCGGCAGTTCCGGCAGGCTGCGACGCGATTTTTCGGTGCTCCCGCCCGGCGACATTCGCGCCTGCATGGTCGCGCTCTCCGAAGACGAAGCCCTGCTCAGCCGAATGTTTCAGTACCGCTTCAAGGGCGGCCGTGGGCTCAAGGGACACAGCTTCGGCAACCTGTTCCTTACCGCGCTTACCGATATCACGGGTGACTTCGCCAGTGCGGTACGCCTGGCTTCCGAGGTACTCGCCTCGCGCGGCTCTATCATTCCATCCACAGCTGAGAATGTGGTCCTGGAAGCGCAATTGGCAGATGGGCGCGTGTTGAAGGGCGAAAGCAACATCAGCAAAGCCCGCTTGCCGATTGCACGCCTGCACATCCTGCCGCGTTCCCCGCAGCCCTTCCGCGAGTCGTTGGAAGCAATCCGGGAGGCGGATCTGGTGACGCTGGGTCCGGGTTCCCTTTTTACCAGCATCCTGCCCAATCTGCTAGTCCGCAGTATTCCGAATGCCATCATCAAAGCGCCCGGCGTCCGCGCCTACATTACCAATCTCATGGGCCAACCTGGCGAAACGGTCAATTTCACCGCCTCCGACCATGTCGCTGCCCTGCTCCGGCACTCTGGGGTAGCGGCCTCCCGGGCAGACCGACTCCTGGACTATGTAGTTGTAAATAACGCCCCGCTCCCTGCGTCCGCACTTCGCCGCTACGCCGCGCACCGGGCGCTGCCCGTTCCCGTTGATATGGACCGGTTGGAAGCCATGGGAGTGCGCGTGCTGCCATCGAATCTAGCCGATGGCGGTCCGAAGATCCGGCACAGCCCGGAACGGACTGCCGAACTGGTAATCAAACTCGCACGCCTGGGCCGGCGGCGCCGGCAGTTGTTGGCTACAGGCGCACTACCGGCCGGCCCTGCGCGAACATAGAGAAAGTACAACGATGTCTTCCCCTCTTTCGGTAGTTATTCTGGCGGCCGGCTTCGGCACCCGTATGAAGTCCCAAACCACGAAGGTGCTCCACCGTGCCGGAGGGCTCCCGTTGGTGGAGCATGTCGTTCGCACCGCGCTCACCTTGGCGCCGCCGGAGCGGATTGTGACGGTGGTTGGACACCAGGCGGAGCGCGTGGCGGCGGCCGTCGCGCCCTACCGCGTGCATACGGCCCTCCAGGAAGAACCGCGCGGCACGGGCCATGCTCTTCGCTGCGCGCGCGAGGCCGCGCCGGTTGACGGCCATCTGGTGGTGCTCTACGGCGATGTGCCGCTGTTGTCGGAGGCGACGTTGGCGCGCCTCGTGATGCAGCAGGTCTCCAGTTCGGCAGCCGCCACGGTATTGACTGCAGAGTTAGCCGATCCTGCCGCGTATGGAAGAATTATTCGCGGCGAGGACGGGGGGGTTGAGGCTATTGTCGAGTACAAAGCGGCCTCCGATGCACAGCGCGGCATCCGCGAGATCAATTCCGGCATCTATTGTTTCGATGCGGCGCTTCTTTGGCAGCACATAGATTCCATTACTACGAATAATCCAGCCGGCGAGTTCTATCTCACGGACATGGTGGAGATTCTGCGCGCGCACGGCCACCGCGTCGATGGCCAGATCATGGCCGATTCTTCCGAGCTGTTGGGCATTAATACGAAAGTGGAACTCGCCGAGGTGGACCGCCTGTTCCGGTTACGGAAAGCCACACAACTCATGCTCGACGGCGTAACGATTGAGCGGCCGGAAACCGTGGCAATCGACAATGACGCGCTGATCGGCCCCGATTCTGTCATTGAACCGAACACGCGCATCCTCGGCAAGACAACCATTGGCTCCAACGCCCGCATCGGGACGGGCTCGATCGTCACCAATAGCGTGATCGCTGACTCGGTTATCGTCGAACCGTACTGCGTGATAGACAACACGGTCATTGGCGCCGGGTCCCACATCGGCCCATTCGCCCGGCTGCGTCTCAAAAACCAGGTCGGCAATCATGTGCACATCGGCAATTTCGTGGAGCTGAAGAATACGGCGATGGCCGACGGCGCAAAGGCGAACCATCTCGCGTACCTGGGCGACTCCGTTATTGGATCAAATACCAATATCGGAGCCGGCGTCATTACCTGCAACTATGACGGCAACAAGAAACATCCAACGGTAATTGGCGACAGGGTATTTGTCGGCAGTAACTCTACGTTAGTGGCGCCGATAACAGTGGAGCCAGATAGTTATGTTGGCGCCGGTTCGGTGATTACCGAACAGGTCCCGGGCGGCGCATTGGCGTTGGGCCGGGGCCGGCAGGTGATTAAGGAAGGCTGGGTGGAGCGCAAAAAGCAGAAACAGGGCGAGTAGCGGATCGCTAGTGGAAGATTTCGCGCTCAACGTCGCGCCGCACGCGGTCGACATCCTGTTGCGCCCGCTGCATATCACGCCGAGCTCGTTCCGTATCCCGGCGGACCTCGTCCGCCGCGCGGCGAGTTTCCCTGTGCACCTCGCGGATGGCATCGCGCAAATCTTCCCGCGCGTCCTGATGCACCCGCCGCGTCTCGTCTCGAACCGCCAGCACGGCATTTCGCACTTCGCGCACGGCCCCGCGCACCGCTTCCCTGACCTCCCGCCCCGCCGCGCGTATCTCGTCCCCTGCCTCGCGCCGCTCCTGATAGGTGCAAGCGCCCGTACCCAAAACAAGCAGCATAATGCCAAGAATAGGTCGGATCATAGCTAGCTCAAAAAGCCCTACGCATGAACGGACGGTATCGTTCCAGAAAAATTACAATACCAGCATCGGATGATAAAGATTCGGCAACCGGATCTCGCCAATCGCCACTAGTTCGCCGTCTTCGCCCACCGCCCGTACGTATTTCGCGCCGTTGCGAACCCGAAACGGAGACACCCGGAAATCCCGCCCCTGGCGGATTAGCGTGGCGGTTGCCGCATCCACTCGCTCCGCGGGGAAATCGGGTAAGAGGTCGACAGACCGGACAACCGCCTCGGCGAGCCGTTCCTCCGAAGCCAAGTCAGCTAACGCTTCCAGAGTCCTTGCTTGCTCAATCGTGAACGAACCGGCCCGGGTGCGCCGCAGTGCGGAAAGGTGCGCGCCGCAACCTAATGACTGTCCCAGATCATGCGCTATGCTGCGTACGTAGGTGCCTGAGGAGCAATGAATACGGAAACGCGCCGTATTTGCTTCGCAGCCGGTTAGCTCCAGTGAATATACCGTTATGCCGACAGGATCCAGCACGACCTGCTTATTCTTTCGCTCCAGCTTATAAGCGGGTACGCCGTCAATCTTTTTGGCGGAAACCGGCGGCGGAACTTGTGCAACCTGACCCCGGAACGCATCGAGAGCGCGATCCAGCGCCGCGCGGTCCAGCGTCACTGGCACTACATCCGACGTCGCGTGTCCCTCCGCGTCATAGGTATTCGTGGCGAACCCGAAGCGAACCTCCGCCTCATAAACTTTGTCGGCTTTCATGAGAAATTGGCTGAGCCGGGTGGCCCGGTTCAAAACCAACGGAAGTACTCCGGTTGCCAACGGGTCTAAAGTCCCCAAATGCCCAACTCGCCGGGTCGCGGCAATGCGCCGCATCTTTCCTACTACGTCGTGAGAAGTCCAGGCTTGGGGCTTATCAACGACAATCACTCCATCCATCTTTTACAATAATATCAGCCTCCGGGGGTACAGTATTACTAGTGCAGGCCGATGATCCGATTGGAAAGCTTTATGACGGCCGCATGCTTCGCCGCTTGGCCGTGTACCTGGTCCCGTACAAGAGCAGCGTAGCGCTCACGCTCCTGCTTGTCACGTTGCATGGGCTCTTCGACTCGCTGGGCCCCCTGCTTACCCGCTACGCCGTCGACCGCTACTTCACGACGGCGTCCACTAGCGAGCTTCCCTTCTCCCTCCCCGCCAACCCCGTCCACGGATTGGCCATCCTCTCCCTCGCCTATCTATCCGTAGTGATTCTGACACTGCTCTCCGAGTTCGGCATGACTCTCATCATGAATCGAACCGGTCAATTTGCCATGTTCGACCTTCGTCGCGACCTCATGGCGCACTTGCATCGTCTCGACATCGCCTACTTCGACCGCAACCCTGTCGGCCGCACTGTCACCCGCGTTACCACCGACGTCGATACGCTGAACGAGCTATTCACTTCCGGATTCGTGGCCATTCTCGGCGATTTGTTGATGCTCCTGTGGCTCCTGGGCATCCTGCTCTCCCTTAGTCCGGGATTAACGCTCATCGTCCTCGCGGCAACGCCGCTTGTCTTCGCGGCCACCATGCGCTTCCGCCGGGATGTGGCAGGATCTAACCGCCGCATACGCACCGCCGTCGCCCGCATCAACGCTTTTCTGCAGGAACACGTCAACGGCATGTCCGTGGTGCAACTGTTCAATCGCGAGGAGCGCAGCCGTCAGGACTTCGCCGGCATCAACCGGGATCACATGGAGGCCTACAAAGACTCCATTCATGCCTACGGTTGGTTTTACCCTGTCGTCGAGTTTCTAGGAATGCTGACCCTGACCGGCCTATTGGTCTATGGCGGCGCCTCCGTACCTGCGGGCGCGGTGTCGCTCGGTACCGTGGTCGCTTTTCTTCAGTATGCTCTCCGTTTTTTCCGCCCCATTCAGGACTTGAGTGAAAAATACAATGTTTTGCAAGCGGCCATGGCGGCTGGCGAGAGAATTTTTCAACTCCTTGATACAGAACCTTCCATCCGCCCTCCCGCCTCTCCCAGACCACTTCCGGCTGACTTGACCATTGCCTTTGAAAACGTCTGGTTCGCCTACAATGGGGAAAACTGGGTGCTAAGGGATGTCAGCTTTTCCATCCGACCGGGAGAGAACATCGCGGTTGTCGGCCATACCGGCGCCGGGAAAACAACCCTGACTAATCTGCTTCTTCGTTTTTATGACGTCCAACGAGGGCATATCCGCGTCGGAGGCGTCGATATCAGGGAGTTCGCCCCGGAAGACCTGCGGGCCCTGTTCAGCATCGTTTTACAAGATCCATGGCTCTTTACGGGCGATATCCGGTCGAACATCACCCTGGGCACCAGGGGGCTCTCCGAAGAACAAATCCGTCTGGCGGCAGCCCGCGTAAATTTGCTCGATTTTGTCGATTCGCTCCCAAACGGCTTCGGTGAAGCCGTCGCTGAACGGGGAGCCAACTTCTCCACTGGGCAGAAACAGCTGATTAGTTTCGCCCGTGCATTGGTGCACGAACCGCGCATCCTGATTCTGGATGAGGCCACGTCCAGCGTCGATACCGAGACGGAACTACGCATCCGGGATGCCCAGAAGGAGCTCCTTGCCGGCCGTACCGCCATCGTGATTGCCCATCGTCTCTCCACCATTCAGTCGGCCAGCCGCATCCTTGCCTTTCACAAAGGACAGTTGCAGGAGTCCGGCACTCACTCGGAATTGCTGCAACAGCGTGGTATTTACTGGCGGCTCTATGAGCTCCAATATGCTGCGCGCGCGCGCCAGGAACCGCCTGGAGATGGCGCCTATCATCGGAATTTTCAGCCTTCTTCGTAAGAACCGTTGATGTTGGCGAGCTGGCCGTTTCCCCGAAACGACCGTTCCAGCACAGCTATCGTCAATTTACGAGCCGGCAAAAAGAGGCGGCCCTCGCTCTTCGAACGAGGGCCGCCTCTGCATGACCTTGGCTACAGGCGGCAACTACCGCATACCACTCCTGCAATTACAAGTTCCAATTGCTTGCCTGCACCCAACCGGTTCCTGTATTGGCGTTGTCTACAACCCAGATGTAAAGCTTCTTTGCGCCCGTCGCATAGGAGCCTTGCCGGGTGATGTTCAAGTTGAGCACCACATCGGTGCCTGACGCCGTCACCGAAGTTCCGGAGCCGTTAATGCGGCACTGGCTGTTCTGCACTGTATTTGAGGTACCCACCACGAAGGAGGTCACCGCGGTCAGCGTATTGTCAAATAGAAGAATCGAATTCGTCGCCCGGTCATACAGTCCGTGGCAGGAACCGGTCGGAATCGAGGTGTCTGTGTTGATCAAGAAGTAAAAGTAGCGGATATCGCTCGATCCGTTCGCATCGCGCCCCGTCAATGTGAATGTCTGGGTCGCGCTCGCGGTCGAAGAAGGGGTGACGCTTGGCAAAGTCGGGGGTTGCGGCGCCACCGATCCGCCCCAGGTGCTCACCTGCACCCAGCCGGAACCTGTGTTGGCCGTGTCAATAGCCCAAATGTAGAGCTTTTGTTGGCTGGCCCCGTAGCTGCCCAGCAGGCTCATAGTCATGTTCAGCGTAAGATCGGTACCGGAACCGCTTACCGTTGAAGTAGCGCCGGCAATCGAACACTGGCTATTGCTGATGCTTCCGCCCGATCCCGCCACAAGCGGCCCAACCACGGTCGTTAATGCATCGTTAAACAGGTAGAACGCACCGTTCGACCGTTGATAGAACCCATGGCAGGTGTTCGTCGGAATCGTTGTCGACGAATTTACCAGGAAATAGACGCGGTTAATATCGGTATAGCCATTCAGATCCCGCATCAGAACGTTAAAAGTCTGCGGAGATCCCGATGTCGTCGACGGCGTTGCGGAAATGACGCTGGGCGGCTGTTGCGATACAGCGTTGCCCCACGTACCAGTTTTCACCCAACCCGTTCCGCTGTTGCCCTTATCAACCACCCATATATAAATGTTCTGCGTGGAAGATGCAAAGCCACCGCGCAGACTCATCCCGAGATTGAAAGTCACATCTGTTCCCGCTCCGGAAATCAGCGCCGAGGTGAGACCATCCACCGAACACTGGCTATTCTGGATCGTGCCAGAGGTTCCCAGCACCAGTGGACCGCTGACCGCGGTGAGAGAATCATTAAATAGGTAGAGAGCATTCGTGGCCCGGTCATACAAGCCATGGCACGTGTTAACTGGGATCGTCGGCGTCGGGTTGATCAGAAAATATACCCGGTTGATATCGGCCGATCCATTCAAGTCGCGCACGGTGAATGAGAACGTCTGCGGAGAACTGGTCGGATTCGTCGGCGTACCAGAGACCACAGTCGGGGCCTGATCGCCCACCGGGGCTCCCAGTACCCACGATCCCGTCTGCACCCAGCCCGTGCCCAGGCTCTGCTCGTCAACCGCCCATAGATAGATCTTCTCCGTGGTCGTAGCGTACAACCCCTGCATCGTCATGCGCATAGTAAAGGTCATCTCCGCACCCGATGCCGATATAAAGCCGGAACCCGTACCCTGAATGACGCACTGGCTGTTCTGAATCGAACCGCCAGAGCCGCCCTGCAGCGGGCCCAGCAGTCCCGTAAGCGCGTCGTTGAAGAGGTAGAAGCTGTTTGTTGCCCTCTCATAGAACCCGTGGCAAGTGTTCTGCGGAATGGAGGCGTTCGGATTGATGAGGAAATAGATACGCTGCAAGTTTGCATACCCATCGGCGTCCCTCACTACGAAACTTACGGTTTGCGTAGCCGTGGTCGGGTTCGCCGGCGTGGCCGACACCACCAGCGGCGTCGCGCCAACGCCAGGAATTGTGGCGATGGCGTTGTTGCCCGCATTCACAACCACCAAGTCCATCCGTCCGTCTCCGTTAAAATCACCTAGCGCCAGCGAGGTTGGTGAACTCCCGGCCGACATCGGACTGCCCGGCCCGACTACAAATCCGCCGGCTCCATTACCCTGCAACACAGTGACGGCACTGGACGAGAAATTCGCCACGACCAGGTCCTGCTTGCCGTCGCCGTTATAATCCACGGCAACTACGAATCGTGGACCATCGCTTACGCTAATGGGACTGCCAGGGGCCGCACTAAAGCCTCCCGTTCCGGCGCCAAGGAGTATGGATACGCTCTGGCCGCCAAAGTTGGTGACTGCCAGATCTGCTTTGCCATCCGCATTGAAATCTGCTGACGCCATCCCCACCGGGCCAACCCCAACGGCCACGGGGCCACCCGGGGCAGCCGTGAAACCGCCCGTTCCAGAACCGAGGAAGATCGATACATTATTCGCCGAGAAATTGCTCACTGCTGCATCCGGCTTGCCGTCACCATTAAAATCAGCCACCAAAACATATCCCGGCTGACCGCCGATCGCAATCGGACTGCCCGCTGCCGCGCTAAAGGTACCCGTTCCGCTGCCCAGCAGGACGCCCAAGGTGCCAGTGCCGAAATTCGTCGTCAGGAGATCCACAAAGCCGTCCCCGTTCACGTCCGCCGCGGCCAGGCTGAAGGGACCGCCAGTATTACTGAACGGGCTGCCCGAAGCCGAGCTAAACCCGCCGGACCCGTTGCCCAAATACACGTTGATGCTGTTGCTGTTCGTATTGGCAATCGCGAGATCCGCCTTACCGTCGAGATTGAAATCGGCTACCACCACCGAGTTCGGGCCAGTTCCTGCCGCCAGCGGACTGCCCGAAGCCGGCGTAAAGCCGCCCAATCCATTAGAAAGTAGGACGGAGACGTTATTACTGTTCGCGTTCACCACGGCCAAGTCCACCCGGCCGTCGCCATTGAAGTCGCCAGTCGCAATTGCATTCGGAGCCGTACCAACCGGCGTCGACGCGCCTGCGCCCGGCGCGAAGGAAATGGACGGAGTAACGCCTACCACTAAAGCCACATTCCCCGAAACGCTCGCGCTATAGTTCACATCGCCCAGATACATCGCTCGGATCGTCCGCGTTCCCGCAGCAATTAGCGGCGTTGAGAAACTCGCGACTCCGCCCGCTAGTGTGCCCGAACCCAATACGACCGTACCGTCATAAAAAGTCACTTTCCCCGTCGCCGCACTGGGCGAAACCGACGCGGTCAGCACCACCGGTTGCCCGAACGCCGCGATCCCGGCCGGCGTCGTCGCCAGCGTTGTCGTTGTTCCGGTAATTCCTCGGGAACCCGCCGCCTCCAATTTCACCAACAATGCGTCCGAGCCGCCCTGCCACTGCGCCAGCGGCCCGCTCCCCAGACCGGCCGATTCCGTCCGGCCCGCCGCATATACGTCACCCCGCGGAGTCACCGCCAGCGACAACAGCATGTCCCGGCCCGCGGTGCCGACAAACTCGGTGTCCAACACATTCCCCGACGCGTCCAACTTCACCACGAAGCCGTCCCGCTCGCCGTGCCAACCCCGTGACCGCGCAAAGTCCGAAGAACTGGTCCAACCAGCCACGTAGATATTGCCGAAGCCGTCAAGCGCGATCGCCCGCCCTTCCTGCTCCAAAACACCGGCCAACGAAACCAGGACTGCGACGGTATCTCCTGCTGGCGCTACTTTCACAACCTGGGCATTCTCCCCGGTCACATACGCCGCGCCCGATCCGTCCACCGCGACCGCCGCCCCGCCAAACCCTAGGTCCAGCACGGAAGCAAATTCGCTGCCGTCCGCCCGCAATCTCCCCAAGCTCTGGCCAAACACGACATACGCCGCACCCTCGCCGTCCACCGCCAAGCCGCGCACCAAACCGTCGAACCGAAATCGGTATGACTGCTCGCCACCTACATATTTTTCTATCCAGCCGTCACCCGCCGCGTATACCCCGCCTACGGCGTCCACCGCCAACGCGGTCACCGTGCCGGTTGCCAGACTGCGCTCCACGCGCCCGTCCCCAGCGTTTAATTTCGCCAGGAATCCGTCCCCGCCGGCCCAAACCCCACCCGTCGCATCAATGGCGATCGCATTAGCCGTTCGTCCATCTAAGTACACTGTCCAAGTGACATCTGAACCATCGGGCTTTGTCTTTGAGACAAATGCCGTAGCTACTTTTGACTGTTGAGTCACTTGGCCCGCCACATAGGCGTTCCCATCTGCGTCTACAGCTACCGAGTTCGCAACATCCGCACCGGAGCCGCCAAAATAGAGGGCGATTCGCTGTTTTTCCGCTGCGGCGGAAAGCGAAAGAGACACTGCCAGCAATAGGAGAGTTTTTGTACTGTACGACATATGTCAGGGTTTATTATAAGACTAGCTAGGCCATTTACCTAAGAAACCTTATTGTAAAGTACTAGTCCTCTGGCCTATTCCGTTGGGCGGGGTACTCTGTTAAAGTGCGTACTCTCCTACTCTGGTGCAGCCTGCTCCCTGCTCTCGCTGCTGGCGATTCCGCCCGCCGGGCCGCCCACCCGGATATCTACGCCTTAATCGAACTTGCACGCTCCGCCCCGCCGGAGTTCGCCGCCCAGGGACTCCTTCGCCTCCTGGATGTCCACGCTATCCCCAGCACCGATTGGCAACGGGACATCGCCCAGGAAGCGCTCCAACTCGCCCGTTCCGCCCGCCATGCCGTTCCGCGGCAGCTAGCGCCCGGCTTCACTCTGCCCGATAGCCGCGCCACCCTTTGGCACTCCGCCCACCGTGCAGGGCTCGACAGCCTCACACTCTCGGTCCGCGCCTTGGACCATCTGCGGCGACTCCGGCCCGAGGCAGCGCGTATCGCTTTCGGCGACACCCCACGCCCCGTCCCAACGCCCACCTCCTGCACGGACACCCTCCTCGACGATATCTCCGCGTGGTACCGTGCCGCCGCACGGTTGCAACTCCCGCCCCTCCCCATTCTCCAGACAATCCAATCTCACGGTGAAATAGCGCCCGCCATTGATCTCATCTTTGAGTCCCGCCGCTCTCTCGAAGAACTCGACACCCTCGCCGGCGCGCTCGCCGCCCGCCTCGCCGCACTGCCCCAAGAAAGCCGTGCTTTTACCGCAGCCCTCCCGGCCGCCTCACCCAAGCTGAAACATCTTCTTAATGTTCTGCAAGCCAATCAACGTCCTACCGCGGCCCTCACCGATGGCTGGCGAAGCTGGATCGTCGCCGGCCTACAGGCCCCTGCTTGTGAAGACGCCCGAACCGCCGGTCCCCACGAACAGGCGCGGCATGATGCTTTCGTTCTTTTCAACCAAGTAGTCTCTACGCCGCTCCCGCCGGAAATTCTCAAAACCACCGGCGAATCCGTTCAAGCCGACGTGGGTCTGTTCTCCTCCGATGCTGCCGCCCAACAGCAAGCAGCCCTCTTTCGCCAGCTTCTATTCGGCAAAGAAAGCCGCGCTCTCTCCCCGGCGGAAAAAGACACCCCGGAATGGCGAGACCTGCTCCAAAAATATATGCAGTCCATCGAAGCCCGCTCCCGCGCCTCCGACGAATCGGACCTGGAATTCTTCTACCGCACCTCCCAACTCTGGGCCAGCGTACTCATCGCCTCCCCCGCTGGCTCCGTTCGCGACCGTGCGCTGGAAAGCTATATCAGCTTCCTGCTGTCCAACGCCACGCACACCGATCCCCTACTCTGGTATTCGCAGTTGGAGGCGCTTGCCGCGTCCACACGTGCCCTCCACGGCCAGGAGTTCCCCAAAATGCTCGGGGCCCTTCGTCAAACCGGCCACCCTGTCCTCCAACTGTTCGCGGCTCTGGAGTCCGCCTATCCCTCTCGCCCCACCGTGCGAGAGAATTAGATATGCGGCTCCGCGACGCCGGTATCCCCATTGGCAACCTGCCCGCTGGCCCGGGCAACGCAATCACCGACGTACCCGGCGTTTTAGTCGGTCACGCCACCGTCATCCGAGGGACAAACATCCGTACAGGCGTCACGGCCGTTCTCCCGCATGCCGGCAATCTCTTTCAAAAGAAAGTGCCTGCCGGCATCCACGTCGGGAATGCCTTCGGAAAATTAATCGGATCGACCCAGGTCCAGGAATTGGGCGAACTCGAAACACCCATCCTGCTCACCGCTACCCTAAACGCTTTTCGTGTTGCCGATGCGCTTCTCGACTATATGCTCGCGCTTCCCGGCAACGAAAACGTCCGGTCCATCAACCCTGTCGTGGGTGAAACCAATGATGGCGCATTGAATGATATCCGCGCCCGTGCCGTGGGGCATGACGAAGTCTTGCGGTCAATTCAAACTGCCAGGACTGGGCCTGTCGCCGAAGGCGCCGTGGGCGCGGGAACGGGGACCATCGCTTTCGGCTGGAAAGGCGGCATCGGAACTTCGTCCCGCACAGCTGGTATATATACCGTAGGCGTCCTGATTCAGTCCAACTTCGGCGGCCGCCTCCTCATCAACGGCATCCCCATGGACAACTTGGAACTTGCCGCCGCCCTGCCTCATCCCAGGCCGCCAGGTTCCGAAGACGGATCGATCATGATCGTCGTCGCTACCGACGCCCCGTGCACGCCCCGCAACCTCCAGCGCCTCGCCGCCCGCACGATGCTCGGTCTCGGCAAAACCGGCTCTTCCGCCTCCAACGGGAGTGGTGATTATGCCATCGCTTTCTGCACCACGGCGTCCGGCAAGCCGCTTACGAACGACGCTATGTCCCCGCTCTTTGCCGCCGTCATTGAAGCGACCGAAGAGGCAATCGTAAACTCTTTAACGCAGGCGGTCACCGTATCCGGCAATGGACGCACAGTTCCAGCGCTCCCCATCGCCCAAGTTTTGCGTCGCCTTCGCCCCTGATCGCCTACTCGAAACTCCTCCGCAACCGGAAGCCGACCACGATTAACACCAAGCCGGAAACCAGATGGAAAAACCGGTCCGGCACCGGATCTATGGATTGATGAAGGCCTTGGGCCACCATCTCAAAGACTACAACCAGAGAATGGCCCATGGTCTCCGAACCTCGCTGCTCTCTTGTGACATGGACTCACTGTAGGCCAAAAACGCGAGGCGAACCATGGCAACTCGGTACCCGGACCTAGGCAAAAAACTGCCCTGTAGGATACTCCATCCAAGGTACTAAGGCGAACGGAAACTACACAAAACATTAACGAAATGCGATATGATTCATGAGGCCTCACCCTTCAGTGGGGGGTCGCATTCGCTTTGGAGTAAATATGAATCGCCAGATCTTTCTGCATGCCCTCCTGGCATGCCTCGTAGCAGGCGCCACGTTATCCGCCCAGGAAGTTCGTGCTAGCCTCTCGGGGATCGTTTCCGACCCATCGGGCGCGCCAATTCCGGGCGCTCAGGTCACTGTTACCAACATTGCAAAAAACACGAAAATCGTTACCGAAACCAACGATAGCGGGCTTTACAATACCCCGTTGCTGGAACCGGCTGCCTACAATATCACATTCGAAAAAGACGGTTTCCGCCGCGTGGTTCGGGACAACGTTGTCCTGCAGTCGCTCGACAAGGCCCGCTTGGATGTGCAGTTGCAAGTGGGCGCGGTTGCAGACGCTATCACCGTTAGCTCGACGATTTCTCAGTTGCAGACCGAGACGGCCAGTCGCGATACGGCACTGAACAATCAACTCATCTCGAACTTGCCCACACAGGGCCGCAACCCCTTTCAAATCGCCTGGGCGGCTCCCGGCGTTTTCAAAGCGGGCGGCTGGCGCTACCTGCGCTCGTTCGACATCGGCGGTACCAGCGGCTTCTCCGTCAACGGCGGACGCTCCGGTGAAAACGAAGTCCTGCTGGACGGCGTGAGCAACGTCCGTAACAGCCGGACCGTCATCCACGTTCCCACCATGGAATCCGTCCAGGAATTCAAGGTGTTGACGAACACGTACGATGCCCAATACGGACGCACGGGCGGCGGTATTGTCACCATGGTTACCAAGTCGGGCACGAACGACATCCATGGAAACCTGTTCGAATATTTCCAGAACGATAAGCTCAACGCGAACCAGACCGAATTGAACGGCGCCGGCACGAAGCGTCCGCCGAATAACATCAACTCCTACGGTTTCTTCTTGTCCGGCCCCATCTTCATCCCGAAGGTGTTCGACGGACGCAACAAGCTCTTCTGGACGCTCTCCCACGAATCCATGCGCCAGCGCTCCGCCGACCCCGCGGTCGCCACGGTTCCCGCCGATGCATGGCGCGGCGGCGACTTCTCTACCCTGCGCAACGCCCAGAGTGCGCTCGTCTCCATCTATGATCCGTTGACCACACAGCCTGACGGCACTCGTACCGCCTTTCCTGGCAACGTGATTCCCGCCAGCCGCCTCAGCCCCGTTGCCGTTGCCGCCATGAAGTTTTATCCGGCCGCAATCAACGCCGGCGTCG
>DASTML010000137.1:0-7189 GCA_035714175.1 Bryobacteraceae bacterium | reverse complement strand
GGAGCGCTTGGCCGAGGTGTAGCCCAGGATGGGATCGTGGGTATAGGCGTATTCATTGGATAGATTGTCAATGCCGAGCAGGCGAAGATGATTCATGCGGCTCTGCCTCCCGGCGTTAGAAATGCCGAAGCGGCCGACTTTCCAACCACGCTCTGAAAGAACAGGGCTCGGTTTTCCAGTTCGCTGAGGAGCGCAAACAGAAACGCGGCAATAGGCGCATTCGGTAACGCAATGATGGCGGCCGCAAGCAGTGCGAGACGTATAATGAAGCCCGGACGGAGTTGGTGATCGAGCAGGCCCGCCGTAGACCGGAGCTCTACCACCCCCGAGATAGCGAAGGCGCGCCGTCGGTAGAGCGTAAGCATAAATTGTGCCAACAGCCCCAGGAGCGAAGGCGTCGGCGTATGAATCACACTCAGTGCAAGTAGCAAGGTGGGCCCAAGCACAAATGCCGTGAGATAGAAATCGGCAAGCGTGAGCCACGAGTTCCATGCCGGGCGCGCCGGAACCGTATAGATGCGCGCGGAGCAGTAAATGCCGAAGAGCCCGGCTACGCAGGCCGCGGCGGCCGTGACCGGGGTGCCGAACCACGCGGCTGCTAGCGCCGTCTTTGCAAACAACCCAAACGAAATCACCTCGCGCGAAAGCCACGATGTCTTCCACCCGCGCCAGGCGCGGTGCGCGTGAATCGGACGGCCCAGGTGCATCGGCGCCGCCGCCAGCGCAAACATAGCAATGCCGGCGGCCAGCCACGCCACGCTGCTTCCAGCGATGGCGATCGCCCCCATCGCGCCAGCCGCCATCTGAATGAACACCAGCAAAAACACCAGCGAAGCATGTGCATGTTCAGGTTGCACGCGTTCCTCGTCCACGCGGGAAATGGCGTGGAACAGTCCAGCCGCCTTCGCCGGCATCGTGATCCGCGTCGTGGAAAGGCTGTCCCGTACCGATGGCAGGCCTGGTGCATTGCCATTCTCCGGCGCTAGTCGCCACGCCGCAACGTCGACGATTTCTATCGCAATCGCGCCGGACGGGCACGCATTCACACACGCCGGCTGTGCGCCAGCCGTCAGCCGCGAATGGCACATGTCGCATTTACCGACAACGCCCCGTTCCGCATTGAACTGCGGCACTCCGTAGCTGCAATTCCATGTGCAGTACTGACAGCCGATGCACTGATCAGGATTGTGATCAACAATGCCCGTCAATGCGTCTTTGCTATACGCTTCCACCGGACAGCCCAGCATGCAGGACGGCTCCACGCAGTGGTTGCAGCCCATCGATAGGTGCCACCGCTGGGCCAGCGGGAAAACACCGCCTTCAATCTCTCCCACCCGCCGCCAGTTGATCTCTGCCGGGTTCCCGTTTTGCTCATTGCACGCCACTACACAGCATTTGCAGCCGATACATTTCTCTACATCGAAATGAAACCGGTACTGCTCCCCGGACTCTGGCAGGCGGCTCGGAGTGAGCGCGAGACGGGCCGTGGAGAAGGTCACCAGATCTTGCCGGCCCAGCAGCGGAAGTTCAACCGTTGACATGCACCGTCTCCATCGCCGCCGGAACGGCCTCGCTCATCCGCCTTTTTAACTGCCGCCGCATCCGCACCACTTGGCCGATCACCATCACTGCTGGATTCGCTACGTCCACCCGCCCTCGTGCCACCTCTCGCAGTGTCGATACAACGACGCGCTCTCGTTCCGTTGCGCCGCGCTCAATGAATGCCACCGGCTCATCCACGCTACGCCCCGCGCGAATCAAATTGGCCGCGATGCCCCCGCGATTAGAGACGCCCATCAAAACCACCAACGTATCCACCAGTAAATACCGCGACCACTCCTGTGGCTCCATATTCTGCCGGTGCCCGGCGATAACGGCGAAACTCGTCGCCACGCCCCGCAGCGTCACTGGAATGCCGGCCAGAGCGGGAACCGCCAAAGAGGCGGAAATGCCCGGTACCAACTCGACGTCAATCCCGTTCTTGTTGAGGAAAGACCACTCTTCCGCGCCGCGCCCGAAAACCATGGGGTCCCCGCCCTTTAGACGAATCACCGTCCTGCCTTCCGCGGCATGCGCCAGCAGATGCGCGTGAATCTCGGTCTGAATGCGCTCCTGTTCGCCCTGCAGTTTACCGGCGAAGATCAGCAGCGCCGAGGGATTGGCAACGGCGAGAACTTCTGCGCTCACTAACCGGTCGTAGACAATGACGTCCGCCTTCCGCAGCAGCTGAAAAGCTTTGCAGGTTAAAAGATTAGGGTCGCCGGGGCCGGCGCCGACCAGGTACACTTTGGGCACGTTGTGCGAACTCCTCGTTCAGGCAAAGAGATAACCGCCGCGCTTTTTGACGGGGAGCACGGAACGGTGAGGACGGCGTGACAGTGGCCGCGCTAAGTGTTTGCAGGTAACGAGGGCAAACGCGAACGATGGAAGACGGGTTCCTGGGGAAAACTCTCAGGCCTCACCACTTGTGCCTTCGTTCCAGGGCCTGTGCAAGGGGGCTGGAAGGGAGGTACTTGTTCAGTCAGGAACCCGTTTGTTCGCGTAACTGAGGCTACGAAAATGAGTATGCACGAGAACGGATCACGATTCAAATTGTTTTTTTTTATATGGTGGATTGCTCTACCGATTGACGATCGCGTCGAACAAATCAAAGCCGCAATCCGGCCGACGAATCATGGACGCTGCGGACGACGCTTCGTCACAAAGTCAAAAGTCCAGCGACTTTCTATTTGAAGTCCAGCCGCGGGAAATAGCGCCCGGAGATACAGCCACGTTGCGCTGGGCAATCAAGGGCGCCACAAAGGTGCTGATCGAAGAGTCATCCATGTCGGAGCGGGCGTTGCACACGATCGGCACCTTCGGCGCAAGCGGTAGCCTGAAAGTCCAGCCGAAGGAAGATACTAGCTACGTCTTGAGCTGCGAAGGTTCGACGACTTTCTCGTGCGTCTCGGTTACGCTCCGGGTACGTGTGAAGAGACTCAAAAAGGCCGGTGTCCCCCGCCACCCGGTTAAGTGCTGGAGGCGTCGCCGACGAATGGGTGACACAGCTCCTGCGGCAAACTGATGCCAAGGTCTTCAAGAAGAATTCGCAGATGAAGCTCCAAATGAAGCAGGAAGCTCTCGACAAGCTCAACCGCGAGGCGAACCAAACGAATGTTGGAATTCGAGAGAACGGATCCCAAAAGAATCGGTAGGCCGACAATGATGACAACACCTGTCGAGCGCTTTGCCCATACTTCCGCAACGGCGAATCGGGAGCTTCCAATACAGACCGGCAGTCCCAAGAGTTTTGATACGGTCACTCTTCAACGGAGGGGTTTTGATACGGTTGGGATTGTCAGGGAGGAAAAGGACAGGGAGAAAAAATGAAGCAGCTGAAAAGGAAAGACTTAAATGGTGGGCGCGCAGGGACTCGAACCCCGGACCTCCTGCGTGTGAAGAAGGAGGCCTGCTTCCATGAGTTCCAATGATTCCATCCGTTTTGTTGACTTTTCAACACGTTAGGGCGCCTGCTTGGGCCCAAGTCCCGAAGCCTTTTGATTGCTTCAGATGACGTTTTGATACGGTTTTGATACGGTGGCCCGTTTTTAGCGATCCCCATTCTGAGTTGGTCTGCAGCGGAACTGACCGAACCTTCGCCCACGGCTCTCAACCGAAGGCTCGATACTGCGAGTAGCGGTTGGGATCAGGAGATCCGTGGTCGAAAGCCTATTGAAGTCCAGGATGGGCCGCGACCGGGCGAGGGGCGCTGCCTAGGTAGTCCACTCGGCCAAGCCGTTCCAAATCCAAATCCGAGTCGATTCTTTGATCGTGCTGCCTATTCTTGCCGCAAGGCAACCAGAGGATCAATACGTGCGGCGCGCCAAGCTGGAAAGGCGCACGCAAGAAGCGCAACGGCAACAAGTAGCGCGGGCACTGCTGCAAAGGTAAGAAGATCGAAGGGAGACACGCCAAAGAGAACTTGTTCGAGGGATTGGCTTGCAAGAAAGGAAAGCAACAATCCCACTGCTGTGCCAATCAGTACCAGAAACGCGCCTTGGCCCAATACGAGATTGAGTACATTGGAGGCCTGCGCCCCGATCGCCATGCGGATGCCGAGCTCCTTCGTCCGTTGAGCGACCACGAAACTCATTACGCCGTAGAGTCCAACTGAGGCGAGAGTAAGGGCCAGTATGGCGAATTTGGCGAGGACAAAACTCCATAGGCGTCGTTGCCAAACGCTCTCGGCGACGACCGTATCCATTGTCTTGACGTGCTCGACGGCGAATTCAGCGTTGACGTTATGGACGATGCGGCGTACCGATTCCAGCAGTGCCGCAGGGTCAGCGCTGGTGCGCACGACGAGATTGGTATTCGGACTGGGGTATTGAGAGTATGCCCAATACACTTCTACGCCGGGCTGCTTTTCCGCCGGGTGCCAACGCGTATTGCCGACTACAGCAATGACGGTCGTCCACGGATCATATTCCTGATCGTTCCCCCAACGGATCTGTTCCCCGACAACGTTCTTTCGGCCAAACAGCAGTTCCGCGGAACGCTCGCTGATGATGATGGCCTTGGGAGCCGTGATATTGTCGCGAGCGTTGAAGTCACGCCCCTCAATGATCGGGATGCCCATGGTGGCGAAATATCCAGGAGTGACATCAGCACCCGCCGCCGGTCCGCGATACGCGTCATCCTTGGTGGCGCGGGTGCGCGTGTAGATCTCGACAGTCCGGCGCTGTTCTGGACGGTTCAGATAGGGGACATCGTTTCCGGCTGCGGCAGAGGTGACGCTAGGCAAAGTGGCAAGCTGTTCGCGCATACGCTCCACTTCGAGGGCGTAGCCACGATAGGACTGCTCGGGCGTGGCGTTGGGGATGTACCTCATGATGCTGGCCACCAGCAATTTCTCCGTGCGAATGCCACTGTCCGCCTCCATCATTTTCGAGAAAGAGCGCAGAAGAAGTCCGGCGCCGATCAGCAGTACGACGCTCAGTGCGACTTCGACAATAACCAGGCCGCTGCGCAGGCTTCCAGCAAGCCCGCCGCCAGAGCTGCCTTTCGCGCCTTGCTTTAACGCGTCAATCGGATCGGTTCGGAAAGCCTGCGCTAGTGGCGCCAATCCAAAGATCAATGACGTAAGAACTGAGGCGCCGACAGCAAAGGCGATGACTCGCCAATCCAGACGAAAACTCATCCACTGGGGAAGAGGGACCGGAATCAGCGCGCTCATTCCGCCCACGCCGGCGTAAGCGAGCGCCACCCCGAACGCACAACCGCCGAGGGCGTACCAGGAAGTTTCAGCCAGGAGTTGCCGGACGAGGTGAATCCTGCCGGCGCCGAGCGCGGCGCGAAGGGCAAACTCTTTTTCCCGTACCGCAGCGCGGGCGATAAAGAGGTTGGCGACATTCACACAACCGACCAGCAACAGAAGCAGAACCGCACTGGCAACCATCAGAACAAAGGGGCGCATGGAGCCAGTTTCGGACTCGCGCAACGTCATGACCTTTGCAGCAAAGCGGCGATTGGTGTCTGGAAAGTTGACGCCCTGCGCGCGGGTGATCGCCTGCATCTCCAAGCGCGCCTGTTCGTGGCTGACGCAGGGTGCCAGGCGAGCCAGAACTACATGGGGCCGCATGTCCCGGCGCTTCCACCAATCGCGTTGCGTGGTGGCGTAGCGCGCCATGATGGGTGCCCAAACGTCCGTGCGGTCCGGATAATCGAAGCCGGGAGGCATTACTCCGGTAATGGAATAAGTCTCGCCCCGTAGCCGAAGGGGCTGGCCGATAATGTCGGGGCGTGCTCCGTATTGCTGACGCCACAGCGAATCACCGATAACTGCCTGATGGACGTTCCCGCCGATTTGATCGTCTTTACCGGTGTAGGCCCGGCCAAGGGCAGGAGTGACACCCAAGACGTCGAAAAGTTCCGCGCTGGCAAGACTCAGGCGAACTGGCTGCGCGAGGCCCCCTTCGGAGATGTTGCTCGGGACGGTGAGATAGGCACCGATATGAGCGAAGGACTTGGCATCCCGGCGCCAGTCCCAGAAATCGGGAATGGACACGTCGGTTTCAGAATTGGCGAGGGCAGGTTGCTCCATGCGAATGCGGACGATGCGATCTGGTTCTGCAAAGGGGAATGGGCGCAACAGTATCGCGTCGAAGAGGCTAAAAACGGTGGCGGCTGCGCCGATGGCTAGGCCTAGGGTTAAGATCACAACGGTGCTGAAACCTGGCTTCGCCAGCAGAATCCGAAACGAGTGCCGTAGCGCGTCCGACATATTAGAAGCTCACTTTCAAGCCAAGTTGAATTTGCCGGGAGATAGTTAGTGTACGGGTGGCGATTCCGAAGAGGGAAGACGAGACCGAACCGCTGGGCCCGGCGAAGTTAGCGCGGTTGAAGAGATTAAAGGCATTGAATTCCAGGCTGGACGCTACGCGCTCACCAAGCGAGAAGCGCTTGAGAAGGGAGAGATCGTAGGTCTGCACGCGAGGAGCGCGTATGGGGTTGCGCTCCAAGGCAGCGCTGGGATTGGTGACGTTCGCTGGGACACCGAGGACTTGCGCCGCAAGATTCTGGGGGATCAGGTATTGGGTACGGTCGTAGCGTCCGTTGGAGTAGAGATCGTTGATGCTGCCGCTCAACAGCGCCGGGCGGTCACGGGTGGCGCTTCCATCGTCGTCGATGTCGCGGCCCAGAGTGAGATTGACGCGTTGGCCGGAACGCCAGATCAACATCCCGCTGAGTGACCAGCCTCCGGCCACCGCTTGTGCCAGCGGCCCGGCATTGGCGAGGTAGCGGCGGCCTTTGCCGAAGGGAAGTTCGTAGATGTGGCTAAGCGTGAAGTTGTGAGGCGTGTCGTAGTCCGAGTAGCCGCGATCGGAGCCTCGCGGCCGGGCAATCCAGGCGCTGCCCCCACCCTGGAAGCCGGTTTCGGCATTGGCTCCCGTATTGATTAGGCCAGCGACGGTGCTGAAGGCGTCGGCGGACCAGTCGTCCCGGAAACGGCTGTAGGTATAGAAGGCTGAGAGGTCGAGCCCGGCACTGAAACGGCGTTGGAAAGAAGTCTGCAGTGAATGATAAGAGGAGTGAGCGAAATTCACGACTTGATTCTGAGTCGTGTAGCGGGCGTCGGGCCGCAGATTATTGGGGACGCCACCGGCCCCATTCATCTCCAGAACATTGATGAGCCCGCGGCCAAACGAGC
>DASTML010000136.1:0-6887 GCA_035714175.1 Bryobacteraceae bacterium | reverse complement strand
AGTACGACATGAGCGGGCTCGAAAAGATGGGCCTGCTGAAGATGGACTTCCTGGGTCTGACGACGCTCACGATTGTGGACGATGCGCTGAAACTGATTGAGTCCAATCGGGGCAAGAAAATCATCATGGAGGAGATCCCGCTCGATGATGTGTTTACGTATGAGGAGATCTTCCACAAGGGAAATACGTCGGGCGTGTTCCAGTTTGAATCGGGCGGCATGCAGGACATTCTGCGGCGGTCCAAGCCGGAACGCATTGAAGACTTGTGTGCGCTAAACGCGCTTTACCGTCCGGGCCCGATTCAGGGCGGCATGGTGGACGACTTTATTGCCCGTAAGCACGGGAAGAAAGAAGTGGTCTACGACCTGCCGCAGTTGGAGCCACTGCTTTCCGAGACTTACGGCGTTATTGTCTACCAGGAACAGGTGATGCAGATATCGAACGTTCTGGCGGGTTATTCGCTGGGCGAAGCCGATATTCTGCGGCGCGCGATGGGTAAGAAAAGCGCCGAGGAGATGGAGCGGCAGAAGATCCGGTTCCTGGAGGGCGCGGGCAAGAAGAATATCAACGTCAAGAAGGCCGACAAGATTTTCGACCTGATGGCGCAGTTCGCCGGGTATGGCTTCAACAAATCGCACTCGGCGGCGTATGCGTACATGGCCTACATTACGGCCTATTTGAAGGCCCACTATCCGATTGAATTCATGTCGGGACTGCTGACGTCGGAAACGGGGAACACGGAGAAGGTCGTTAAGTACATCAACGAGTGCCGGGACCGGGGAATCAAGGTGTTGCCGCCGGACGTGAACAAGAGTTTGTCGTCGTTTGCTCCGGACGGGGAAGCGATCCGGTTCGGGTTGGGCGCGATCAAGAACCTTGGGCAAGGCGCGGTGGACTCGATTCTGGCGGCGCGCAAGGAACACGGGGCATTTAAGAGTCTTTTCGACTTTACCGAGAATGTGGATATCTCGGCGGTCAACAAGCGAGCGATTGAATCGTTGATCAAGGCCGGCGCGATGGACAGCCTGGAGGGGACGCGTTCGCAACTGTTTGCCGCGGTGGACCGGGCGATGGAACACGGACAAAAGGTTCGGCGGGACAAGGAGTCCGGCCAGGGCGGGCTGTTCGGCGATATGTTTGGCGGGGGTGCGGATGAGCCGCAAGAGGACCTGCCGAAAGTGCCGGATTGGAAGCGGATGCAGGCGTTGCAGGGCGAGAAGGAGATGATCGGGTTCTACGTTTCCGGCCATCCGCTGGACGATCATGAGGACAAGATTGCGGATCTGCGGACGCATGAAACGGACCAGTTGGCGGAGTTGCCCCGGAACTTTGAAGTGAAGCTGTGCGCGATTCTGACGAATATTCAGCGGCGGCGTTCGAAGGAAGGCAAGGCGTATGTGACGTTGGGGGTGGAAGACCACAAGGGCACGTTGGAGGGAATGATTTTCAATGGGCGCGACAATGAGCACCTGATTGACGATTTGTCGCCGCAACTGACGGATGACAATGCCTGCCTGGTGGTGGCGACGGTGATGCCGGACGAGGGCGCGGCTCCGCGATTGCGGGTGAAGGAGCTGTATGCGCTATCCAATACGCGAGTGCCGCTGGCGTCGTTGATTGCGATCCGGGTGCGGTTGCAGGTGAATGGGCATGACCCGGTGACGGAGCTGAAAGAGTTGTTTGACCGGAAGCCGGGGAATGCGCAGGTGCGATTGAAGTTAGAGGCGCGTGGGGATTTTGCGGCGATTCTGGACGTGCAACAGAAGGTGCGGCCGGACCGGGAGTTTCGGAGGAAGGTGGAGGAGATTTGCGGGTCGGAGGCGTTTGAGATTTTGCAGAATTAAGGGGGGAGTGCCAATGCCCCCCTTCACGGACATGAGTAGCAGATAATGAGGGTATGCCGATCGTTCCCGGCGGTACTGTTCATCGGGCTCAACTGAATAGTGATATTGAGAAGGCCGCCGCAAGACTTTCCAAACGAGAGGTTGTTCAGCAATGCCCCAATGGACTAGTCGGGTTCTGCAGGCATTGCTTGCGGTGCCAGTATTCTCTTACACTAGCTGCTGCGCGTGTCCGGCCCGCGTGAGACCTTCCGGCCTTCAAACAGCACGTAAACATATTGCCAAGCAAGTTCAGGCTAAGCGTAGGGAACTACGTCAGGCGGATTCTCAGTCTCAACGAATTGTGAACTGAATTTGCTGCTGGGAATTCGGCGCAACCTGGATAGTCTGTACAGGGGCCTTTTGTTGATTGACGTTCACGCCGGCCTTGTATTCGCCTGGAGCGACACCCGTCAAGGTGCATATACCCTCGCTGCTACACGCCGTGGATCGGGAATAGAACTGCGCCTCGGCCTGGGTAGATGTTTCACGCGCCAGCCAGAGCAATGCGCCCTGTAGCGATTCCCGAGAAGCACTGGTTACCTGTACTGTTATCGTTCCACCGTCATCGGCCAATGTCGCTTCCACATCGGTTACCGTCCCAGCGAGGAGATCGAGCCCGGTTTGGATGATGTTGCTGTTTGCCGCAGTCAAGGACTTCACGTAGGCTCCCGAGGGTAGTTTGCCGATCAGGACGGAATAGCGGTCCGGGCTCAGGGTCGCTTCCCAGTCGCCACTGTCCGTGCGCTTCCCAAACTGCATGATTCCGTTTCCCTCCAATGGATTGAACATCACCGAGACGTCAGGCGGAACCGTGCGGCCAGGAGCTTTCCACTGAATCCTTGTCCGGACCTTTCGAAGTTGCACGGGAGGAACTATGATGTCCGCCACGGGCGATCCCGCAACGGAAATGTTTTGCATACCGATCACCATTGGCCGCTCGTTGCCACCTATTGCATTCACCTTGAGTGTATAGTTACCGTCCGGAAGCGGAAGAGAAAAGCTGCCATCCGGTCGCAATAAAATACTTCGAGTTGCATTGCCTCGTAGACGTGGCCTCTGTTCAGCAGCAATATGCGCCATTCGGCCTGGTGGGATCTCCCCTGTGAACTTGCCTGTGACAGGCGAGAGCCTGATGGCCTGCATCACGATGGTTATCGCCGAGATCTGTTCTCCGGCAGTAATGCGGATAACACCCGCCGAGTCCAGCGTGGCCGCCGTGGGGTAATACGTTGTCTGAAGTGCTGACGCAGTCGGAAAGGGGCTTGCTTCGAGCTTGTACTCGCCTGGGGGAACCTTGTTTATGCGAAAGTCCCCGTTCTTGCTCGAAAAAGCGCTGCGAACAGAACCTGCGTTCGAGGCAAGATTCAGAGAGAGACGGGCCGAAACGGGCATGCCACCCTGGTCGAGCACGCGGCCCGTGATAACGGCTTCCGGTGTAAGCCGGATGATGAGATTCTTTACTTGCTCGCCTTCGGAGGCCGCGACATGCAAGCCATCAAAAGCGCCACCCAAGGCGTAGCCCTCTTTTTCAACCTGAACAGTATGTGAGCCGGCATTGATTCCGTCAAGCTGAAACCTGCCATTGTTATCCGTCATAACAGGCATGGGCGCACCAAACACAGATACCTTTGCATTCGGAAGCGGGTCCGACGTCACGGCATTTACGACAACCCCAGATATTGAAGCAACACGTTGGCTAAGCGCTTGTGTAGGCCCAATAAGAAGAGCGAAAGTGACCAATGCCACATACGTTAGCCGATGCATGCCCCCAAGTCTAGCGGAATATCACAGAATGTTGGGCTGCCAGTTCGTCCCGGCCCAAATCCCGAATTGAGGACAAGGAGGAACAAATCTTAAGGTAACCGAGACGTGGGTGTAAGGCATCTCTAAGAGCGAAGGAAGGATCGTACTCACCATGATTTCTCGAATTGGGCTGGCCGCGGCGTTGACAGCGGCATTGTTGTCGACCGCCACGCTCTCGGCGCAGGCGGTGGATAAGGCGAAGAATGCCACCACCGATGCCGCCAAGGACGTTGCCCACGGCACGGAGAAGGCAGCTAAGGCCACGAAGAAGGCGGCCGTGAAGGTCGGCAAAAAGACCGGTGAGTTGGCCAAGGAAGGGGCCGACAAGACCGAAGAGGGCGCTAAGGAAGTCGGCAAAGGCACCAAAAAGGTGATCAAGGCCGGCGCGGAAAAGACGGAAGAAGGAGCCAAGAAGGTCGCCGACAAGGTGAAGTAAGCTCCGAGCCCCCGCACGCCGGGGCGCGCGATAATGGAGGAAGAAGTAGCTCCGTGCGCGCCCCGAAAAAACCAGAAGTTATGTCCCCGGCCGGGTATTGGCCGCAACTCCATGCCGCCATTGAGGCCGGAGCCGATGCCTGCTACTTTGGCCTGCACCATTTTTCGGCTCGGGCGAAGGTCGGGTTTTCGCTCGAAGAGTTGCCGGAGGTCATGCGCACCCTCCACGCCCGTGGCGTTCGGGGGTACCTGACGTTCAACACTTTGGTGTTTGAACATGAGTTGGACGCGGCGGCCGAGGCGATTGCCGCTGTTACTCAGGCCAATGTCGATGCGTTGATTGTCCAGGACATCGGCGTGCTGCGCATGGCGCGGCAGATGGCTCCCGACCTGGAACTGCATGCCAGTACGCAGACCTCGATTACGAGCGCGGAAGGCGTGGAGTTTGCCCTGGGGCTGGGCGTGCAGCGGGTGACCCTGGCGCGGGAACTTTCCGTCGCCGAGGTGGGGAAGATTTACGAGAAAACAGGCGCGGAACTGGAGATTTTTGTCCATGGCGCGTTATGCGTCGCCTATTCGGGACAGTGCTTTTCTTCCGAGGCCTGGGGCGGGCGGAGCGCGAACCGGGGGCAGTGCGCGCAGGCCTGCCGGCTGGAATACGACATGCTGGTGGACGGCGAGGAGCGGCCTCTGGGCGATGCGCGGTACCTGCTTTCGCCGGGGGATCTGTCGGCGCTGCGGCTGGTGCCGCAAATTGTCGATGCCGGGGTGGCCTCCTTAAAGATTGAAGGCCGTTATAAGGACGCCGACTATGTGGCGTTGACGACGCGGGCGTACCGGCAGGCGGTGGATGACGCGTGGGCGGGCCGTCCGTCACGGTTGTCGGCGTTGGATGAGATCCGGTTGGCGCAGGTGTATTCGCGGGGGTTGGGTCCGTTTTTCCTTGGCGGCGTGGACCATCAGGCGGTGGTGCGGGGGCGGGCTCCCCGGCACAGGGGCGTGGAGATGGGGTGCGTGGCGCGGGTGTACTCCGATGCGGTGGCGATTGCGCCGGCGGCGGCGCACGCGGTGGCTCCGGTGAAGGCGGGCGATGGGCTGGTATTCGATGCGGCGGATTGGCGGAGCCCTTCAGAAGAAGAAGAGGGAGGGCGCGTTTACGAGGTGCTGCCGGAGTTGGATGGGACGGTGGTGCTGCGGTTTGGGAATGGCGCGGTGGACTTCGACCGGATTCGCGAGGGCGACCTGGTTTGGCGGACGCAGGACGCTGAGATTGCCCGGGTGGTGAAACCGTATCTGGAGGCGGCGGCTCCGGTGGCGCGGCAAATGGTGGATGTCCGGGCGACAGGGGGCGTGGGGCGGCCGTTGGAGTTGGAGTGGACGCTGGAACGGAACGCGGATACGCGGATCACGGTTCGGTCGGCTGGGACGCTGGAGGCGGCTTCCAAGCGTGGTTTGGACGAGGCGATGCTGCGGGACCAGTTGGGAAGGCTGGGGAATACGGCCTATGAACTGGGCGCGTTGGCGGTGGAACTGGACGGGGCCGTGTTTGTACCGGCTTCGCTGTTGAACCAGTTGCGGCGGGAGGCGGTGGAGCAGTTGGAGGCGTTGCAGACGCGGCCGTTGGCCCGGTCTGTGCACGCCGTGGAGGAACGGCCGGCGTTTGCGGCGGATGGGGAAGTTGGGCCGGCGGCCTTGCATGTGCTGGTGCGAACGCCGGAGCAGTTGGAGGCGGCGCTTGCGTTGGATGTGGCGTCGGTGACGTTGGATTATCTCGATCTGTATGGGTTGCGGCCGTCGGTGGAGCGAGTGAAGGCGGCGGGGCGGGTGGTTCGCGTGGCGAGCCCGCGGGTGTTGAAGCCGGATGAGTCGCGGATTCCGCAGTTTTTGGTGAGTTTGGATTGTCCGATTGTGGTGCGGGCGACGGGGATTCTGCACGTGTTGGCGGATGGGGACCGGGAGTTGGTGGGCGATTTTAGTTTGAACACGGCGAATACGCGGACTGCGGCAGCGTATTTGGATATGGGTCTGGCGCGGTTGACGCCGACGCATGATTTGAATGCGGTGCAGGTGGCGGCGCTGGCGCGGGATGTGGGGGCGGGGCGAGTGGAGGCGATCGCGTATCAGCACCTTCCGGTTTTCCATACGGAACATTGCGTGTTTTGCCGGTTTTTGTCGACGGGGACCACGCACAAGGATTGCGGGCGGCCGTGCGAGGCGCACCGAGTTGCGCTGCGGGACCGGCAGGGACGGGCGCATCCGGTGATGGCGGACGTGGGGTGCCGTAATACCGTCTTTGGGGCGGAGGCGCAGGAGGCGAGCGCGCATTTGGACGCCTGGCGGCGGGCGGGCATCCGGCATTTCCGGTTGGAATTTGTGCATGAGAGCGGGGCGGACGTGGCGCGGGTGGTGCGTGCGTTTGCGGCGTATTTCGCAGGCGGGCAGACGGCGGCGGAGCTAGGCGCGGCGCTGCGGCGGATTGCTCCGGAGGGGACGACGGAGGGGAGTTTGTTTGTGCCGAAGGGGTTTGACGCGTTCCCGATCCTGCAGTGAGCCGGTGTATGCTGGCTACGGCGGAGGGTGCTCAAGCTTAGGTTTGGCTTGGCATTTTCTGTTGGGCTTGACCACTCCGGGGTATCCCCGGGGATGTTTTCCGATGTGGCATTTCGTCGCGTGATCGTCGCTGCTTGCGTGCCGTTTCACGTACGCCGCAGTACAGATCACGCCAAGTGAGACTCGTTGGGGCCTTCCGCCGTACCCTTTTCCGAT
>DASTML010000135.1:0-15663 GCA_035714175.1 Bryobacteraceae bacterium | reverse complement strand
ATATGGTCCTTTGGCGGTTTCTGCTTCAATTGCGGAAGCGGGATTCCCTTTTGCTGGCCGTATCAGCCGGGTTAGGCATTCAATGTACCGGCGATGCGATTGGGCATTCTTTCCGGATTTTGGCGCGGCAGCCCGGTATGTCGCCAGCGATTCATGATTTTGGGAATGTTGTGATGTCGCTATCTGCCGTAATTACCATCGCGATATGGCATATGGCATTTGCGCGGGCGAAGTACCGCGCAGAATCCGGCGCCGCGATCAAGAGCGGCACTCCGGGCGCGACTGTACCCTGACCGGGCGAGCAGCGCGTCAAAAATATACACCTGCGGGACGTGAATACCCATGGATGCGGAGGAGGCAACTCTGTACAATGGAATGGGCAAAGTTACGTTCCGAGCCCAACACGGCGGCCAGGCAGCCGCATGAAGGAGATTCCCGTATGGATCGCAGAGACTTTATTAAGGGCGCGAGCGCCGCTGGCGCCGTGAGCAGCGCCTTCGCCGCCCGTCCCGGCTCCAAGATGTCCGGCCGTGTAATCGGGGCGAACGACCGTATCAACGTGGGTGTGGTGGGCGTGGGCGGACGCGGCAGTTACGTGGCCAACGTTTTCGCCAAAGTGGGCGCAGATACCAACAAGTGTCAGATCGTCAAGGTTTGCGACACCTACCAGAAGCGCGTTAACGCCAACATGGAACGCCACAAAGCGAAAGGCACGCTGGATTGGCGGGAAGTGGTTGCCGATAAAGATATCGATGCCGTAATTGTTGCCACGCCGGACCACTGGCATGCGACGGTAGCCGCAGAAGCCATGCGCAACGGCAAGGACGTCTACTGCGAAAAGCCGATGTGCCATACGGTGGATGAGGTCCGGATGCTCATCGAAACCGTAAAAGATACCAAGCGCGTTATGCAGGTCGGATCGCAAACGACGTCGGGCGATCAGTGGGCACAGGCGAAAAAGGCGATTGCGGACGGCGCGATCGGCAAGATGTTGATGAGTCAGGGCTCCTACCACCGGAACTCGGTGGAAGGCGAGTGGAACTGGCCGATCGACAAGAATGCCGGGCCGAGCGGCAAGGGTGAAGACTACATCGACTGGAAGACCTGGTTGGGACCCGCGGCCAAGCGCGATTGGGATCCTGATCGCTTTTTCCGTTTCCGGAAGTATTGGGATTACTCCGGCGGCATTGCCACCGATCTTTTCTTCCACGTCGTAGCCCCGATGAACATCTGCTGGCCGACGCCGCAATTCCCGCACAAGGTGATGGCCGGCGGCGGCATCTACGAGTTCAGCAAACTGCCGGAAGATCCGTCGAAGCCTGATCGCGAAGTGCCGGACACGTTCCATCTGATCGCCGAATACAACGCGGGGCACTCCCTGGTGCTGAGTTCGTCGATGGCCAACTCGCAGCACATTCCGGGGCTCATCCGCGGCCACGAAGGCACGATCATCATGGTGGAACACGGCCGCTTTGAAGGATTTGCTCCCCATATCACGCTGAAGCCGGAGGTAACCGGCGGCCGGGGCGGCAGCCCCAAACGGCCCATCGGCGGCGATAAGTATAAATTCGGAATCGAAGAAACCAAGATCCCGGTGAAGGAAGTGGATACGATGCGCACGCACGTGACGAACTTCCTGGATTGCATGGTTTCGCGCCAGAAGCCGACGCTCGACGTCGAGACTGCTGGTCGCGCGCAGGTGCTGATCACGATGGCCGTACAGAGCTACCGGACCGGCAAGGTACTCTATTTCGACGAACAGAAGTTCAAGATCGTCGACAAAGCACCTTCGCGCTCCTAACGTTGTTCCGCTCCCGGCAGGAAAGGCCAGTCTCCGGACTGGCCTTTCCTGCTTCAGGGGGCTTGCGGCCCCTGTGGAAGGGGCCGCGCGGACCCGTTGCCGCCGTCAAGGTTCCGCCAGCGCTATGCGGCGCCCGCTTCCGTGCAGGGACCGCCGGAGCCGGGGTTTGCGGAGAGCCTAGGCCAATATCTTGGTCACCACGTTGCCGGCAAGGTCCGTGAGACGGTAGTCGCGGCCCATGTGGCGATAGGTCAGTTTCAAGTGATCCAGCCCGAGGCAGTGTAGCATTGTCGCCTGCAGATCGTGGACGTGCACCTTGTCACGGGTGATCGTGAAACCGAGTTCGTCAGTTTCTCCGATGGTTTGACCGCCTTTGACACCGCCGCCGGCCAGCCACATGGAGTAGCCCGTAGGGTGATGGTCACGGCCGGCGTTGTCCGGATCCGCCGTGTTGCGGATTTCGCAGATCGGCGTACGGCCGAATTCCCCGCCCCAGACCACAAGGGTTTCATCCAGCAGGCCGCGCCGCTTGAGGTCCTTAATCAGCGCAGAGGATCCTTTGTCGGTGGCATCGCACTTTTCCTTCAGTTTCTTGTTCAGGTTCGTGTGCGTGTCCCACGAGGCATCCATCATCAGTACGAACCGGACGCCCCTTTCGACGAGGCGGCGGGCCAGCAGGGCGTTGGTTCCGAACTGATGCGTGGGCTCCTTGCCGATGCCATACATCTCCAGCGTCTCCTGGGATTCATTGGAGAAATCGAGCAGTTCCGGAGCGCTCAT
Source organism: Bryobacteraceae bacterium (assembly GCA_035714175.1). Taxonomy (GTDB): domain Bacteria; phylum Acidobacteriota; class Terriglobia; order Bryobacterales; family Bryobacteraceae. Next base: position 13,082 of record DASTML010000135.1, on the reverse strand, counting down.
CTGCATGCGGAAAGCCAGTTCGTAGCTCTGAATCCGCGCGGCAATTTCCGGGTCGGCGCTCTTCCGCAGGTGCTCTTCGTTGAGCTCTTTGATGGCATCCAGAGAGGTGCGCTGCGTGGCTTTCGAAACTCCCTCCGGGTTGGAAAGGTAGAGAATGGGATCCCCGCTGTTGCGGAAGATCGTCCCCTGGTAGGTCGACGGGAGGAAGCCGCTCATGAAGTTGGACGCACCGCCAGAGGTTCCGGCTCCGCTGGAGAGAGCGACAAATCCGGGTAGGTTCTGGGACTCGCTGCCCAAGCCGTAAGTCACCCAGGCGCCGGCCGTGGGACGTCCGAATTGGATGCTGCCGGTGAAGAGCAGCAATTGGCCGGGGTGGTGATTGACGGCGTCGGTGTGCATGGAACGGACGACGCAGAGTTCGTCGGCAACCTCCCTCAGGCCGGGCAGGTAGTCGCTGATGACGATGCCGCTCTTGCCGCAAGGCTGGAAGATGCGCGGGCTGGCGAGGGCAGCGGCGTTGGGCTTGGTGAAGGCCAGCTTCAGGTCCTTAGTGAACTCGGCGGGCAACGGCTTTCCGTTGTGTTTCTGGAGCGCTGGCTTGGGATCGAAGAGATCCATCTGGCTGGGGCCGCCCTCCATGAACATGAAGATGACGCTTTTTGCTTTGGGCGCGAAGTGGGGTTTGCGAGGGGCCAGCGGATTGGGCGCGGCGCCGTGCAACAGATCGGACAGCGCCATGCCTCCGACGCCGTAGGCAAAACTATTCAATAAATCGCGGCGTGAGTAGATCATGATTCCGTTACTCCCTGTTGATGAATTCGTCGAGGTTGAAGAGGACACGGGCCACGCCGCTCCAGGCTCCCTGGGTGAGTTGATCGCCGTTGCGGCCTTCGGCCTTCAGCACGTTGGATTGAGCGTCAACGTAGCGGGCCAGCGTCTGGCGTTCGGTATCCGAGGGTTGGCGGCCAAGCGCCTGTTGAAACATGGCGTCGATGCGCGGTCCGGCGGCGGACTGTGTTTCCATGGCGCGGAGAGCAAAGGCATTGGCGGCCTCCAGGAACACGGGATCGTTGAGCAGGTTGAGGGCCTGCAGTGGCGTGTTGGAGGGGCGCCGGCGCGAGCAGGCGACATTGGAATCCGGGGCATCGAAGTTGACGAGCAACGGATACGGCGTGGTGCGCTGGTAGTGAATATAGAGGCCGCGGCGGTACGCTTCCTGGCCGGTTGTTTCCTTCCATTTCGACCCGCCGTAGGCAAGTTCGCCCACACCCTTAGGCAGGAAGGGCATGACGGACTTTCCTCCCACTTCGGGATCGAGGATCCCCGCAACCTGCAGAGCGGTGTCCCGGATGAGTTCGGCCGGCAGACGGAGGCGGGACTGGCGGGCCAGCAAGGTGTTGTCGGCATCCTTTTCCGCCGCGTCGGGACGGAAGGCGGAAGCTTGCCGATAGGTGGCCGACATCATGATGGTCTTGTGAAGCTTCTTCTGGCTCCAGCCCTGCGCGACGAATTCCGAGGCGAGCCAATCCAACAGTTCGGGGTGCGACGGCTTTTCCCCGGAGACGCCGAAGTCTTCCGACGTGCGGACGAGACCTCGGCCGAAGAGCTCCTGCCAAGCGCGGTTGACGGTGACGCGCGGCGTGAGCGGGTTATTGGGGGCGACCAGCCAGCGGGCGAAGGCCACGCGAACAGGCTCGCCTTCCTTGCGCTCCATGGGCGGCATGACGGCGGGAGTGCCGGGTTGTACTTCGATGCCAAGCGAGCGGTAGTCGCCGCGTATGGTGATGTGGGTCTTGGGATGGCTGGGATGCTCTCCGATGGTGTAGGCCTGGGTAAGGAAGGGGACCGTTTTCTTCAGGTCGGTGATCTTGGTCTTAAGCTCTTTCAGCCGCGCGGTCAACTCTTTGTCACGGCCGTTTTCGGGACCAGGGTTGGAGATGAAGTAGTCGGCTAGCGTATCGATTTCGCGCTGGGTTCGTTCTTCGGGCTTTTTGTGCAACATGCGCATGGCGTGATCGACCATGGCGGACATGGAGGTGATCCAGAAGTCGAATTCAGCGTCCTTGCCGGGATTGGCATAGGCGGCGCGCATTTTCTCTTCCCAACGGGCTTGGAGCGCGGGGATTTTGTATTCGGCCAGGAGTTTTTCCCGGTCGCGGCGGTAGGCCGGCAGAGCTTTCAGATAGGGCCCACGCTCGCCTTCCATCGGCGCATCGATATCCACATCATCCGCCTCGTTGAAGAAGGCGTAGAGCTGGTAGAACTCGCGCTGCGAGAAGGGATCGTATTTGTGATCGTGACACTGAGCGCACCCGACTGTGAGACCGAGCCAGGTGGTACCCAGGGTATTGGTGCGGTTAATCAACTGCTCGTACCGGGCTTCGGCGCGATCCACGCCGGCTTCGCGGTTGGTGAGCACGTTGCGATGGAAGCCGGTGGCTACGCGGTCTTCCACGGTGGCGGCGGGCAGGAGATCGCCGGCCACCTGTGCGATGGTGAAACGGTCGAACGGCATATCGGCGTTCAGAGCATCGATGACCCATTGGCGATAGCGCCAGGCGTAGGGGCGAACGTTGTCCTTTTCGTAGCCATCGCTGTCGGCATAGCGGGCAAGATCGAGCCAGGGACGGGCCCACCGTTCGCCGTAGTGGGGAGAGTCGAGATAGCGGTCGACCATGCGCTCGTAGGCATTGGGGCTTTTGTCATTGACGAAGGCCGCAACTTCGGCGGGCGTGGGGGCGAGCCCGAGGAGATCCAGTTTCACGCGGCGGGCGAGAGTGACGCGATTGGCTTCGGGGGAGGGGGTGAGCCCCTCTTTCTTCAAACGTTCGGTGATGAAGAAATCAATGGGATTGACGCCGGCAGGGGTGGCGGGACGCTTGACGGGCTGGAAGGACCAATGGCTGGTTTCACGACGTGCGGGGCCGGCGGCGGAAGCGGCGGGCACCTTGGCTCCATCGGCAATCCACTTCGTGATGACATCGATATCGGCGGGGCTGAGACGCGCGCCCATGGGCGGCATCATTTCCGCTTTTTCGGTGCTCTTCAGGCGATGCAGCAGCTTGCTCTCTCCGGGCTTACCGGGGACTACGGCGGGGCCGGAGTAGCCGCCCTGAATCAGCGCGGCGCCGATATCCACGCGCAAGCCATTCGTCTGCATGGCCGCGCCATGACAGGCGACACAGCGGCGCTTCAAGATGGGCGCGACTTCATTGGTGAATGTGTCCTGGGCCCAAACCGTGGCTGCACAAACAACCAGCCATAGCGTTGCTCTCATGCCCCTATTCTATCCGGGCCGCGTGTGCCACAATGAGCCCATGCCGGACCCGCAGAACCCTCAGCAGCCGCAGTTCCCCCAACAACCTCAGCAGGGACGGCCGCCGCAGCCTCCGCAGGGGTACCCGCCCCAGCCTCAGCAAGGCTACCCACAGCAGGCGCCGCAGGGGTATCCGCAACAAGGCCAGCCACAGCAGGGTTATCCGCAACAGCAACAGCCCTACCCCCAACAACCCTATCCACAGCAGGGCTATCCACCGCATCCGCAGCAGGGCTACCCACCGCAACAACCGCCCGGCTTTGGACCACCGCAGGGGTATCCGCAGGCCCCCGTTCCTGCCAAAAAAGGAATGCCGATTTGGGGATGGCTGTTGATTGGCTTTGTTGCGCTGGTTTTCCTGGCAGGCATCGCGATCACCTTTTTCACCTATCTTTTTGTGAAAAAGGCGGAGCAGGCGGCGAAGAATCCATTGTCGGCGATTGTCCGGATTGCAGCCGCGGCCAATCCGGATATCGACGTGATTGACGTGAACGAGAGCACCGGCAAGGTGACGATTCGCGACAAGAAGACGGGCAAGACCGTGACGATAGACGGCGATGCGATCAAGGACGGGAAGATTACCATCGATACCGACGACGGGCATGCCGAGTTGGGATCGGGCGCGAACCTGAAATTGCCTTCCTGGGTGTTTCTACCGCCGGGCGCAAAGACGATGGGAGGCATGTCCGGGAATGGACCGGAGGGCGTGGGCGGTACCGTGGTGTTCAGTTCGACGGATTCGCTGGAAGCGTTGAAAACGTTCTTCGAAGATAAGTACAAGGGGGCTGGTTTTGAGGAGAGTGTTTCTTCGGTTTCCTCGACAGCCGGAGACCAGGCCCTGCAACTGGTTTTTCAGCATGCGGACCGGAAGCGCTCCGTGACGATCGGCGCGGCGAAAACGAGTGAGGGCGTGAACGGAACGATTGTCTACGGCGAAGGCCAGTAGACAAGTTACGAGCCGAAGCAGAGGAGACGGCCATCCTGCGCGGCGATGAGAACTTTGCCGTCACTGATGGCGGGCGACGAGGACAACGCGGCGCCCGCATCGTATTCCCATAACTTCTTGCCGGTCGCGGCATCCAGGATATAAAAGCGGCCGTCATTCGAGCCGATGTAAATACGGTTGCCCGAGGCGGCGGGAGACGACTCGACACGGCTGCGAGTGGCAAAGGTCCAGGCGGCCTTGCCGGTTTTGGCATCGACGGCATGCACCATTTTGTCGCGGCCGCCGAGAATGATATTGCCCGCGGCGAGCGTGGCGCTGGAGTAGAAGGGGAATTTTCGCGTGGGATGTTCGTATTTCCAGACGATCTTTTTGGCAGCCAGATCGAGCGCGACCACTTCGTTGCCGAAGGTACCGAAGTAGGCCATGTTGCCGATGAGAAGCGGCGACGCGCCTGTGTAGGCTCCGCTGGAAACCTGAAAGACTTCCTTGCCGTCGGCGATGCGGATGGCGCGGAAGTGTTCATCGCAGCCGGTGACATAGGCAATGCCATTGGCGACGCCGGGCGTGGCGTGGACAGGGCCAGCGGTTTCGAACTTCCACAGCAGCTTGCCGGTTTTGACGTCCAGCGCGTAGAGATTTTGATCGTAGGAACCGGCGAGGACACGGTCCCCGACAACGACGGGGGAAGACTTGATTTCCGAAAGTGTTTTGTAGGTCCAGGCGAGTTTGCCGGAGGCTGCGTCGACGGCATGGACGACGCCGCGGAGGTCCCCGATGAAGACGAGCCCGGACCCGGCGGCGGGAGTGGATTCCCCGAGTTCCCCTCCCGTTTTATAGCGCCACTTCGTTTTGCCTGTGGCCAAGTCAATGGCGACCAGATCCCCATTGCCAGCGCCGATGTAGGCGACGCCGGCGGAGACCACGGGCGACGACTCAAAGGATTCCCCGCCTTCCCAAGTCCATAGAAGTTTCAGATTTTCGGGAAGAGGGGGGCCGGGGGCGATGCCGGTGAGGGAGGGATTTCCCCGGAACTGCGGCCAGTCCGCCAGCAGAGGCAACACGGCAAGAAAGAGGACGGCTAGTAGGCGCATCGATAGAGCTCCAGAGCGGCTTCGGCATCAAAGGGCCGGGGATTGCATTTCCCTGTCCATTGTTGAGCAGCGGCGAGGGAGAGTGGGGCAAGGCTGGATTCGTCGACATTGAGGTCCCGCAGCGAAGCGCGAAGATCGGCCAGCGCGGCGAACTCCCGCAGCCGCGCAGGAAGATCAGGATGCAGCTCGGCGTATTCGGGCATGGCGTTCCACTGGACGACGTGAGGCAACATGGCGGCGATGGCCTGGCCATGGGCAATGCCGTAGGAGGCGGTAAGCGGGTTGGCCAGTGCGTGGGCGGCGCCGAGCATGGACGCCTCGATGGCCGAACCGGCGAACCAGGCTCCGAGTTGCATGTCAGCGATCGCGGAGATGTCGTCCGGTTGGAGGATGAAGCGGGAGAAAGCGCTGTCCATAAGCCGCCACGCTTCGCGGGCGAAGCAGACGGAGACCGCGTTGCGCTTCGTGGTGACGAAGGATTCCACCGCATGGGAGATCGCATCGTAACCAGCGGCCGCGCGGACGGCGGAGGGTTGGGTGTGGGCGACTTGAGGATCGAGGACGGCGACGGCGAACGCGGCCTTATCGTCGCCGATGGCCATTTTGACGTGGGTGGCCGCGTCCGAAATCAAAGCATAGCTCTGGGCTTCGCTGCCGGTACCGGTGGTGGCGGGAACGCCAATCATCGGCAGCAGGGGGCCAGGTACTTTATTGTGGCCCCAATAGTCCTGGATGCGGCCGCCGTTGGTCAGGACGATGTTGATGGCTTTGGCGCAGTCCATGGAAGAGCCTCCGCCAAGACCGATGATTGAGTCAATGCCCAGGCTGGCGGCAAAATCCCTGCCCTGCTCGACCATGCTGGAATCGGGGTTTGCGCCGAAGTGGGACCAGGGAGTGGACTCGATGCCTTCGCCGGCAAGGGCGGAGAGGACGGTGGCGATATGCCCGGCTTTCTCCATGCCGGCATCGGCCACGATAAGCGTGCGGCGGAAACCGAGTTCGCGAGCAAGCTGGCCGACGGAATGAATGGTCCCGGGCCCGAAGACCAGGCGGGTACGGCTTCTATGGACAAACGGAATCACTTGGATTTGCGCGCCTTTCCAACCATCGATTTAATCTCCTCCATGAGTTGCGGCGAAGAATAGGGAATACCGCCTTTAATTGTCCAGCGGAGGCCGGGCTTGACGCCATTGTTGGCTGAGGCGGGATAGAGGAGTTTGAAGTCTTCGAGCGGGTTGCCGTCGATGACGAGGAGGTCCGCGGCCCAACCGGCGCGGACGCGGCCGAGCTTCTGCTCCTGGCCAAGAACACGGGCTCCGTTTTGAGTCGCATGCTGAACGATCTGCAACGGATGAAATCCGGCTTCCTGGTGCAACTCCAGATTCCGAATGAAGCCGAAGCCGTACATCTGGTAGATATAGCCGGCATCCTCACCAATGCCGACGAGACCGCCGCGAAGGGCAAATTCGCGGACGGCTCGCATCCAGAGCCGGTAGTTCTCCTTCCAATACGCTTCGTCGGTGCTGGACCAGTTGAGGAAATACGAACCGTGGTTTTCGAGGTTGGGGCGGAAGAAGTCTTCGAGGACGGGGTGCAGGTAGTCGCGAAACCAGGGTTGCGTTTGCGCGCGCTGGAGGTCACGGCTCGCCTCGTAGATTTCGAGAGTGGGATCCCAGGCGACATTGTTGGCGATCATGGCGTCAAAGAGTTTGGTGAGTTTGTCCCAGTCGGCTTCCCGCCATAGACGGCCGGCGTAGCGGAAGCGGTCTGCTTCGTTCAGATAGTTGTATGAGGCCGGGAAGTTCTGGACACCGCCGGGAATGGCGGCGTCCGGGATACCGTACCAGTGTTCAATGGAGCGGACACGATTGCGAATGGCGTCATCGGCGCGAGTCTCTTCGACGCCAATGTGCTGGGCAACGGGAAGACCTAGCTTGTGGGCTTCGTCCAAGGCGGCGTCCATGGTATCGCGCCAGGCTCCGACGATCTTCATGCCGTCGGCTCCGGCGGCTTTGATCTCGCGGACGCGGCGGCGGGCCATTTCCGGATCGCGGACGCGGCCGAGCACCGGATAGACGAAAAGGCGAGGAGCGGCGAGTTCGCCAGCCTCACCTTTTGTCCGGATATTCAGGGACTGGGTGAGCGGGCTGCCAAGGTCACGGACAGTGGTGATGCCGCAGGCGAGCCAGAGCTTGAGGACATAATTCGAGTCCATCGGCACGCCGCCGCGTTCATTGTGAAGGTGGCCGTGCAGGTTGATAAAGCCGGGAAGGACGTACTTGCCCTTGGCGTCGAGGACGACGTCGCCGGATTGGCTTTGGACGCGCCCAACAGCGGCGATGAGGCCGTCTTCGATGGCAATGTCAACGGGCCCGGCCGCCGGCGTACCGTTGCCTTCCACAACAACGGCTCCACGAATAACCATTCGTTGCGGGCGGACGCCATGTCTCGGCTGCGCCAGAAGCGAGCCGAGACATGCCAATAGGAGAAGAGAGCGCATTATTCTCCGTTCTGCATGAGCAACTTTGCGATGAGGGCCGTCCAGCCGGTCTGGTGGCTGGCTCCGAGACCTGCTCCGGTATCGCCGTGGAAGTATTCGTAGAAGAGCAGGTGATCCCGGAAGTGGGGGTCCGACTGGAACTTGGGGTGTGGGCCGAGGCCGGGCCGTTCTCCGTTCGCTCCGCGAAGGTAGAGCGAAGAGAGACGCTGCGAGAGTTCGGCGGCCACTTCCCAAAGGTCGAGACGATTGCCGCTGCCCGCGGGGAACTCGACGCGGAAGTCTTCGCCAAGATAGTGATGGAACCGCTGCAACGATTCGATGAGCAGATAGTTGACGGGGAACCAGACGGGCCCTCGCCAATTGGAGTTACCGCCAAAGAGGCCGGTACTGGACTCGGCGGGTTCGTAGCGGACTTCGTAGGTCGCCCCGTCCACTTTGAGCGAGTACGGGCTTTCGGCGTGCACGCGGGACAGCGCGCGGACACCGTGCGGCGAGAGGAATTCGGATTCGTTGAGAACCCGTTCCAGGATACGGCGCAGGCGGCCCGGACCGACGAGCGAGAGCATGCGGCGTTCGCCCATGCCGCGCTCCGTCATGGAGGCGAGGTTCCCGCAAAGGTCCGGCCGGTTGCGGAGGAACCATTGCATACGGCGGCGGAAACCGGGGAGCTTGTCGATGACGGTGGGTTCGATGGTCTCCATCGCGAACAGAGGAATGATGCCGACCATGGAGCGGACTTTCATGCGAAACCACTCGCCGGAGGGGAGGCGGAGAAGGTCGTAATAGAAGCCGTCCTCTTCGTCCCAGAGCGAATCGGAGGTGCGGCCGTTGGCGGCGCTGGCAATGTAGAGGAAGTGCTCAAAGAATTTGCTGGCGATGTCCTCGTAGCTGTTGTTCTGCTGCGCGAGTTCGAGGGCGATGGTCAGCATGTTGAGCGAGTACATCGCCATCCAACTGGTGCCGTCCGACTGCTCGATCGTGCCGCCGGTGGGTAGAGGCGCGGAACGATCAAATACGCCGATATTATCGAGGCCGAGGAAACCGCCCTCGAAGATGTTATTGCCGAGAGTATCCTTGCGATTCACCCACCAGGTGAAGTTCATGAGCAGCTTGTGGAAGCAGCGCTCCAGGAAGGCGTAGTCCGCGTTACCGTTCAGGCGGCGATCAATTTGATAGATGCGCCAACACGCCCAGGCATGGACGGGCGGGTTGACATCGCCGAGAGCCCATTCATAGGCCGGTATCTGTCCGTTCGGGTGCATGTACCATTCCCTGAGGAAGAGGGACATTTGCCGTTTGGCGAAATCGGCATCGATCATGGCGAAAGGAACCATGTGAAAGGCGAGGTCCCAGGCGGCGTACCAGGGATACTCCCACTTGTCGGGCATCGAGATGATGTCGGCGTTGAACAGATGCTGCCAGTCCGTGTTGCGGACGCGGCGGCGGCCGGGCGGAGGAGGCGGCGTGTTGGGATCGCCCTCCATCCACTCTTCCACGACGTAGTGGTAAAACTGCTTGGTCCAAAGAAGGCCGGCAAAGGCTTGGCGGCAGACGGAAGTGCCGTCGGCTGAGAGCGGGACCGAAGGAACCGAGTCGTAAAAGGCGTTCGCTTCGGCGATGCGCTGCTCAAAAACCGTATTGTCTGAAGGGCCGGCCGCGGCATCGGCAGGCGCGAGGCGGAGGGTGACGCTGCGGGACTCCCCGGCCGCTAACTCCCATTCGTAAAGTCCACAGGCCTTTGTGCCCGTGCGGGCGGGATTGACCGCAACTGGGTTGCCTTCGATGATGTATTGCGCAAAAGCGTCCTTGGTGAAGCCGCGATTGGGCACGCCCCAGAGGCTCTGGCTGTTGCCTTCATTTTCGGTGAAGAGCAGCTTTTTCGTACCGGGACAATAGAACAGGTATTCGCCGAGGGTGGGCTCGCGAAGTTGTACCGTGTCATCGGAGGCGGCGTAGAGCGAGGGCCGAACATTGCGGGAGCGCCCCCAAGTCCAGGTATTGCGGAACCAGACGGTGGGAAGGATGGTCAGTTTGGCTGCTTCCGGACCGCGGTTGGTGACCGTGATGCGAACGCGAGTGTCGTCGATATCGGCCTTGGCATATTCGACAAAGATATCGAAATAGCGGTCGCCATCAAAGATACCGGTGTCAATCAGTTCGAACTCGGGATCGGCACGGGAGAGACGACGGCTCTCTTCGAGCAACCGGCTGTAGGGGAACTCGGCTTGCGGATATTTGTAGAGGGCTTTGTTGTAGGAATGGGTGGGCGTGCCATCCAAGTAGTAATAGATTTCCTTCACATCCTCGGAGTGGTTGCCCTGAGGGCCACTGAGACCGTAGAGACGCTCCTTGAGGATGCGATCCTTGCCGTTCCAAAGGCTGAGGCCAAAACAGACGCGTTGGTGATTGTCACACCAACCGAGCAGGGCGTCCTCACTCCAGCGGAAGGCGCGGAGGTGAGCATGTTCGAAGGGGAAGTAGTCCCAGGCCGCGCCGTTGGGCGAATAATCTTCCCGAACGGTGCCCCAAGCGCGGTCCGAGACGTAGGTTCCCCAGCGGCGCCAGTGTTGCTTCTGCTGTTCGGCCTGTGCCAGGCGGGCGCGTTCCGCGCTCCGCACGTCAACCACGAAAGTACCTCATTACAAATGGATAGCATGCACCGGCGGCAGGCGCTGGGCAGTGAGATTTTCCCATGCGTTATGGGCCGCAAGGAAAATTCCATATTTGACCCCAGCAGCCCCACGGTGAACCTGACGCTCTATTAACGAGATGACTGGTTTGCGATGAGGATTGTGAGCTGCGATGACGAGCTGGCTGTGCCGTCTCCATAGGAGGCGGAAAACCCTCCACACTGCCAACGGGACCTAGAGCGAAGGGGGCAGGCGCCCCCTTCGGCATGCCTAGAGGATCCGGCGTGCCACCTGCACCCAGCTCGGGCCGGAGAGTTTTCCCTCCATCCTGGCGCGGCCGGCGGCGATGTGCGCCGAACGGGAGTGCTGTTCCAGCGCAGCTTGACTGGTCCACTCTTCGATGAATGTGAACTTGAGCGGATCGCTCAGATCCTGGAACAAGTCGTAGCGGAGGCACCCTTCCTCCTGCCGGGTGGGGGCGACGAAGCTTTCCAATGCTTCGCGGACAACCGCCTCATGGCCTGGCGCCGCATGAATATGCGCGACTACATCGATTTTGTCTGTTTTTGTTTCTTCGCTCATTGCGATTGCTCCTATTGCGGAGCGCGGCCCGGGTAGGGCACACGATCTCCGGCTGTGATCATCCACCGGCGCATTAGCGCCAGCAATTCTTCTTGGCGGCGGAGGGTGGCGCGGTCCACCGCCAGATTGTCCTGTTCCCGTGGATCCTGCGCGAGATTGAACAGATGCGTGACTCGTCGCTCCCGGTCCACCACCAGTTTGTCCCAGCCGCGCACCACAGCGCGCCATTCCGCCGGCGTTCCAAGGCGGCCCTGCAGATAGATGGATTCGGGCCGCTCCCCCACACCATTGACAAACAGGAGTTTCGACCTGTCTATGCCTTGCGCCGACTCCAGGGGCGCCAACCCGCCTATTCCGCCGAGGAGCGGCGCGATGTCCACGTTGGCGCACAGCCAGTCCTGGCTGGCAGAGGCAGGCAAGCGATCCGGCCAACGAAGCAGAAGAGGCACACCAACGGACGACTCCCTCCAATCCTCGGGCTGTGGCTCGCCGGCATCGGAAGTAAAAACGAGAAGCGTGTTGGCGGAAAGGCGATATGCGTCGAGCGCGTCCAGCAACTTTCCCATGTTCTTATCGATGGCGGCGCAGCGGACGTTGTAACTGGCGGAGCCTGCTTCGCCTGAGTCTGTCCGGTGGGAGGCGCCGAAAGCGATTTGCAGGAAGAACGGCTCTTCGCGACGGCGGCGCAGAAAATCGAGGGCGAGTTCTGTTTGACTGTCCGGCTCCAAACCACCGGCGGGGCCGGAGTTGTTGCCGTTCTTAAAATGGACCCCGTCGGCATAGCGGCGTCCGCCGCTGAGGGCAGCCCACTCCGTAAAACCGTGACGGCCCGGACCCGCCGCGGTCTCCGCGGGACCGGCCGGAATCTCTGCCGGCCAAAGCCCGACGAAGCCGGCGGCATATCCAGCCGCGGCGAAACCGCCAGCCAAGCCAGGCGCATCCGGTGGGAGCGCGCGGCCTTCCCAGGGTACCCCGGCGGCGTGCGGATATCGGCCCGTTTGGAGAACAGCGTGGGCGCAGGCGGGGGCCGGATTGACCGTATAGGCGCGCGGCAACCAGAGACCGCCTTTGGCCAGACGAGCCAGATTCGGGAGCGGCGGAGCGTCGGGGTCTCCTCCCGGCAGTCTCTGGCGTTTCCACTGGCCGGCAACCACCAATAGTACGTTCGGGCGCTTCGCGGCCGGGAGCGCCGCAAGGGCAGCGAATTGGCGCCGTGTCAGCAACTTCTCATGCTACCTTGGGTTTGAGATTTTTTCCCGCTCGTGGCCACCGACCCGAAGACGCCAGAAAATCCGCCGCCAGCCAAACGTCCGTCGCTTGCCCAATTGATGGCAAGCAAGGCGGCGGCAACCGCAGGCAAGTCCCCGCGGGGCGCGGCAAACACCCGGCGTCCGGCAAGGGGAAGCGGGGAGCGGGAGCGCGCATCGGCGGCACAAGCCGCGATCCGGAGTACGGACCGCTATTTTGAACTGAAGTCGGAGATCCACAAAAAACTGATCGGGGTTTTGGACCTGGACCGTGTATCGTCCATTCCCCAAGAGCGGGTGCGGACAGAAATTGGCAGGGTTGTCGAACGGCTGCTCGACGACGAGCGCGTACCGATGACGACGGCGGAGCAGAACAAGATTGTCGAAGAGGTTCTCGACGAGGTATTAGGGCTGGGCCCGTTGGAACCTCTCCTGAAAGAGCCCAGCATTTCCGACATTCTGGTGAATTCCTACGATAAGGTCTTCATCGAGCGGCAGGGCCGCTTGCAACGATCGCCCGTACGGTTCCGGAACAACGCGCACCTGCTGCACATTATCGAGAAGATTGTGGCGCAGGTGGGGCGGCGCGTGGACGAGGCCCAGCCCATTGTGGATGCGAGGCTAAAAGACGGCTCCCGCGTAAATGCGATTATTCCGCCGTTGGCGCTGGACGGCCCATCGCTTTCGATTCGCCGGTTTGGGCGTCACGTAATCACCAGCGACGAGATGATCGGCAACCAGACGATCATGCCGTCGATGCTGCAGTTTTT
>DASTML010000134.1:0-15452 GCA_035714175.1 Bryobacteraceae bacterium | reverse complement strand
CGGATTGTAGATCAGGGCAATATGGCTCAAACTAATCAGTATCCTATGGTTCTCGAAGAAATCGAGCACTTGCGCCAAGAACTTCGCCGCCACGAGCATCTGTACTACGTGCTCGACGCGCCCGAAATCAGCGACGCCGAGTACGACAAACTGATGCGCCAGCTCCAAAAGCTGGAGGACGTCCACCCGGAGCTACGGACGCCGGACTCGCCCACGCAGCGTGTCGGCGGCCAACCCCGCGACGGGTTCACCAAGCTCCCGCACAGTTCCCCCATGCTCTCGCTCGATAACGCGCTCGACGAAACCGAACTCCTCGCCTTCGATAAACGTGTCCGCGACGCCCTGGCTGGCGAAGAGTTTTGCTACGTGGCCGAGTTGAAGCTGGACGGTCTCTCCATGGCGGCCCAATACGGCGGAGGCCAACTGCAACTCGCCCTCACCCGTGGCGACGGAACCACCGGCGAAGACGTCACGCCCAACGCCCGCACCATTCGCTCCCTGCCGCTGCAAACCCGCGAGTCCGAACCATACGAAGTCCGCGGCGAAGTCATCATGCCGAACAAGGCCTTCCAACGTCTGAACGAAGATCGCGAACAGGAAGGCCTCCCCCGCTACGCCAACCCGCGCAACTCCGCCGCCGGAACACTGCGCATGCTGGACCCCAAGGTCACCGCCTCCCGCCAACTCGATTACTACGCCTACTTCTACATGCGGAACGGAGCGCCCGCGGCCCCGTCCCACAGCAAAGCGCTGGAGCATCTCCACGCCCTGGGCTTCAAAGTAAATCCCAAGTGGCGCAAGTGCGCCGGCATCGAAGAATTGCTTGCGTTCATCCGCGAAATGGAGGCTGCCCGCGAGTCGTTACCCTACGAAATTGACGGCGTAGTAGCCAAAGTCGATAGCATCGCCCAGCAGACCCGTCTGGGCTGGACGGCGAAATTCCCGCGCTGGGCCATCGCGTTCAAATACGCGGCCCGGCAGGCGGAAACGGTGGTAGAAAAAATCGACGTGCAAGTGGGCCGCACCGGCGCATTGACTCCCGTCGCCCATCTGCGGCCGGTGATGGTTAGCGGCGTCACCGTCAGCCGCTCTACCCTGCACAATGAGGACGAAATTGCCCGGCTGGGCCTCGCGGAAGGCGACACCGTAGTTGTCGAACGCAGCGGCGATGTCATCCCAAAGGTAATCCGCGTCTCTGCGCAGGGAACAGACCGCCGTCTCTTCGCAATGCCCACAAAATGCCCGGTTTGCGATGGGGTTGTGGCGCGGCCAGAGGGCGAGGTCATCTGGCGGTGCGTCAATGTGAACTGTCCCGCCCGGCTGAAAAACTCGGTGCTCCATTTTGCCTCGCGCAACGTCATGGACATCACCGGCATGGGCGACGTACTGGTCGATCAGATCGTCGGTAAGGGCCTCGTGCGCGGCATTGCCGATATCTATACGCTCACCGTGGAGCAGTTGGCCGGGCTGGAGCGCATGGGTCAGAAATCGGCGGAGCGAGTGATGGCCGGCATCGAAAAGTCGAAAACTTTGCCGCTGCCGCGCGTCATCAACGGCCTTGGTATTCCCTTCGTCGGCGAACGAACCGGCCAGATTCTGGCCGACGCCTTCGGCAGCCTGCAGGCGATCATGGCTGCCGACGAACCCACGCTGCAACAGGCCGAAGAAGTGGGCCCCAAGGTCTCCCAGTCCATCCGTGGCTTCTTTGCCGACGAGCACAATCGCGAACTCGTCCGCCGCCTCACCGAGGCTGGGCTCACCATGACGCATCAGAAAGTGGACCGTTCCGGTGGCCGTCTCGCCGGGTTGACCTTCGTGCTCACCGGCACGCTCCCCACCCTGAGCCGTGATGAGGCCAAGGAGCGCATTGAAGCCGCCGGCGGTAAAGTCAGCGGTTCCGTCAGCAAGAAGACCAGCTACATCGTGGCGGGCGAGGAAGCAGGTTCCAAACTCGACAAAGCACGGGAACTAAAAATCCCGGAATTGGACGAGGCGGGTCTTATCGCCAAGCTCGCCGGGGAATAGCTGGCCACGATACAATCGAGGATTGCGTGAATTTGTAGATAGTATTGTTGCTCTCGGCCCCGCAGGTCTCACGATCCTGGCGGCCTTGGACTCATCCGGCATCCCAATTCCAGCAGCAGTCGACGCGTTGTTGACGCTGCTCTCCGCCAAGCATCCTTCGGACGCCGCTCTGTGTGCCGCGCTTGCCGTCATTGGCTCGCTGGTGGGCAGTATGTTCCTTTACTGGATCTCGCAGCGCGGCGGCGAAGCCTATCTGCAGCGTCATGCGGTCACGGCTCGCGGCATCAAGATGCGCCAGTGGTTCCAGCACTACGGCCTGCTGACCATCTTCATCAGTGCCATCTCACCCATCCCCCTGCCCATGAAACTGTTTGTCATTTGTGCCGGGGCGCTGGGTGTCCGCCCGCTACCCTTCGCCCTCACTGTGTTCGCGGCCCGCGTCCCGCGCTATGCCGCCTATGCCTATCTCGGTGCGCATCTTGGCCAGGAGGGGGCGGGAGCTTATCTCAAGGCCCACGCCTGGCACATCGGCGGCCTTATGCTGGCCCTCTTCGCGGCATTTCTGGGAGCCATCAAGGTTGCGGACGCGCGCCGGAACAAGACACTCGCCGCATAGGAAAGTCCTCGCCCCGGTCTTTTCCTTTGTCTTTGCCTTCAATCCGGGCGAACAGCCCGTCGGCCGTCTTCCGGTATAGAATCCGTTGCGGAAAGTCATGCGTGGCGTTTTCAAATACCACTTCCGTCTCCGACACGCGGATCGCCCGGAACTCCACCGGCTTTTCCACGCTTCCAATCCGGGGCGTATAGACCAGCGTCCCGTCCGCCAACTCCCGGATGCGCAGGAACTCACTGAATATCACACGCCCCGCCTTCACCGTACGAGCCATCCCCATCATCTGCCCGCCCACCGCCGGGGTCCACTGTTCCTCCACCGTCATCGGGCCCAGCCGCCCAGCCCAACAACCCGCCATAAACAGAAGATCGTCCGCGCCCGCGCCAGGGCAAACCAGCGCAATGGCAAACAGAAATCGTTTCATCGTCGGCATCCTCCCGCCCGTTCCCCTGTCTTCTAGGCCTGGCCTCGTCCACGCTGGCGCACAGGATCAAAATACGAACCCGGGCCCAGGGAAGCAAGCCCTAGAGAAGAGACCCCAGCGCCTTCCCGAATGCCGCTCATCTCAACCTCTCCAGTGGGCCCAGCAGTTTGCGCAGGATAATTTTGTTCTCCGGATCGAACTGCCGGCGA
This sequence comes from Bryobacteraceae bacterium, assembly GCA_035714175.1. Taxonomy (GTDB): domain Bacteria; phylum Acidobacteriota; class Terriglobia; order Bryobacterales; family Bryobacteraceae. The sequence goes on along the minus strand of DASTML010000134.1, from coordinate 12,181 downwards.
AACCGGCGCCGCTTCCGTCCCGGCGCGTCAGGCCGCAATGGAACAATCTCGAACCGTTCCGGCTCTCCAAGCAGATCCAGCAGGCCACGCAGCGAATCCGCGGACGGCGTATAGGTGCACGCCAGCGTAAAGTAGATGCCGTCATGTTGCGTCAATGTGTAATCTCCCGCCGAACGGAGGTATTCATTGGCATCCATCGCGAAGACTGGCCGGTGTCCGGAGCCGTCCGGAATCAGCAATACATCCTGTAACCGTCCCTCCACGGCGGCAATCTTCTGGAGCGGAGTAGGGCAAGGGCAGGGCGCTGCGGCGGGAACACGGATCACATCGTCCAATCGGTAGCGCCGGTACGTCTGGCTCTGCCGCGTGAAGTCGGAGATCACGGGAACCACTCGTTCTCTGTCCGCCAGGAAACGGTACCCCTCCAGCACCATCAGATCTTCGTTCCAATGCAGCGCGCCATGCGCGCAACCGGCGGCTAGAAACCCCTCCTTGGCCTGATACAAATTGCGGGGAGCAGCGCCATAGATCGCCTGCAGCCGCTTGCGGTCCTGCGGATAAAGCACCTCCGCGGCGCTCAACACCACCTCCGGCCGGAACGGATGCCGCCGGAACGTCTCCGATTCACCGAGCGCCAGCAGGATTCCGGGGGGCCCTATCAAGATATTGGGAGCCAGCTTGCACAGCCCCGCCGCCCACTGTTTCAACGGCTGGCCGATATCGACATAGTGAACTCGCCCGGACCCGTGGTAGAGACGGTTGTCGTTCTTCAACAGCAGCGCGGCCCGCATCCGCAACACTTGGCACGGAGACAGAAACTTTCCCAATATCGTGCCCAACCAACGATCGCGCTCTGCTGGCGAAGTCAGAAACACGCCTGGCTCGCCGGTAGTGCCGGTCGAGAGGCCGAAACTGTACTCCCCCTGCGATGGCTTCCCCGAAGCCAGTTCCGCCCGTGCCCGCTGCCGCGCCTCTTCCAGGGACACGCCCAAAACGTTGTACTTGGCAAAGTCCGTAAGATAGCAATCTTCGCCAACCACAGGCGCGTCGCCCAGGTCCCGCTCCATGCGACGGGGATGCCGTGCCGCCAAATAGGCCCGAGCCACCGCAAGCTTACTGGTCATTGCGAAACGCCTCCAGAGCAACATCGGGCCGCCGCGCATGAAACGCGTGCAACCTGGCGAGCGTGTACCCTAGCGCCGGTCGACAGGCCGAAACGGAACTCCCCCTGCGATAGCTGCGCCCGCTGCCGCGCCTCTTCCAGGGACACGCCCAAAACGTTGTACTTGGCAAAGTCCGTAAGATACGAATCTTCGCCAACCACAGGCGCGTCGCCCAGATCCCGCTCCATGCGACGGGGATGCCGTGCCGCCAAATAGGCCCGAGCCACCGCAAACTTACTGGTCATTGCGAAACGCCTCCAGAGCAACATCCGGCCGCTGCGCATGAAACGCGTGAAACCTGGCGAGCGTGTGCCCTAGCGACGGTCGACAGGCCGAAACGGCACTCCCCCTGCGATAGCTGCGCCCACTGCCGCACCTCTTCCAGGGACACGCCCAACACGTTGTACTTGGAAAACTCCATAAGATAGGAATCTTCGCCAACCACAGGCGCGTCGCCCAGCTCCCGCTCCATGCGATGGCAAGGCCGTGCCGCTAAGTAGGCGCGCTCCCCAGAGCAACATCCGGCCGCTGCGCATGAAACGCGCGCAACCTGGCGAGCGTGTGCCCTAGCGACGGTCGACAGGCCGAAACGGGCCTCCCCCTGCGATAGCTGCGCCCACTGCCGCGCCTCTTCCAGGGACACGCCCAACACGTTGTACTTGGCAAAGTCCGTGAGATACGAATCTTCGCCAACCACAGGCGCGTCGCCTAGCTCCCGCTCCATGCGATGGCGAGGCCGTGCCGCTAAGTAGGCGCGCTCCCCCGCAAGCTTACTGGCCATTGCGAAACGCCTCCATGGAATCCTGGCAGTGCGAAGGCAGCAGAGCAACCTCCGGCCGCCGGGTATGAAACGCGTGCAGCATGGCGAGCGTACGCCGCAGTGCGGCCGGCTCGCCCGTTAGCCGGTTGGCAGGCCACCCTGGCATCGCCAACAGCGTGATGTTTCGCCGTGTCCACGCGGCGTCGGCAACCAGAAATGCCCACCGGCCGGCACGCAACCGGCAGAGCAATCCATACTGACCCACCGCGTGTCCCGGCAGCGCCACGGCCAACACGGAGCCGTCACCCATCACGTCGCGGGCCTCTGTAAATGGACTCCAACTGTCGGCAAGCGTCACGGTGGGTAAGCTTTCAATGGAACGCGCCCGCGCCGCGAAGTCGGCGGGGAGCAACTCCGGAAAAAACGCGGCATGAAACCGCCGTCGCGGCGAATAGGACTGCAGTTCCGCCAGCCCAGCCGAGGAATGGAGAATGGGCAGTCCCGGCGGTAGTTCGCGCAGGCCGCCAATATGGTCGGGATGAAAGTGGGAAAGGAAAACAGTGCGCACATCCGCCAACGGTACGCGGGTAATCCGGTTCTCCTCCGGTAGCGAGAACGGCAGCAGTAGACGGTAAGCGCGCGCCGCCCAACTTGACAGGTTCTGTAGCGCCAATCCATACCCTGTATCGAACAGAATGGCGCCCGCTTCCGGATGGACAATCCGTGCAACCAGGGCGGGCAAAGCCAGCTTGCGGGAAAACGAACCCGACTCCACGAACCACGCCCGGTTCCGGCAGTGGCCTACCGAGTACAACTGGACGTCAACGTACATAGCCTCTCCCCCTCGCCGCGGCGCCCAGAGCGCCTCTTTTCTCATCACGTCCTCAATAGCGAAGCACCACGCCGCTAAACGCCACCCCAGCCGCCGTGCACAACAACAGCGCCGTATCCCCACGCCGCAACGCCTGGGTCCGGATCGCATGGTCCAAGGCAAACGGTACCGAAACGCTCACTTGGTTCCCCGTCTCGCGCAAAATGTCGATTACCTCCGGAGCCGGCCCCTCCCGTGCCGCCAGATGCTTGCGCAAAAACGCCAGCCCCACAGCGCTGGCCTGATGCGGCACAATCAACCCCACCTCCGGCGAAAGCAACGGATTCAAAAACGAGGAGAAATGCATTTGAATCAGCCGTAGCAACCCACGGCCCTGCATCGCAAACAGGTAATCGTCCGGATCGGGAGGCGGCGTGCGCATGTTGTACCGGGAACCGCCGGCAACCATGGTCGATAGAGCCGCGCCTTCGCTCCATGTCGCCGAACGCACCCGGACAATACCTTCGGTTCCCCCCGCCGGCCCCAGTACGGCCGCGGCCGCCCCATCGCCAAACAGAGTGCAGGTATCCGGGTCGTCCCAGCGCAATCCCTTCGACGCCAACTCCGCCGCCGCAACGGCCACCCGCGTCCACAGTCCGCATTGAATGCCCGCCGCCGCTATCTCCAGGCCTTTCAAAAAGCCTCCGCACGACGCGTTGATGTCAAAGCAGGTCACGCCTTCGTTCCGCCCGCCCAACCTTTTGTGAATCAGCACCGCCGTGCACGGCATCGGCTGCTCGGACATCACCCCGGAAAACAAAATCGCGTCCAGATCGCCAACCGCCATTCCAGAAGCCTCCAGCGCACGCCGGATCGCCGACTCTGACATCGCGCTCGCCGTTTCTGACTCATTGACGAAGTACCGTGTCTGGACGCCATTCCGCGACAACGCCGTTCCCGGAGCAAGCCCCAATCGCTGGTCGAGTTGCTCCGCTGTCACGCGCTCCGCCGGAAGATAGGAGCCAGTCCCCAGAACACGAACCGGAATCTGCATAGACATCTAGTCGTGCGCCAGTATAGCAGCGGAGGCAATCTGCGCTAGCTTGGGGGAAATGATCATTTTTTCCGACTTGGATGGAACGCTGTTAGACCGGGACACATACAGTTATGCGCAAGCCGTGCCCGCAATGGCTCATTTACGGGAGCGCGGAATCCCGCTCGTGCTCGTAACCAGCAAGACGAGGGCGGAAGTCGCCGCACTTCGGGAAAAGATGGGCAATACAGACCCATTTATAGTTGAAAATGGCGGAGCTGTACTTATCCCCGGCGCGGCGGATCTTGTGCTCGGAGCCTCCAGCGGGCAAGCCCGCCAGGCGCTGGCGCACGCCGCTTCCCAGACCGGAGTACGGGTTCGCGGCTTCGGCTCCATGACCGTGGAAGAAATCAGCCGCCACAGCGGGTTGCAGCCGGACGTGGCGGCGCTCGCCGCCCAGCGGGAATACGGCGAGCCGTTCGTTCTCCTCGAAGGCGAACCGGCCGACCTGGAAGCCGCGCTAAATGCGCAAGGATTCCAGATGACCCAGGGCGGCCGGTTTTTTCACGTTCTAGGCGGCTGTGACAAAGCGCGAGCCGTACTCGCCCTTGCGGAGCGGCAAAACGAGGCCGATACCGTCGGCCTCGGCGATGCTCCCAACGATATAGGCTTCCTCCGCGCCGTCCGCCGCCCGATCATCATCCCCTCGCCCCACCTGGACGCTATGCGCGCAGCGCTCCCCCACGCCGAAGTGGCCCCCGCCCCAGGGCCCGCCGGGTGGAACCAGGTAGTTCTCCGAGTCATAGGTTGATACAAAATGTGTCCAAAGTACCAGGACCATAGTAATAAGTGTCTGGGACTCTACCTATTGACCGTTCTAGGTGGTTCGCATTAGTCTGAGGATGACGTGAGCGAACAACGGAAGAATCAACGCTTTGAATTAAAGTTGCCGATCGAACTCCTTCGAGCCGGCAACGATACAGTCCCCCAGATTGGGGAGACTCGGAATTTGAGTTCGGGCGGAGTGTTGTTTACCTCGAACGGAAAACTGCAAAAAGGAGACCCCATCGAGTACCTGGTAACATTGCCTTCTGCCGGAGATGATGCGGGCCTTCGTTTGCGCTGCATGGGTAAGGTCGTACGCGTCGATGAACGGGAGACCCCGGAAGCTGGAGCATCCCGGTTCCCCTTCGCCATCGCCGCTACCCTGGAACGCCACGAGTTTCTCCGCCGCTAACCGCAAACCGTATTTCACCTGCAAACCACCCGCCTCCGGCGGGTGGTTTGCGTTTCCGGCGAGCCCGTGGTAGCAAAGAAAAAGCGAATAAAAGCTGTTATGAACCTTACGCTTGGCTTCTCCGACCCCTCACCGGACCAAAACGACCCCTCCCGCCAGGACCCAGGGCTGGCGCTGCGCCGGCCGTCGGGCCTGGACGGGGCCGTGAACCGGTTTCGGGAATGGATGGAAAAGCCGGACTCGCCGGTTCGCTCCATTCAACACCAACCGGCGCGGGAGGGGGAGTTTTCGCCGATCCCGGAGAGCGTGGCGCCGGCGTTGGCACAGTCGTTTATCTCTCGTGGACTCAGTCAGTTATATAGCCATCAGGCGGAGGCTTTCGGGCACGTGGAGGCCGGGCGGAACACGGTGGTGGTTACGCCAACCGCCAGCGGCAAGACGCTTTGCTATAACCTGCCTGTTTTGAACACGTTACTGGCAGACCCCGGCGCGCGGGCCATGTATCTGTTCCCCACGAAGGCGCTGGCCGAAGACCAACTCCAGGAGTTTCAGGCGGCCGTGGACGCCATGCGCGTCAACGGCAAAGTTCCTGAAATCAAAGCATTTACCTACGATGGAGATACGCCGCAGGACGCCCGGCGCGCCATTCGCGAACGGGCCAATGTTGTCTTCACCAACCCGGACATGCTGCACGCCGGCATCCTGCCCCACCACACGAAATGGGCGAAGGTTTTTGAGAACCTGCGGTACTTCATCATCGACGAACTGCACTACTATCGGGGCGTTTATGGCAGCCATTTGGCCAATATTGTGCGCAGAATGCGTCGTATTTGCGCATTTTATGGCGCTAAACCGGTGTTTATTTGCAGTTCTGCGACCATTGCAAACCCGAAAGAGCTCGCCGAAGCGCTCTGTGAGGAGCCATTTTCCCTGGTGGAAAAGAACGGAGCGCCGAGCGGCGAAAAGTATTTTGTTTTTTACAACCCTCCGGTTGTGAATAGAGAATTGGGAATCCGGAGGAGCTATCTTGCCGAATCCAGGCGCATCGCGCTCGAGTTTCTCGACCGGGGCCAACAGACTTTGGTCTTCACTAACAACCGTCTGGCCACCGAAATCCTGACCACCTACCTGAAAGATGCCGCGGAGCGACTTCCGGCCTTGACCGGGCGCATCAGCGGATACCGGGGCGGCTATTTGCCCAAGGAACGGCGCGCGATCGAACAGGAGATCCGGAGCGGGGCGATTCGCGGGGTCATTGCGACCAATGCGCTGGAACTGGGCGTCGACATCGGTTCTCTGGACGCGGTAGTGATGGCCGGATATCCAGGGACAATCGCCTCCACCTGGCAGCGGGCGGGCCGGGCCGGGCGCCGGCAGAAGACGTCCCTTTCCGTACTCGTCGCCTCCAGCGCGCCGCTGGACCAGTACATCATCGATCACCCGGACTATTTCTTTAACCGGCCTCCCGAACAGGCGTTTATCAACCCGGATAACCTGGAAATCCTGCTGAACCACTTGAAGTGCGCGGTGTTTGAGTTGCCTATCCGCGAGGGTGAAACGTTTGGCCCCCATGGCACGGCGGATTTGTGCCGGTTCCTACAAGAACTGGGCCTGCTGCATTTAACCGGCGACACGTGGCACTGGACGAGCGACACTTATCCGGCCGACGCCGTGAGCCTGCGCGCGGTCAGCAGCGACAACTTCGTTGTAATCGATACGACCAACGACAACAAGGTCATCGCAGAGGTGGACTTTCCATCCGCACTCACCACGTTGCACGAGAAAGCTATCTACCTGCATGATGCCCGGCAGTTCCAGGTGGAACGGTTCGACTACGACGGCCGGAAGGCATACGTGCGGGCCGTGGAGTGCGACTACTTCACCGACGCCATTGACTACACCCAGATAAAGATTCTGCAGGAGTTCGACCGGATTGACCTCCCCGGCTCCGCCCGGGCACTGCATGGAGAAGTGCGGGTGAACCGTCAGATTGTCGGCTTTAAGAAGGTGAAGTTTTACACCATGGAGAATATTGGCGCGGGTAATCTCTCCACGCCGGAACAGGAGATGCACACCACGTCTTTCTGGCTCCATTTCTCCGAAGGGTTCCTGGCACGTTTCCCGGACCTGACGCCGACGGAAAAGCAGAATGGGTTGGTGGGACTTGGGCACGCCCTGCGCGCCGTGGCGGCGCTCCTGTTGATGTGCGATCCGCGCGACCTGGGAGTGACGCTGACGGAGGATTCTACGGAGCCTTCCCGCGACTACCGTCCCAACCTGTACCTGTATGACAACTATCCCGGCGGGATTGGCGGGAGCCAACCGCTATTCCGGATGCAGGAACGATTGCTGCGGTCGGCCGCTGAATTGATTGTCCACTGCCCGTGCGAGCACGGCTGCCCGAGTTGCGTGGGCCCTGTGGGGGAAACCGGCGAGAAGGGGAAAGAGGTAGCGCTCCGGGTGTTGCGAGAAATCGTACCGTTGCAGATAAATTCACCCGTGGACTAGCCATTCCTATCCCGTTTGGCGCATGGCACCTCGGAGGAAGTTGCGATGCGATTTTTGCTTTCATCGATATTCTGGGCGCTCAGCGCAAGCGCCGCTTTTGGCATGGGGATATACAAGTGGGATGGGGGCACTCCGGTCTTTAGCACGGCCGGACTGGCCAATCAGGCGCTTATGGTTGGGTTTCAAGCAGACGCGGCCCAGCCGACCATTGACGCGATCTGGTTCCACAACTTTTGGAACGTAGCCGAAGGTCATGCCATTCAGTACGTGCTTTGGACAGACCCCACGAATGACGGCAACCCCACGGACGCCGTCGTCCAGAGGAGCGTACTCACTACGGTGCAGACCAACGGCGGCACACAACTCGACCAGATTGTTCCGATCACCCCCATTACTCTGTCGCCCAACGATTGGTTCTACGTCGGAATTTTTTTCACAGACCCAACCTACGGCTACTTTCTGGGCGCCAGCGACACAAAGAACCAACCCATCAGCGGCAACTCCTGGTATTTCAGTTGGGACAGGACCTTTGTGGGTACGCCTGATCCGAACGCCCTGCATCTGGCTTCCCTCGGCAGCCGCGACACGGATGGGAACTACATGATTCGCGCACTCACCGACAGCCAGACTCCCGATCCGAATACGTCCGGCGTTCCGGAGCCCTCCACGTATGCTTTAATCGGCTCCGGCCTACTGGGAGTAGCCGCGCTGCGCCGCCGCGCTACTTAATGTTGAGCGTCACCCCGGGTTGGCTGGAGATGTTGCCGGCCCTCACGATGAGAGGAACCGCCTTCCCGGTAGTGACGTTGTCCGGCACTTTGACATTGATTTGTACGATTCCCGTGACCAAGCCCGGCGCGAAACCCGCATATTGCAGTTCCCCAGCGGCATCACCGATTTGCACCGTCACCCCTCGCAGATTGCTCTGCGAAGGCTGCGTGGCAACGAACCCGTCCGGAGGGTAGGGGAGAATCGGAGGGATGCCGGTCACATAGAGAACCAGGATGGAACCCTTCGTGGCCGGCGTCTTCTCCCCGTTGAGAGACATATCGCCCGTAACCGGATCGAACTGCAGAGCCGCCGCATTGCCCATGCCCGACCCATTCGCCGTAAAAACCCCAGGCGAGGCCGCCGCGGAGAGGACTGAATACGTAGTGGAGCGCAGCGGTCCATAGACCACTTCCAACATGAAGGCTCTCTCGACCGGGAGATCATTGGGAGCGACAACGGACACTTGCCTGGCAGAGGTGTAGATAATCGGCAAAGAGTCTCCGTTCAGGTACACACGCGTTCCACCAAGCGTTCTGGGCAGATAGGGCGAGTTTCCGTCGTAAGACTCCAGCACATCCGGTCCAAGCCCAGACCCATAGATGGTCAGAACGGTCCCCGGAGCGAAGTTTACAGGCAATTGCGAGGCCGCATTCGCAATGGACAGTACGAGCGGACCGGGGGGCTGGACCTCAAAATTCAGCTCTCCGGAGGGTCCACCGCCGGGGTCGGGATTCGTGACAACCAACGGGATATTGCCAGGAGCGGACAGAAGCCCCGATGGAATCACGGCATGGAGAGAATACGGACTTAGATAGTTAGTCCGCAGGGTGGTAGCGCCGGTCTTGACAACGGTGCCGGAGAAAAAACGCTCCCCCGTGATTGTAATCGTCGTATCGGAGGCTCCGACATTGATGCGAGGCGGCCAAACAGAGTTGGCGACGGGCTGGCCGGGTTGAACGGCCAGATTGACATTGATAGTCGTGGACTTGGTGATCGCATCCGGTGAACTGACTGTAATAGAGCCCTTCAGGTTTCCCGGCGTAAGCTCCCCTACCTCCACGGAAGCGGTAAGCGAAGTACGGAACCCAGGAAAGACGGCGCCCCCGGTGGGATTCACCCGCAGCCATTTCGTAGCCGTGGAGGCGGAAAAGGCGAGGAGACCGCCAGTGGTACTCAACCCGATAGCAGGCAATGTGGGGGCCACCTCACCGAGCCGGTAGACGACGGAAATGGCCGTTGGGGACACTTTCAGGTCCGCAGGCGCGGCCCGCACGGTGAGCGTAACGGGGATGGTGATGGGGTCGCCATCGGTTTCCGGCGTCATTAAAACCACTGCTTCCGTATACTGCCCAATCGGCAAACTGGTGGGGTTCAAACTGACGCGGACCGTCAACGTTGTTTTTCCGACGGCCGGAGAGAACGTCATCCACTGGCTGCCGCCTGAGCGAACGGACACCGTTGTCGCCGCCCCTCCGGAAGCCGCCGAGACGGAAAGCGTCTGCGCCGCGGGCAAGGAGTTGCTGCCTTCCTGAAAGGTGAAAGCCAGCGCGGACGGCGACACCTTAATGGAGGGGGCAGCGGACAGGGGCGCCGCAAATACGAACGCCACCGGAAAGATAGACAACAGCCACCGCACAGGTTTCTATCGGCGGATGGCTCCCGTTCAGGAGATCAGTTAATTCTTAAGCTCTTCAGGAAAAACCGCATAGCCTTCCGGCTGCGGAAACTCGGCCTGGAGGAGTTGCAGCCGTTTCCGGAGATAGCGGCTGGCAATCTGGCGGGGCCCGGGCTCCACGTCAATGTCGCAGCAAATGCCGTGCAGAAACAGGGTCAGCGTGTCCACCATGCTGTTCCGGGCGTATTCCAGAAACAGCTTCGATTCTCCCCGCAGACCGGACTCCTTCTTGAGCAACGCCAGTTTGGCTTTCCAGGCTTCATCGTCCACTTCGCCGTGCGCACGGCTCTTCAGTTCTTCCCGCAGCAGGTTGCGGTAGGCAACGAAGGACGAATCGGGCTGGGTACGAAGCACCAGTTGCGCTATGGCATGGAAGAAGCTGTAGTGGAAGTCGCTGGCATCGACACCCTGAATGCCGAAGGCGAAGATGTGCGGTTCCCCGTCAGCGGACGGCGGGAGGTAGGCCACGGCCAGGCGATCGGCGGCAGCCGGGGCATCCATGGCCACCAGACTTTCTCGCGGATCAAATGCCGCCGGCGCTTTCTCCGCCGCATGCCGTTTCCCGGAAGGCGCGGCGGCCGGGCGCTCCAGGTATGGAACGAACAACAAGACGACCTTGCCCACACCGGCAAGAATGCGCGGAGGCAGGGCGGCGATTGGGTCGTCGACAAAGTCGCGCAGGTCCTCCGCCGCAAACGGAACGGCGGCGGCGTAGTAAGAAAAAACGGACCCGAACGGAGTCGCTTCGCGGTAAAAATTCTGGGCGAAATCGCCGAGGTGGAGCTTAGTTTTGTTCAGACCGGCAAGATCGATCGGTGAAGCCATTGAATACTGCCTTTATTCTACCAATTACGGACGGAGGCCCGGCGCGTTGTAGACTTACCGTTTGGCACCCTTGGAAATTCTGGTCTCGGCGGGAGAAGCGTCGGGGGACTTATATGCGGCCAAATTAGTGGAAGAATTGCGGGGCATTCTGCCGCAGGCCCGGTTTTTCGGCTGCGCGGGCCCGCGAATGCGGGCGGCAGGGGTGGAGGCGATCGTCGAATCGGAGAGCCTGTCGGTAGTCGGCCTGGTGGAAGTAATTGAACATCTGCCGCGCATCTACGGCGAGTTCCGGAAGTTGGTACGGGCTATGGAGCAACGGCGGCCCCGGCTCGCCATTCTGACCGATAGCCCGGATTTTCACTTCCGGGTGGCTGCGCAGGCAAAAAAGCGCGGCATTCCGGTGGCATATCTGGTGGCTCCGCAGGTATGGGCCTGGCGGAAGGGCAGGGTACGGACGATGAAAAAAATCATCGACGAGCTGTTCTGTATTTTTCCGTTCGAGCCGGCCTTCTTCCACGAGCGCGGGATGCCGCAGGCGACCTATATCGGACATCCGTTGGCCTGGATGGCGGGTCCGTCGCTGGACCGGGCCGCGTTCTTCCGGAAACATGAGCTGGACGAACGTAAAGCGCTGCTTACCTTGTTGCCAGGGAGCCGCATTGGCGAAGTGGGCCGGCATCTGCCGGCCTTGGTGGACGCGGTGGAGTTGATTCGCAAGGAGATAGACGTTCAGGTGGCGTGGGCGGCTCCCGCGGGATTTCTAGCGCGCGGGGGCGACCGGTATGACCGGCTGTTCCCGGGGTCAACTTTTCGGGAACGGATTTCACGCGCATCCATCCAAATTATGGAAGGGGAAACCTGGGATGCAATTGCCCATGCGACCCTTGCGCTTGCCGCCAGCGGCACTGTGGCCATGGAAGCCGCACTGATGGGGACACCGATGGTAACTTTCTACAAAGTTTCGCCGGTTTCCTGGAAACTGGGCCGTTGGCTGGTGGATGTGCCGTTTTTCACAATGGTGAACCTGGTGGCTGGACGGCGGATTGTCCCGGAACTGATGCAGAATGAAGGGGATGGTCCGGGGCTGGCGACAGCGGCGCTGCGACTGTTAACCGATAAGGCCGCGCAGACGGCTATGCGAAGTGAACTGGCGGCCATACAAACAACGCTACGCGGCGAAGGGGACCCGTTAGCCCGCACGGCAAAGGTACTGGCAGCCCGGTTTTTCCCAGAACTTTAATCCTCGACTGGCAGAGAGTGGACGTATGCAGAAGCGCAGAGATGGTTTGACCGCGGCGGCGGTCTGGATGGCATTGGCCTGCACGGCTCCCGCCGCATTGGCACAGCGGTCCGCCGCGGCTGGCCACATTGATGTGGAAGAGATTCATGTGACCGCGG
>DASTML010000133.1:0-1606 GCA_035714175.1 Bryobacteraceae bacterium | reverse complement strand
AGTGGAGCAAAAGGACTTGATGGAGTGGTCCTACTGGGCACAGGTCGATACTTTCTATAATCAGCCGTTTGATATCGCGACCGAGGAGGAGCGCCGGCATATACAAGAGAGCCACGATGCTTCGGGCGAAAAGTTGGGGCGCTATATCGCGTCGCTGATTTTGACGAAGGCACTGTGGTCCAAGTTTGAGCTTCTGCTGGCCCCCGTGCGGTGGCTTTGGCGGAAAATCCGCGGGAAAGATGACAGCGAGTTTCACGATGACATCGTGAGCCGGATGATGCGCACGAAATTCCCGGCCGAAGTGAATTTCGACCTGAAGCGGGTTGGCGTGAACGCCGGCGGATTATTGATCGGAACGATTGAGACGACGGCGCAGGCGGCGGTGCAGACGATTCAGTATCTATTGAAGAACAATGAACTGCTGGAACAGGCGCGCAATGCGGCCCTGTTGGACGATCCAACGCAATTTGACGGAATTGTGTGGGAGGTACTGCGGTTTGTGCCGATTTCCCCTTACATGTTCCGGCAGACCTCCCAGCCTTATACGATTGCGAAAGGAACGGCCCACGAAACGGAGATTCCCGCGTCCACCAATGTACTGGCACTCACGCAATCGGCGATGTTCGATCCGAAGGCTTTCGACCATCCGGAGGAGTTCCGGGCGGGCAGGAATTGGTATCACTACTTCACGTTTGGCTACGGCGCTCATGAGTGCCTAGGCAAGTATGTAGGAATGGTGATGATTCCGGAGATCGTGCGGCAGGTGGTGTTGCTGCACGGGCTACGGGCGGCGAGCGACATTGTGTATGAGGGGCACATGCCGAAGTCCTATCCGTTGCGTTGGGGCGTGTAGGGAGTGACCTGTCCCGTTTTGTCCTACCAGTCTAAGTTGAGTCGCTCGGGGAAAGGGTAGCACTTCTTCCGCGCCTTCGCCGCCATATTAGGAGCTCTGGAGGTCGGCGCGGAGCGAAGTCAAGTGCTGCCGTAGGCGCCCGAAGGGCTCGGCCGTGACGCCGCGAGCACCGGCCTCAGCGGATCATGGCGGCGGCGAAGGCGCGGTCCGGGCTGCAAAGGCTCCGGGCGTGAGATACCCCAAACTGCTGTGTGGCCGCTGCTGGTTGTATTCCTGCCGCCGGGCTTGGATCTTGTCTTTGCCATCGGGGAGTGTCGGAAACACCTGCGTATTCAGGCATTCATCCCGAAGCCGGCCGTTGAAGCTTTTGACGCGGCCGTTCTGCATCGGCCGGCCGGGCTGAATGGGAAGCAGCGTACTCTTACGCTTTTCGCACCACCGCAGAAAGTGGCCGCTGGTGAACTCCGGCCCGTTGTCGCAGCGCCCACTTCCTGGCGTGCCGCGTTGCGCCATTGCCCAGTCCAGCGTTCGACTCACCCGCATGCTCGACAAGCAACAGTCGGTTTCAATGGCTATGCATTCGCAAGTGAACATATCGACAACCGTCAGGCAGCGGATCGTTCGCCCGATCAGCAGTCCGCCGGTCACAAAGTCCATCGACCACTCCTGGTTGGCCTTTTCGAGATCGGCGATCGGCACTGCGGGCTGCCGGAGTCGCTTGCGCTACCGCCGTCTCACCGCCAGTTTCTCGGC
>DASTML010000132.1:0-52333 GCA_035714175.1 Bryobacteraceae bacterium | reverse complement strand
CGTCAAACGCATATGTCTGCAGCCGGCGGATGTCCCAGCCAAACTTCATCGAGTGCTTACCCTTCAACACGCTCAGGGTCTGGTTGAAGTGGTAGGTGTAGTTGTTCTGGCCACCATTGTTCACCTTGCCGTCCTGCACGCCCCAGGGGGTATACGCATCGGCCGAGCTGAATACAACGCGAGGCGTTGCGTCAGTCGGAACGCCAAGACCGACCTTGGAAGCAAAGCCGCGCTGTGCGGGATTGTCCCAGCCCTGAATCGTCGAGCTGTACCCAAACGTCGAGTGCAACAGAATCGTTGGGCGGATAACCAAGTCATGGTTCGCACGCACATTGAACGGCTTCTGGAAGTTGTTGCCCAAGCCTTGGCCCAGCGGGCCATCGAACGCCGTAATGTTCTGCGTATCCTGATTCTGCATCGTGTGGAAGAACGCCAGACGGTTGTTGCTGGAGAAGTTGTGATCCACCTTGTACGTGAACACGCGATCCTTCACAGCGCTCTGGTTTACAAAGGCATAGTTGAATGCAAAGCCGCCCAGGTTGGGGGACGGCAACGACGGCAGGAAGTTGGAGGCAACCTTGCTAATGCGGCTCGCCGGAATAGAATTACCGGGGAACGGCTGACGGGTGTTGCCCACCGTGGTCGCAGGATCATACACTAATGTGCCCAGTTCAGCAAAGTTGCCGGAACGCATGGCAGCCGTCGGGACCGTATCCTGGACCGGAGAAATAGTCGCCGGACGCAGGTCGCGCGACAGCGTAACGTAGAAGAAGGTCTTGTTCCGGCCATCGTAGACTTTCGGAATCCAAACGGGACCGCCAGCAGCAAAACCGGCTTCGTTGAATCGCTCCTTTGGACGGGCGCGGCCGGCCGCATTGTTCTGCCACGCATTCGCATTAAAAATATCCCGGCGCAGATACCAGAACAATGCGCCATGGAAGTCGTTCGTACCCGACTTCGAGGAGAACTGCTGCACGCCGCCGCCGAAACGGCCCAATTCGGCCGAATAGGTGCCCGTCGTCAGCTTGAATTCGCCAAACGCTTCCGAACCGGGGAAGTTGAACACAGCGCCGCCGGATTCCGGAATGATCAGGCTCGCACCGTCGATCTGCACTTCCGCGCCACGGCCGCCGGAACCGCTGATGCTCATTTCGCGGTTGTTATTCACGCCCGGCATGTAGCCAACAAAGCTCTGCGCCGAACGGATGCCGCCCGTAAACAACGGCAAGTTCGCCATGAACTTCGGCGTGAAGTTGGACGACTTCTCGCTGCTCGTCGCTTCCAACAGCGGCGCTTCAGCCGTAACGTCCACCGACTGCGTCACGTCTCCTACTTCGAGTTTCAAATCCAACGAAACACGGGCGGCCGTGTTCACCGGCACGTCCGTCCGAGTCAACTTCTTGAAACCCGACTTTTCGACAACGATGTTGTAGGTTCCTACCGGCAGCGTCGGAAAGGTGTAAAGGCCCTCCTCCGTCGACTGCACTTTCAGCACTAACCCAGTGTTTTTTTCTTTTGCCTCAACGGTCGCTGCGGGGACCGACGCGCCATTCGCGTCCGTAATCGTTCCCGTGATAGAACCGTTGGAGCCTTGCGCATACACGAATACGCTGCTGAACAGCAAGGTCAGCATGTATCGGTTAAGCGTACATTGCTTCATCGATAACTCCTCATATAGCTCACCGGCACACGCGTCGTTACACACGTACCGGCGGCGCCCTGAATGTAAACCAGCATTGATTATATTACGGTTGGGTATCACTCCGGCTTCACCCCCATTCCCGCTCACCGTCCATTCGGGCCCGTTCACAAGATTCTCTGCCCGTTTCCCTGCCGCCCCACGGCAACCTATTACTGAGAATCATGTATCACTTCATACTTCTGGCCGCCGCCCTCCTCCCCTCTGGCGCCGTCGAAGGCACCGTTACCCTCGAATCCACTGGCAAGCCCGTACACCACGTCACCGTGGTCCTGCCGCAAATCAACAAGTCCACCGAGACTGATGATGACGGTAAATTCCGCTTCCCGGCCGTACCCGAAGGCGAGTACGACATCCTCGCGCAATCGGCCGGCTTGGCCGACACAAGGAAGAAGATCCGCGTTACCAAAGACAACACCGCGTCCATCGACTTCTCCCTACGTCTCACGCCCCTCCGCCAGGAGATCACAGTAACAGCTTCCGGCAAAGTCGAAACCACCCTCGAAGCCATCAACTCCGTCACCACCCTCGACACCCTCGATCTCGCCGCCAAACCCGGCAACTCCCTCGGCGATATCCTCGATGGCCAACCCGGCGTTTCCAAACGCTCCTTCGGCCCCGGCACCACGCGCCCGGTCTTACGCGGCTTTGACGGCGACCGCGTACTGATCATGCAAGATGGCGTCCGTACCGGCACCCTCTCCTCGCAGTCTGGCGATCATGGCGAACCCGTCGACCCACAGAGCCTCGAACGCGTCGAAATCGTCCGAGGCCCCGCGACACTTCTCTATGGCTCCAACGCAATCGGCGGCGTGGTCAATATGATTACCGACCATCACGCCGGCCAGGACGACACCCACGACGGTGTCCACGGTTACCTCTCTACCATTGGCGGTTCCAACAATGGCCTCCACGGCGGCAGCGCGGGCGTCAGTGCCGGCTCCGGACCCTGGGTGATGCGCATGAACATGGGGGGACAACGCACCTCGGACTACGATACGGCTCGCGAGCGCGTTATCAATTCCGGCGCCCGCACTCTCAGCGGCGGCGCCTCTCTGTCCCGGTATTCAAAGATCGGCTGGTTTACCTTCGCCTACAACACCCAACGCGGTACGTACCAGATTCCGCAGATCGAAGGGGAAGAAGAGCGCGTCCAGCTTCCCTTCACACGCCACAACGTCCGGGCCACTGGCGGACTCCACGACAAACTGAACTTCAGCCTCAACTACAGCAACTGGGAACACAACGAAGTTGCCAACGGCGAGATCGAAAACCAGTTCTTCAACAAGCAGTTCGATTACCGCCTCGTCGTCGATCAAAAACGCAAAGGCCCGTTCAGCGGCAACTTTGGCGTCTGGGGTCTTCACCGCGACTATGAAGCCGTCGGAGCGGAAGCCACCACGCCTCCCATCAAACAACGTTCCTTCGCCGTCTTTGGCCTGGAAAGCATTCAGTTGGAACGCCTGCGCCTCCAGTTCGGCGGCCGTGTGGAAGACACGCGCTACAACCCGCAACGCGGTGAACGCCGGGCGTTCACCGGCTTCTCCGGCAGCGCCGGCGCCAATGTGCCGCTCTGGCGCGGAGGAGCCTTTGTTGCCAGCTACAACCACTCTTACCGCGCCCCTGCTCTCGAAGAGCTCTACGCCTTCGGTCCCCATGCCGGTAACCTCACCTTCGAGGTCGGCGATCACACGTTACGCGGCGAACGCTCCAACGGCTTTGACACCTCGATCCGGCACACCTCCGCCCGCTACCGCGCCGAGGCCAACTGGTTCTACTACCGGCTGAACAACTACGTCTACCTCGCCCCCACCGGCGAAGTGGAGGACGGTCTTACCGTCGCCAACTACTCGCAGAACAACGCCCGGTACGTCGGCTTCGACGGACGCTATCAGGCCGCGCTCCACAACAATGTGTGGCTCAACCTCGGCTTTGATATGGTTAACGCGGAACTGCGCATCAATAACACGCCGCTCCCTCGCATCCCTCCGGGCCGGGGCCGCATTGGCCTCGATTTCCGATTCAAAGCCCTCAGCATCGCGCCGGAACTGGTCCTCGCCCGCCGCCAGGACCGGATCTACACTACGGAAACGGAGACAGCCGGTTACGCCACCGGGAATCTGCGCGCAACCTATACGCTCGCCCGGCAGCATGCCGTCCATCTCTTCTCGTTTACCTGGTTCAATGCCAACAACGCCTACTACCGCAACCACCTGTCCTTCATTAAGGATTCGGCGGCGGAAATGGGCCGTGGAGTTGTGGCCAGCTACAACGTGCGCTTCTTCTAAAACCTAGCCAACGCTAACCGGAGCTTCATAGTGCGTCTCGACGTAGTGGTCGAGAATGGCTATGAACTCCGGTACAATTTTGTCTCCGCGCAGCGTGATCTTCAGCTTGCCGTCCACGTAAACGGGCGCCACCGGCTCTTCGAACGTGCCTGGCAGCGAAATGCCCAGGTTGGCGTGCTTGCTCTCGCCGGGCCCATTCACAATGCAGCCCATCACCGCCACCTTCATCTCTTCCACGCCCACATACCGCTCTTTCCACACCGGCATCTGCTTCCGCAAATAGGTCTGAATATCGTCAGCCATCTGCTGGAAGAACGTTGAAGTCGTCCGGCCGCAACCAGGGCAAGCCGTGACCTGCGGAGTAAAGCTGCGAAGCTCCAGCGCCTGTAGAATCTGCTGGCAGACGATCACTTCTTCCGTCCGGTCGCCATTTGGCAGCGGCGTCAGGGAGGAGCGGATCGTATCGCCAATTCCTTCCTGCAGCAGGACGCCGATCGCCGCCGTCGAAGCCACAATGCCCTTGGACCCCAAACCAGCTTCGGTCAAGCCGAGATGTAACGGATAATCGCACTGTGCGGCCAGCATCCGGTAGACGCTGATCAAATCCTGCACGCCGCTCACCTTGGCGCTCAGCAGAATCATGTCATGCGCCAGCCCATGCCGTTCAGCGGCCGCCGCGCTTTCCAGCGCGGAAACGACCATCGCATTCATCATCACTTGCTTGGCATCCAACGGCTCGGCCAGCTTCGAATTCTCGTCCATCATGCGCGTCAATAGGGCGCTATCGAGCGAGCCCCAGTTCACGCCAATCCGCACCGGCTTGTTGTACTCGACAGCCACTTCGATCATCGTGCGGAAGTTATCGTCGTGCTTCTTGCCAATATTTACATTGCCGGGATTGATGCGGTATTTCGCCAACGCGCGGGCGCAGTCCGGATACTTCCGCAGCAACTGGTGTCCGTTGTAATGGAAATCCCCCACAATCGGTACACGCACGCCGAACATCTGCAGCGTGTCCACAATCTTGGGAACCGCGGCGGCAGCCTCTTCGGTGTTCACCGTTACACGAACCAGTTCCGACCCGGCTTGCGCCAGCGCCATCACCTGATTCACGGTGGATTGCACATCCGCCGTATCCGTGTTGGTCATCGACTGCACCACAATCGGATTCCCGCCACCCACCTTCACGCCGCCAACGTTTACGGCCACGGACTTGCGTCGAGGACTTGCTGCCATACTCTTAGTCTATCAATGGACCCCCTCGGGAAACATCTGAAGGCTTACGTCAATCGCGACCATAAGATTTTTCGATTGGATGTTCCGCCCCGGCGTCCGTAAAGTGAAATGGTAAGCCGTTTGTCCGGCGGCCACTCTCCCCGTCTGAGAACAAGATGTTCACACGGGCTTCATTCGGAATTGATCGCCATCCGATGAACTAGTAAAGGAGAGTCAGTGTCGATACGCATTTTGTTGTTCGAGCTTCATGAAGACCTGCTCTGTGAGCTCCGCGACGCATTGATAACGGCACGCCTCGTCCCGGCGATTGAAGAAAGTGTTGCCCCGGAAGCGGTGGATTGGAGTCAGTACGATCTGGTATTTTGCCCCGCCTCATGCGACACGCTCCAACAAGTACTGTCCGCAGCTGCCGGCCTACCCGCGCGCCCGCGCGTCATAGCCGTCAGCCGCCTGCCAGAAGTGCAGGAATGGCTCGACGCCCTGGAGCAGGGCGCCATTGATTACTTCGCACCTCCGTTTGAGCAATCCCAGGTTCGCTGGCTCATTCAGACCCATTTCCCAAGCGGGAAACTCATCGCCGCGTAGACCTATTTCGCTCGAAAACTAATCCCTTTCCGGAGGCCTAGCTACTCGTGTCTTTCCGATCACGATTCGTGTCTTTTCTTTTCGCCGCTGCCATCGCTGCGGCTCAGGGCAACACCACTCGCTTTGACGGCAAGCTATTAACCGACACCGCCTGCGACACCCTGTGGGTGGAAATCTATGACAACCCCGGTCATATGCTGATCGACCGCCAGCCCGTCACCCGCGACGGCTCCTTCACCGTCCATGCCATCGCGTCACAGTTGTATGAGGTTCGCGTTCTCACCAACCGCGGAGACCGCATTGTCAGTGATCATATGCAGTTCCGCCTCGGCCAGCCTCTGGAAGTCCGCATGCCCAAGTCGGACGCCGAAGCGGCTCCGCCCGCCGGCCCCATCAGTGCCCGCCGCCTCGCCCATAAACCGGCGAAAAATGTGCGGAAAATGGTGCGGAAAGCCGAAGACCTCGCCGCCGAGGGCAAACGTGCCGAAGCCGCCGACCTGCTCGATAAGGCCCTCGTCATCGATCCCGAGTGGTTCGAGGCCTGGAACAACCTTGGTACCCGCCGTCTCCACCTGGGGCAGTACCCTGCCTCCGTCGCCGCTTTCCAGAAAGCGGCGGAGATTGATCCCAATAACGCGACCGTGCAGGCCAATCTCGGCCTCGCGCTTCTCTTCACCCGGCAGCCGGTACAGGCAGAAGAAGCGGCGCGCCGTGCCATGCAGTTTGATCCGGAATCGCATCCAGCCATCTATGTCGCCGGCATGGCCCTCCTCCAGCAGAACAAACGGCCGGAAGAGGCTCTGGGCCATCTGCATGCTGCGGCGAAAACTCTGCCCCGGGCCCTGCTCGCCACTGCGGAATGGCAGTGTCGCCACAACAATCTAAACGCCTGTGCCATCGATCTGAAAGCCTTTATTAACACCCCTCGCGGGCCCAACCATGAAAATGCCGAAAAATGGCTCAATGCAGTCAATCGTCATCTAAAAGGAAAGCAGGGTGACTGATAATCGTCTAAATGAGTACAAGACGAGAGTTCTTCCAACGGACCGCTCTGTTGGCCGCCATTCAGCGCGCCTTCGCTATTGATCCGCCCAAAGGAAGTACGTTTCGCGACGCCGAACACATCGTCGTGCTCATGCAGGAAAACCGGTCGTTTGACCATTCGTTCGGGACGCTGCGCGGCGTGCGGGGATTCAATGACCCGCGCGCCGTCTCCCTCCCGGATCAGAATTCTGTCTGGTGCCAAACCAATGCGGCCGGCGAAACATATACTCCGTTCCGCCTGAATATCAAGGAGACCAAGGTCACATGGCTCGGTTCCCTCCCCCATGGATGGCGGGACCAAACCGACGCCCGCAACCATGGCAATATGGACGGCTGGCTCGACGCGAAAGCGTCCGGCAACAAAGAGTGCATCGGCATGCCGTTTACACTCGGCTATTTCACACGCGAGGACTTACCGTTTTACTACGCTCTCGCCGATGCTTTCACCGTCTGCGATCAAAATTTCTGCTCCTCCCTCACCGGCACCACCCCCAATCGCCTCCACCTCTGGACCGGCACCATCCGCGAGAACCAGAAAGGGTCAGATCCCGCCAACGTCCGCAACTCCGAGGTCGATTACCCCCGCCCCGCCCGCTGGACGACCTTTCCCGAACGCCTCGAAGAGGCCGGAGTCTCCTGGCGTGTCTACCAGAACGAACTAAGCCTCCCCAGCGGCTTTACCCGCCTGGAGGATCGTTGGCTGTCCAACTTCACTGACAATCCCCTCGAATGGTTTGACCAGTATCACGTCGGACAACACCCTTCGTATCAGAGGTTCCTCGCCCAAACCACCGATCCGAAATTCGACGGGGAAAAGAAGAAGTGGACGCCGGAGGCCAAGGCAAAAATGACGGCGCGCGAACAACAACTCCACGCCAAGGCCTTCACCACCAACACCGGCGACCCCAACTACCGCCAACTCACCACCCTCCACTATAAGGATGGCGACAAGGAGCGGCAGATGCAGGCTCCCAAAGGCGACGTGCTTCACCAGTTCCGGCAGGACGTCCAAAATGGAAAACTGCCCACCATCTCCTGGCTCGTACCCCCTTCCAACTACTCCGACCACCCCGGCGCTCCCTGGTACGGCGCGTGGTTCCTCGCGGAGGCGATGAACATCCTCACGCACAATCCGGAGGTGTGGAAACGCACCATTTTTGTGCTTACTTATGACGAAAATGACGGTTATTTTGACCATATACCGCCCTTTGTGACGCCAAATCCGCGCATTCCGGAGACCGGAAAGGTCTCTCCGGGCATCGATCCGGCCGCGGAGTACGTCCACTTGGAGCAGGATCTGGCCAAACAACCACCGAAAGAAGCCCGCGGCGGGCCCATCGGGCTGGGCTACCGCGTTCCCATGGTCGTCGCCTCGCCGTGGAGCCGCGGCGGATACGTCTGCTCGCAAGTCTTTGACCACACGTCAGTTATTCAATTGATGGAACAGGTAGTGGCGCGCAAGGCCAAGCGTCCCGTCCGGGAAACCAACATCAGCGCCTGGCGCCGCGCCGTTTGCGGAGACATGGCCTCCGCCTTCCGCCCCTACCGTGGCGAACAGGACGCCCCGCTCCCCTATCCCGGCAAGGAAGAAATGCTGGAACTTATTCATAAGGCACAGTTTAGAGCGTTGCCTACGGGCTGGAAACAGGGCAAAAACTGGACCTCTCCCCAGGAAAAAGGAACCCGCCCCTCCACCGCGTTGCCCTACGAACACCTGGTGGATGGAAGCGTCAGCGGCGACGGCAAGTCTTTTGTTATCAACATGAAGACCGGAGACAAATCAGGAGCGCCTTTCCATTGCTACACACCCGGCGCATTCCGGAACGACCCCAAGCTCCGTACCCGCGCCTATGCTTTAACTCCCGCCTCCCAACTTACTGATTCCTGGGAGCTTGCCGGTTTCCCGAATCAGCGGTATCACCTCCGCCTCCATGGCCCGAACGGCTTCTACCGCGAGTTCGCTGGTTCGGCCCAGGACCCCCGCGTCGACCTGCATTGCGTCTACGCCAATGGCAGTCTGGAGGTCCGTGCTCGTAACCCACTCAAAGACAAGGCGTTAACCCTCACCATCACCGACGAATCCTACGGCGCCGCCCCCCGTACCCTCACCCTCCCGCCCGGCAAAGGCAAGTCCGCCGTGCTCCCGCTCGCGAAAAGCTCGCGCTGGTACGACTTCCGGTTCACCATTGCTGGCGCGCCGGACTACGCCCGGCGTTATGCCGGCCGGGTGGAAAACGGCGAAGCGGGGATCAGCGACCCGGCGATGGCGGGATAATCGCCGGGTCATATTTCGAGCCGGCGGAAACCTGTACCATCGTGATCCGGACTTTTGCCGGGAAGAATTTTTCGTGGTCGGGGCGGCGGTGGGCGTGGCCCCGCCCGCCGCTATTGTCCTTAATCACCAGATCCATCTGTTTAATGCCCTCGGACCAGACAATGGAGCCGTTCTCCCACCAGGACGTCATCGGGACATCCTTTTCATATACTCCCGGGGTGGTATACAGATCGGTGCCGGTGCAGCCGTAGCCGTTGCCCTGTCCTTTGTTAGGGATATAGCAGAGAGTCCAGGTCGTGGGTTCCCCGCCCGCCGGTTTTTCGAGCACTTCGAGACGGATGTGCACGGTCCCATTGCGATAGTCGACCGGGGAAGTCCAGTCCTTAGGCCGGTCCGGATTGATGAGCGGCCCCTTAACGTAGTAGTGAGATTTGCTGGGGGTAGAGTTGTCGGCATCCTCTTTTGTGTAGCGAAACGTGACATCAAAAAGGACAAATTGTTCGGCGGGGAGGAGACAGGCCGCGGCGAGGAGAAGGCAGAGAAGGCGCATGGCGATTGCCAGCATAGCAGCGCTGGAACCTCCTGCTACACTAAGAGCATCTAAACGTTAGACCCCGCATGTCCATCCGATCCTATCTCCGGCTCGCTCTCCACACGCAGATGTTGCCGATTCTTGAAAGCGGCGAGGAAACCCTCGTCGGCGGACAGGCGGTAATGGAAGGCGTCATGATGCGGAGCCCGCACAGCTACTGTACGGCCGTCCGCCGCGCCTCCGGCGAAATTGTGACCGAAGAGAGCCCGTTGCCGCGAGTTTCGGAGACCTATCCGATCTTTAAGTACCCGATTTTACGGGGGATCGGCACGTTAGGCCAGGCGATGTGGCTGGGCGTCAAGGCGTTAAAGTTTTCCGCCAATGTCGCCATGGCGGATGAAAACAACAAAGAAGGCAAGCCGGAATCGGCCGAAATTCCCGGTTGGGTGATGACCGCCAATATGGCGTTCAGCTTCCTATTTTTCATTGCGCTCTATAAATTGGTCCCGCTGTGGCTAACGACGCAACTGCAGAATGTTTATCCGGTCATTGAAAATCGCGTCCTGTTCAATCTTGTCGACGGATTGATCCGCATTACGATCTTCATTAGCTTCCTTTTCGCACTTTCCCGCTACAAGGACATTCACCGGGTTTTCGAGTTCCATGGGGCCGAGCACAAGGTGGTTTTCAATTTCGAGTCCGGGAAACCTGTTACCACGGCGAATGCGCAAAGTTTCGTGACGCTCCACCCGCGGTGCGGCACCAGTTTTCTGCTGGTCGTGATGGTGATCTCGATGGCGCTCTACACAATTTTGCCGCTCGACGGCTTTGCGGCGAAACTGGCAGCGCGTGTCGTGCTGCTGCCCGTGATCGCCGGCCTGAGCTATGAACTGATCCGCTTCGCGGCGCGCAAGCGCGGTTCGCTGTTGGCCCTGATGACGGCTCCCGGACTTTGGTTACAGAAGATCACCACGCAGCCCCCCGCCGATAATCAGGTAGAAGTCGCTATCCGTGCCCTGGATGGCGCTATGGAACTGGAAAAGAAACAGGGCGGCCAACTCGTGATCGCTTAGCAACCCTCAACCGTTGTGGCAATTCTCGAAACGGGAAAGGGTACCTCCATGCAATATTCCGACAAACTCGACTTATTAGAAAAACGCTTCGACGAACTGAGCGCACAGATGGCCGATCCGGCCGTAATTTCCGACAACGAAACCTATCGCAAGACGGCAAAAGCCCATCGCGATATGGAAGAGGTGGTCGGTAAGTACCGTGAATACAAGACGGCCGCGGAAAACCTGAAGCAGGCGCAGGGCATGTTGCAGGAATCGGACGCCGAAATCCGGGCCATGGCCGAGGAAGAGATTGCGTCTCTGACGCCACAGCTGACGACGCTCGAAGAAGAGCTGAAAGTGCTGCTGCTTCCCAAGGATCCGAACGACGATAAGAACGTCGTGATCGAAATCCGGGCAGGAACGGGCGGCGATGAAGCCACACTGTTCGCCAACGAAGTATTCCGTATGTATGTGCGCTATGCCGAAACGATGAAATGGCGCGTGGAAATTACCGATCTGAGCGAAAGCGAAGTCGGCGGCGCTAAAGAAGTCATTGCACTCATCAGCGGCGACCGCGTGTTCAGCCGCATGAAATATGAGAGCGGCGTCCATCGCGTGCAGCGCGTGCCACAGACGGAAACGCAAGGCCGCGTACACACCTCGGCGATTACCGTCGCCGTACTTCCGGAAGCCGACGACGTGGAAGTCCATATCGAAGCCAAGGATCTGCGCATCGATACCTTCTGTTCCTCTGGTCCCGGCGGGCAGTCTGTCAACACGACCTATTCCGCGGTCCGCATCACCCACCTGCCGACCAACACCGTGGTCTCCTGCCAGGACGAAAAATCGCAGATCAAGAACCGGGAAAAGGGTATGCGCGTGCTGCGCTCCCGGCTGTATGAATTGGAGTTGGAGAAGCAGCAGGCAGCCATTGGCGCCGAGCGGAAAAAGATGGTGGGCTCCGGCGACCGGAGCGAAAAGATCCGCACCTACAATTTCCCGCAAAATCGCGTGTCCGACCACCGTATCGGCCTGACCCTTCACCAATTGGACCTGGTGATGGAAGGCAAGCTCGATCCATTCATCGATGGGCTGACCACCTTCTACAACGCCGAACGGCTGAAGCAACAGGCTGAGGATGACGCTAAAAGCGGCAGTAGCGCAGGGCGAAAAGCTTCTTAACGACTCTGGCGTTCCGGCAGCGCGTTTGACCGCGGAGGTTTTGCTGGCCCACGCGCTTCGGCAGGAACGGGTGTATTTGATTTCGCACTCCGGAGACGAACTCGGCGATACGGCGCGTATTCACTTTGGCCGCTATCTGCATGAACGCGTGCAGGGAAAGCCAACGCAGTACGTGACCAGGAGGCAAGAGTTCTATGGACGGGTCTTTTATGTCGCACCCGGCGTTTTGATTCCCCGCCCGGAAACGGAACTCCTGGTAGAGACTCTGGTGACCCGCCTGCAACCGGGCCAGCGCGTGCTCGATGTAGGCGTGGGCAGCGGTTGTATTTGCGCCACGCTGGCGCTGGAAACGCGTGCGCAGTTGTTTGGAACGGATATCTCCGCCGATGCGCTACGGATTGCCGCACGGAATGTGGACACATTGCGCGCCCCGGTGTTACTGGCACAAGGAGACCTAGTGCAGGCCTTTGCGCCGGCTTCGCTGGACGCGGTTGTGTCCAATCCCCCCTACGTCCCCGAGAGTGACCGCGCGACACTTGCGCCGGAAGTACGGGAATGGGAGCCAGAAGGGGCGCTGTTTGCCGGCAGGGACGGCTTGGATGCTTACCGGCGGCTGGTTCCCGATGCGGCGCGCGTGCTGCGGCCGGGCGGCTTGCTGGCGTTCGAGTTTGGATTTGGGCAATCCCCGGCGATTCAAGAGCTTTTGCGGGAATGGGATGGCGTGGAAGTCCATAGCGACCTCGCGGGGATTCCGCGTTTCGCACTCGCGCGGCGTGCGAACTGATCCGCGTTCATCCTGCGTTTAGGTTTGTTTCTTTATTCTGTTCTCGAACGTGTTACCACTTCGGGTTGCCATTTCTCTTGTTTTTGCCGCGGCGGCGTACTCGCTGAGCTTTCAGGAGGCGCTGGATGAAGGCTTGGCCGCGCATTCGCTGCTGCAGGCGGCTGACGCCAAGATCCGCGGCGCGGAGGGATTGCGGACACAGGCGTCTCTAAAGCCGAACCCCCGGCTTTTCCTGCAATCGGAGAATTCACGCGTTTGGAGCAATCCTTCCTTTGTGTACGCGCGGGATGCAGACTCGTTCTTCTATGCCTCGCAGGTGGTCGAAACAGGCGGAAAACGAACCCGCCGGACCGAAGCAGCGCAGGCCGGGGTGCAGCGGACCGCCGCCGAGCGGGATGCACTACGCTGGCAGATTGCGGCGCGCATCGGCGCCGCCTACTGGACGGCCGCTGGCGCGGCGCGCTACCGGGATGCCTTTCAAGAGAACCTAAAAAACTTTGACCGCACGGTGCAGTACCACCAGGATCGGGTGAAGGAAGGCGCGATGGCGGAGGTGGACTTCCTTCGCGTGCAGTTGGAAGCTGAACGCATGCGGGCCGCCTACCGCACGGCCCAACAAGAAGCGGTGACGGCTCGCATCCGGCTATTCCGGGAAATGGGAATCCCGGACCGGCCGGATACGACGTTCGGCGATCGATTGGAGCAAACAACTGACGTCAACGCGCCCTTGGATATCGTGAAGGACCGGCCCGATGTGGCAGCAGCGCGGGCCGTATCCCTGGCAACGGCGGCCAACGTGCAGTTGCAGATCGCCAATGCAAGGCCGGACCCGGAAATCCTTGGCGGCTACAAACGAACCAACGGCTACGACACGCTGATTGCGGGCGTCCAGATCAACCTGCCGTTCCGCAACCGGAACCAGGGCAATATTGCGGCCGCCGAAGCCGACGTAACGGCCGCGGGCGCCCTGGAGCGCGCCACGCTGCGCACGGCACGGGCCGAAGCGGAGGCCGCACTGGCCACCTATGAAAACCGGCGAACGCTGGTGACCGTCACGCTGCCGGCCGTCCGGGACCGCGCGGTGGAAATTGCGCGTATCTCCAACGCGGCCTACCGCGAAGGAGGCACGGACCTCTTGCGCCTGCTGGACGCCGAGCGGAGCCGGATTGACGCCGATTTGCTCTACTACCGGGCTCTCACCGAATTTCAAATTGCCGCCGTGGAACTCCGTTCGGCGCTGGGACTGCTGCGATGAAACTAGTTGGCTTTCTTTCCATCCTTCTACTGGCCGGTTGCAGCCGCCAACCGCCAACCGCGCCCTCGCCGGCCGCCACCACCGAGTCCCCGCAGGCTACGGCGGCATCCGAAAGCGAAAACGGAATACGGATGGGCCAGGTGACTTCTCAGCCGCCTTCCGGTCCGATTCTCGCCAACGGCCACCTGGCCGTGAATGAGGACGCAACCTGGATGGTGGGCGCATTGACATCGGGCAAGATTACCCAGGTTCTCGCCAAGACCGGCGATCCAGTGAAAGCGGGCGACGTATTGGCTTGGATGCACAGCGACGATGTGCACAACACGCGCGCCACGTACCGGCAAAACCTGGACGAACTGGAGCGCCGCAAGATCCTGCGCGATCACGCACGCCGTGTCCGGGATCGCGCGCAACGATTGTTCGACCTGAAAGCAGCGTCCCGCGAACAGTTGGAGGCCGCCGAGACCGAATTACGCAACACGGAACACGCGGTGGCGACGGCGGAGATCGATATTGAGAAAGAGAAGACGCATCTCACCGAATTCCTGGAGATTCCGCTGGACGATTCTTCTCAATCCCAGATCCCCATTCGCGCCCCGTTTGGCGGCACGGTGACGGACCGCATGTCGACGGTGGGCAGCGTGGTGACAGCGGGCAGCCACGTTTTTACCATTAGCAATCTGCGCTCCCTGTGGATGATCGCCTCCGTGAATGAAGCCGATCTGGCTGGGGTCCGCGTCGGGCAGACGGTCCGGGTGACCGTGAAGTCATACCCAGGAGAGACTTTTCCCGGGCGCGTATTGAAACTGGGCGAGCGGCTGGAGGTGACGACGCGAACCCTGCCGGTACGGGTAGCGGTCCCCAATCCAGACGGCCGGTTGAAGCCAGAAATGTTTGCCAGCGCAGAGATTGCCGGCACAGCGGCCGCACCCATCCTGGTAGTGCCGGATTCCGCGATTCAACAACTAGACGGGGCGACCGTAGTGTTCGTGAAAAACGCGGCGGGCGCTTTTGAGCCGCGCAAGGTGGAGACTTCGGGCAGCCAGGCAGGGTATACGCAAATCTCCAACGGCCTGCGGGCCGGCGAGGCCATTGTGGTGAAGGGCGCCTTTCTGCTGAAAAGCGAACGGATGAAAGGTGCGGGCGAGTGACGCCGGTCATCGATTTTGCGCTGAACAATCGCTGGCTCACGCTGACAGCGCTGCTCCTGATGTGCGCCGGCGGATTGTACCTGGCGGGGCACGTCCCCATTGAGGCGTTCCCGGACCTGACGAACAACCAGGTGGTTGTAATTACCGAAGCTCCCGCTTTTCCGCCGACCGAGGTGGAGCAATTGGTAACGTTCCCCTTGGAAACAGCACTGATGGGACTTCCGAAAACGGAAGGTATCCGGTCCATGTCCAAGCTGGGCCTTTCGATTATCACCGTAATCTTCGATGATTCGGTAAATACGTACTTCGCGCGCCAGTTGGTGAATGAACGGCTGCAGGAGGCGAGAACGCGGCTGCCACAGGGACTGGAGCCGGGGTTGGGACCGGTGGCGACGGCGTTCGGGGAAGTATTCCAATACACCGTGGACGGTCCACAGAGCCTGATGGACCGCAAAACGGTGCACGACTGGAATATTAGGCACCAACTTCGCACCATACCCGGTGTGAATGAAGTAAACACGTGGGGCGGCGAGACGCGGCAGGCTGTGGTGGAGGTAGATCCCAAGGCATTGCAACGCTACGGATTGAGGCTACGCGACGTGTTCCAGCGTATCCAGGAGAACAACCGCAATTTCGGCGGCGGATTCATTGAACACGGCGAGGAGCAGTACACGGTTCGCGGGCTGGGGAGAATTGACGACCTGGATACGATAGGCCGGATTGTCCTGCTGGCGCGCGGCGGCGCCTCGGTGCTGGTGCGGGACGTAGCCTCGCTGCACTTCGGCGCGATGCCCCGGCAGGGGGCCACGCTGCGAGACGGCCACGGCGAGACGGTGTCCGGCATGGCGATCATGCTGAAAGGCGAAAACGGGCGCGACGTCATCACCCGAGTGAAAGCGAAACTGGCGACGCTCTCCCTGCCGCCGGGCATACGCATTGTTCCTTTCTACGACCAATCCACCGTAATCAACGGAACGATGCATACGGTGGGCCGGAACCTGGCGGAAGCGGGGGCGCTGGTAGTGGCAGTACTGCTGCTTTTTCTGGGCAACGTGCGCGCGGCATTGATCGTTGCCTTGGTGATTCCGCTTTCGATGCTGTTCGGGTTCTGGGGCATGACGATGTTCGGCGTCTCGGCCAACCTCATGAGCCTGGGAGCGGTTGACTTCGGCATGGTGGTGGATGCGGCGGTCGTTATGATGGAGAACTCGATGCGGCATCTGGCGGACCGCGAACACCGCACGGTACGGGAGACTGTGCGTTTGGCGGCGCGGGAAGTGGCGCGGCCTATTGTTTTTGCGGTTGCCATCATTATTGCGGTCTACCTGCCCATCCTGGCGCTGGAAGGACTGGAAGGCCGCATGTTCCGGCCAATGGCGATTACGGTGATATCGCTTTTGGCCGGATCCCTCTTGCTTTCGGTGACGCTGGTTCCTGTGCTGGCGTCCTTCACGTTGCACGGCAAAATCACGGAGGAACACGGCGGCTGGTATGAACGGTTCCGGCAGGCCTATTTGCGCTCCCTGCAACGCGCATTCGGCGCGCGTTCGTTCGTCCTGGCGGCCGGTGCACTGATGGTAGCGGCGGCGCTGGGCTCGCTGGGTTATCTCGGCACGGAATTTATGCCGAAGCTGGACGAGGGTTCCCTGCTGATTACTACGCGAAAGCTGCCGGGCATATCGCTGACGGAATCCGTCGCAATCAGCGAGCGCGTGGAAAAGGCTGTGCTGGAGTTTCCGGAAGTGGTGAGCGTGGTCTCGAAACTGGGGCGGCCGGACGTGGCCACGGAGGCGATGGGCGTCTATGAAGCGGACGTGTACGTGCTGCTGAAGCCTCACGAAGAGTGGACCACCGCACACACCAAGGAAGCATTGATTGACCGTATGGCGGAACGGCTGGAACGGATTAAAGGCGTGTCCTATAACTTCACGCAGCCCATGGCAATGCGGCTGGACGAGGTTATCTCCGGCATCAAAGCCGATGTGGCCGTAAAGATTTTTGGCGAGGATTCGCAGAAGCTGGAACAGTTGGCCGGCCAGGCGTTGGCAATTCTGAATACAATACCCGGCGCGGCGGACACACAGGCGGAGATCCTATCCGGGATTCCTGAGTTGCATGTGCGGGTGGACCGCGCGGCTTTGGCGCGAGTGGGCCTTAACGTGACCGATGTGCAGGAACTGCTGGATTCGACGACGGGCGGCGTACCGGTTTCGGAACTCGTGGAAGGCCAGCGGCGCGTGCCGATTACGGTCCGGCTTCCGGAGACTTACCGCAAGGATCTGACCAGCCTGGGCAATCTGCTGCTCCAGGCTCCGGGCGGCGAACAAGTGCGGCTTAACCAGGTGGCGGAGATCAAGACCGAGAGCGGGCCGGAATTGGTGACGCGCGAGAAAGGCCAGCGGCGTATCGTAGTCCAGACCAATGTGCGCGGGACGGACCTGGGCAGTTTCGTAACGCAGGCGCAGGCGGCTATTCGACAGAGGATGCCGTTGCCTCCGGGCTACACGATCGAATGGGGCGGGCAGTTTGAGAACCAGGAACGGGCGTCGAAGCGGCTGATGGTGGTTCTGCCGGTGTCGGTGGCGGTGATTTTCGGGTTGTTGTTTGCGACGTTCGGCTCGGCGCGGCAGAGCCTGTTAATCCTATTCAATGTACCGTTCGCGCTGGTGGGCGGTATTGCGGCGCTCTGGCTGCGGGGGCTCAACCTGAATGTGTCGGCGTCCATCGGCTTTATCGCGCTGTTCGGCGTGGCGGTATTGAACGGGATCGTGATGGTGAGCTATATCAACCGGCTGCGAGACGATGGCATGGCGATGCAGGACGCGGTGGAAGTAGGAGCTTCCATGCGGCTGCGGCCGGTTTTGATGACGGCGTTCGTGGCCAGCCTGGGCTTTGTGCCGATGGCATTTTCGAAGGCCATCGGCGCGGAGGTGCAGCGGCCTTTGGCGACGGTGGTGATCGGCGGATTAATCACCTCGACGCTGCTGACGCTCTATATGCTGCCGCTCCTGTATCCCTGGTTTGCCGGACGTCCCCCTACACTACAAGTAGAAGGCCCGGATGAGAGTACTGCTGGTTGAAGATGAACCCGACGCCGCCACGCAGTTGGCGCGCGGGTTGCGGGAGCGGTCGTATGCCGTGGACGTGGCCGGCGACGGAGACGCCGCGGTGGAGAAAGCGTGCGTCAACTCGTATGATCTGATCCTGCTGGACCTGATGCTGCCGGGCAAGGACGGGTTAACGGTTTGCCGGGAAATACGGGCTATGGGTTCCGCCGCTCCCATTCTGATGTTGACGGCGCGCGGCGATACCGCGGACCGGATTCAGGGGCTGGATTCTGGGGCCGATGATTACCTGGCCAAGCCGTTCGACCTGAACGAACTGTTGGCGCGGATGCGAGCGTTGCTGCGGCGCGCGCCAGTGCTGCGAGAGACGGTGCTGCGGGTGGCCGATCTGGAAATCAACACGCATTCCCATACGGTGACGCGCGACGGCACGGCGATTGCACTGACCGGCAAGGAATACTCGTTGCTGGAGTATCTGGCGCTGCGGCAGGGCGCGGTGGTGGGCCGCGAAGAGATTTCCGAGCATGTGTGGGATGAGGCGTACGATCCGTTTTCCAACCTGATTGAGGTGTACATACAGCGGCTGCGGCGCAAGGTGGACCTGCCGGGCCTACCGCGTTTGCTGCATACAAGGCGCGGCGAGGGGTACCGGCTGGCCGCGGCAGGAGAAGCCGATGCGTAACTCGTTCCGGCTACGGCTCACGCTGTGGTGGGTGGGGGCGTTGACGGTGCTGCTGGCGGCGTTCAGCCTGGGCGTCTATTCCCTGCTGGCACGGAGCGAGCGCGACCGGTTCGACGGCGTGCTGCGCGCGGCGGGCGAGGTGACGGCAATGTCGGTAAACCACGAACTGGAAGAGCATAACGGACGAGAGGCTGGGGAGCCTTCGATCCGGGAAGTACTGCAGACGATGCACCAGGTTTCCTTTGGACGGCAGTCGATTGGCGTTTTCGCAGGCACACGGGAGGTGGCGCGCAAGCCGGGAACGGAGGGTTGGGACGGGGCGGGGCCGGACATGGAGCCGGGCTTTCACGAACGGGGAGAGTTCCGCACGTATGTAATGGACGCCCCCGTGCCTGCGTTCCAGGGAGCCTACCGCGTTGTGGTGGCGCAATCGACGCGGACACTGGAAGAGGAGTTGGCCGGCGTACGCCGAGTTTTGTATCTCTGCGTGCCCTTGGGCGTGTTGTTTGCGTCCGTGGGCGGCTATATCCTGGCGCGGAGGAACCTGGAGCCCATTGTGGCGATGACAGGCGAAGTGAACCGGATCACTTCGCAGAACCTGCACCAGCGGCTGGCGGTGGCGAACGCGAACGACGAGTTGGGCCAGTTGGCGGGGACGTTCAATGAACTGTTGGGGCGCCTGAACCGTTCATTCGACGACCAGCGGCGGTTCATGGCCGATGCGTCGCACGAACTGCGCACGCCGCTTTCGGTGGCGCTGACGGCGGCGCAGGTGAATCTGGAAGGTGCGCCCCGCACGACGGAAGAGTACCGGGAAGCGCTGCGAATCGTAACGGAGCAGCTCCGGCGGTTAAAACGGATTGTGCAGGATATGTTTTTGCTTGCCCAGGTGGACTCCGGAGCGTTTGAACCGGCGATTGCGCCGTTTTATCTGGAAGAGGTGGCGGCCGAAGCGGTGCGGGCGGCGCGGGTAATCGCGGAACCGTTGGGAGTATCGGTACGGTTTCCGCCGGTGCAGGACTGCACGATTACGGCCGACGAAGGATTGATCCGGCAGTTGCTGCTGGCGTTGCTGGACAACGCCATCCGGCATACGCCGCCCGGAGGTTCCGTGACGGTATCGCTCGCGCCGGACGGCGAGGACTGGCAGTTGGACATTATCGATACGGGAACCGGAATTCCGGAAGCGGACCAGCCGCATATCTTCGATCGTTTTTACCGTGTGAGCAAAGCGCGGACGCGGCAGGCGGGCGGGTCCGGACTCGGCCTATCGATCGCGCAGTGGATTGCGGCGCTGCACGGCGGATCGTTGCGGCTATTGTCGTCCGGGCCGGGAGGAACAGCGTTCCGCATCCGGCTGCCGAAGGAACGGCGCGGATTATCCTAGTTAGTGGGTCGGTGCGCACGATATTCCACATTGACATGGACGCCTTCTTCGTCTCGGTGGAGGAGTTGTATGACCCATCGCTGAAGGGCAAGCCGGTGGTTGTGGGAGGCAAGGGGCATGAACGCGGGGTGGTGTCGGCAGCCTCCTACGCGGCGCGGAAATTCGGCGTGCACTCGGCGATGCCGCTCCGGACAGCGGCCGCGCTCTGCCCGCAGGCGATCTTCGTGGACGGAACGCGGGAACGGTATCAGCTGTATTCGCGCAAGGTGAAGGCCGTCTTAGAGACGTTCACGCCGAAGGTGGAGATGGCGTCGATCGATGAAGCGTATCTGGACATGACGGGTACGGAACGGCTGCACGGACCGCCGATGCAGGCGGCGCATAAACTGCACGAGGCAATCAAGGCGGCGACAAATCTGAACAACTCCATTGGCGTGTCCACGGCGCGGCTGGTATCGAAAGTCGCTTCGGACCAGGCGAAGCCGAATGGGGTGTTGTGGATTCCTCCTGGAGCGGAGGCCGCCTTTTTGGCTCCGCTCTCGATCCGCAAGGTTCCGGGAATCGGCAAGGTGGCGGAGAAAAATTTGCAGGATTTGGGGATCTACAAAGTTGGCGACCTTACGCGGCTGGATGATCGGTTTCTGCGGGAGCGATTTGGGAAGTTTGGGTTGGCGCTTGCCGGCAAGGCGCACGGGCTTGACGCGGGATCGTGGTTTGAGAAAGAGCTGGGGCAGGAGGAAGACCCGAAGTCGGTGAGCCACGAGCACACGTTTCTGAACGATACGGCGGATCAGGAACTGTTGGAATCGACGTTGGCGCATATGAGCGAGAAGGTAGGGCGGCGGCTGCGGGAGTACGGATTGTATGCGAGGACGGTGCAGATCAAGTTCCGGTATTCCGACTTTTCGACATTCACGCGGGCGCATTCTTTGAACGAGCCGACACAACTGGATACAGAGATTTTCCAGGCGGCGCGGGGACTATTCCAGCGGCACTGGACGAAAGGGCGGGAGATCCGGTTGATTGGCGTGCAGACGTCGGGATTCGAATTGACCGAGGGCCAACTGAATCTGCTGGACGGAGAACGGAACGAAAAGTTGAAGAAGGTTCTGTCGGCGGCAGATACGTTGCGGGACAAGTTTGGCGATGGGTCGGTGAATCTGGCGGGGTCGCTGCGGGGGCGTTTCCGGGAACGGGTACATGAGGCGATGCCGAAGCGGACGGACGGGAAATCGTGAAGCACCGGTTCTATGTGCTGGCGGCGGCACTCCTGTTTTCGACCGGGGGCGCGGCGATTAAGTCAACGACGCTGACGAGTTGGCAGGTGGCGAGCCTGCGGTCGTTGGTGGCGGCTGTTGTGCTGCTGGCGGTGCTGCCGGAAGCAAGGCGGTTGGGCTCGGCAAGAGTTTGGGTAGCGTCGGTGGCCTACGCGGCAACGTTGATTTTGTTCGTCTTGGCAACGAAGCTGACAACGGCGGCGAATGCGATTTTCCTGCAGGCGACGGCCCCTTTCTATCTGTTGGCGATTGGGCCGCTCGTGCTGAAAGAGCCAAATACCAGGCGCGACTACTTGCTGGGCGCCGTCATGGCGGCCGGTATGGCGCTGTTCTTTCTGGACGCTCCCGGCGCATCGGCGTTGGCTCCCGATCCGGCATTGGGGAATGCGCTGGCGGCGGCAACGGGGTGCACATGGGCGCTGACGGTCACCGCGTTGCGGAGCCTGGGCAAGGAGCCGGGAAGCAGTTCCCTGCCCGTGGTGAGCGCCGGCAATTTGCTGGCATTCGCGGCGGCGCTGCCGTTCGCCTGGCCGATAACGGCGCCCCCGGCTACCGACGTGGCGGCGCTGTTATACCTGGGCTGCTTTCAAATTGGGCTGGCCTATTTCTGCATGACGCGCGGCGTACGACAGGTGCCGGCGTTTGAGGCTAGCGTGCTGATTCTGCTGGAACCGGCGATGAACCCGGTGTGGACGTTCCTTGTACACGGAGAGCGGCCGGGAGCATTGTCACTGGCCGGGGGCGCGGTGATTCTGGGCGCTACCTTGGCCCATACCGCGCTGCGGCCTCCTACGGCAACGCTTCCACAAACGCCGCAATCTCTGCCGGACTGATGTAGAAGTGGGGAGAAACGCGGAGCCACCCGGCGCGCGGGGCCGTGATAATCCCCTTGTCTTTCAGGTTTTTCCAGATGACGCGGCAATCGATGCCCGCTTTGCGCATGGAGACAATGCCGGCGCCGGTAGACGGAGTGCGAGGCGCGAGCAGTTCGTAGCCCTTGGCGAGTGCGCCCTCGGCCGCCTGATCCGCCAGCGACTGCACGGCCGGGGCTATATTGGCCACACCGACCTCATTGAGAAACCGGAACGCGGCTTCCAGGCCGAAACAGCCGATGGTGTTGAGCGTACCGGGCTCATAGCGGCCGGCGTCGGGGCGGAGCGTCATGTCGCGGCTGCCGTAGTCGGCATGGGAGGCGGCGTTGGTCCAGCCGAATTCGACGGGATCAATTTGATCCTGCACATCTTTCTGAATGTAGAGAATGCCGCAGCCTTCGGGTCCAGTGAGCCATTTATGACCGTCGGCGGCGGCGGCATGAATGCGGGCTTTGCGGACGTCGAGCGGAAACGCGCCGAGACCCTGGATGGCATCGACAAAGAAGAAGACGCCATGGCGCGCGCAGATTTCACCGATCGCGTCGAGGTCGCACCGATAGCCGGAGAGGAACTGCACAAAGGAGATAGCCAACAGGCGGGCGCCGCGGGCCGCCTGTTCAATCTTTTCGAGCGGGGCATCCGGACGGAGCCAGGTGATGGTGACGCCGCGCTCGGCCAAGCGAATCCACGGATACTGATTCGCGGGGAATTCGTCGTGAAAAGCAACAATCCGGTCGCCGGGGCGCCAATCGAGGCCCAGGGCGATGGTCGCAATCCCTTCCGAAGTGTTTTTGACAATTGCGATTTCCCGCGCATCGGCGTGTAACATCGTTGCCGCCTGCACGCGGAGCCCTTCGTAACAAGCCATCCATTTGTCGTAGTGGAGCGAACCGAACTCCTCGGCATCGGAGGCCAGCCAACGCATCGCCGCAGCGGCCGGACGGCAGACGGGGGAAACGGCCGCGTGATTCAAGTAAATTAGATTTTTCGTGACTGGAAAGGCGTCACGATGCCGTTCCCACAAAGTTTCTTCCACTGTTTCGAAACCCATCCTATTCTTTATGCGTAACACGAAGTGAGCCTGTAGGGCGACACTGTTCCCGGTGAGCGTCAGCGCTATAATGAGGGCAACTTTCCCAAGGAGTCACATGAAACACCTGCTCCATCTACCGTTAACGGCCGCCGTTGCCATCGCTTTGGCCAGCGTGCCTGCCGTCGCCGAGGAAACCAAAGACAACGACAAAAAGGCGGACGAAAAGGCCAAAACCAGCGGGAAGAAGAAGCCGGCGAAGAAGGACGTGGATGCGATCGGCGAACGCGACGTCGGCAAGGGCACGAATTTCTACTCGATTGAGAAGGAAATCGCACTTGGTAAAGGCTTAGCCCAGGAAATCGAGCGGTCAGCGAAGATTGTAGACGATCCGGTGATCGCGGAGTACGTCAATCGCGTCGGCCAAAATCTGGTACGGAACTCCGACACGAAGGTGCCTGTATCGATCAAGGTGATCGACAGCGAGGAGGTAAACGCCTTTGCGCTGCCCGGCGGCTTCTTTTTTGTCAACACGGGCCTGATTCTGAAAGCGGAGAGTGAATCGGAACTAGCCGGCGTGATGGCGCATGAAATCGCGCACATTGCGGCCCGGCATGGCACGAAGCAGGCGACGCGCGGACAGATTGCCAACTTGGCCACCATCCCGCTGATCTTCATGGGCGGCTGGGCCGGGTACGGCATCCGGCAGGGCGCCAGCATCCTGGTCCCCATGGGCTTCCTGGCGTTCTCCCGCGGCTTCGAACGGGAAGCGGACCTGCTGGGACTGCAGTACCTGTACAAGGCCGGTTACGATCCGACCGCATTCGTGGACTTTTTCGAAAAGCTCCAGTCGCTGGAAAAACGCAAACCCGGCACCATGGCCAAGGTGTTTTCCTCCCATCCGCTGACGGACGACCGGATTGAGACCGCGCAGAAGAAT
The DNA here is from genome assembly GCA_035714175.1 of Bryobacteraceae bacterium. Classification (GTDB taxonomy): domain Bacteria; phylum Acidobacteriota; class Terriglobia; order Bryobacterales; family Bryobacteraceae. The sequence goes on along the minus strand of DASTML010000132.1, from coordinate 27,994 downwards.
ATCCAAGAGTTGTTGGAAGCCAAGCCCGAATATGTGGTGACGACTTCCGAGTTCCACGAAGTAAAGTCACGGCTGGCCTCTTTGTTGAACCGTCGCAAGGGCGACGATACCGATACGAACCGGCCCCGCCTACGCCGGGCTCCAGGGTCCACGACCGGTCCGGTAGATCCGGATGAAGACGGCAAGAAGCCGAAAGAGGATGAAGATGAGCGTCCGAAGCTCAAAAAGCGTCCCACGGCGGCTCCGGAAAATTAGCCTTCGTGAAACTTTACCAACCATCCCGGGTCGCGGCAGCCGCCGCGACCCTTATAATTTAGCTATGCGCCGTTCCGCATTCCTTCAGTGTCTTGCCGGCTCCGCCCTGTTTGCTCAACAGTCGTCACCTGTTTCGGATACCATTGCCGTCTCCGTGAACGAGGTGATCGTCCCAGTGACGGTGACCGATGCCAAGGGTAAATTTGTGTCGGACTTGAATCAGGAAGACTTCAAGATTTACGACGAAGGCAAATTGCAGAAGATCTCTTATTTCAGCCGCGAGCGGAATCAACCGGTTGTTGTTGGCCTGTTGCTCGATCTTTCCAACGCCAGCCGCCTGCACTGGAAGAATTACCAGGAGTCGGCCATCGAGTTGGCATTGGCGTTGATTCCAGACGATGACAAGCGGTTTTCCGGCTACCTGATCACTTACGGCAATGACGCGGAGCTGGCGGTCAACACGACGCAGGACTCCTCGAAAATTACCGACCGCATCCGGAAGCTGAAACCGGGAGGCGGCGCGGCGCTCTATGATGCCATTTACACCGCCTGCACCTCGCGCAGCCTAGTGAAAGGCGAACCGTTGGAACCGCGGCGCGTGATTGTCGTCATCGGCGACGGGCACGACAACGCCAGCAAGAAGACGTTGGACGAAGTGGTGGAAATCGCTCAGCGCAATCTGGTGACGATTTACGGCGTGTCGACCGTTGCGTTTGGGTTCAACACAGTGGGCGAAAAGAATCTACTGCGGCTGGCAGAAGAGACGGGCGGCCGCGTGGAATACCCGTTGCAGGGTTTGTATAAGGACGTTTCCGGATATCTCTCCACGCCCTCCGATGAAGGCAACTATGCGCTGAAAGTGGGCACGGGCGGCTATGCGTCCGAGATCGCCAAGGGTATGTTCCGCGCGGTCGCCAACACGGCGGGCGAAGTTACCACGCAGTACATTATTCGCTATGTGCCGGAAAATGCCGATCAACCCAAGGTATTCCGCAGCATCCGCGTCTCCGTACAACTGCCCAACGTGACGGTACGGGCGCGCAAGGGCTACTATCCGTTTGCTCCTGAAGTAAAGCCGAAGTAAGATTTCGTTAGACGGTACCGATAAGCCTTCTACACGTTCATGCCCACCGCTCTCCAGATGCGCCCCGTGGACTATGTGATCCTAGAGATCCATGTGCCCGGACTTCCCGGGGAAAATGCGGGCGTCATTCTTCTCGACCGGGAGGCGAACCAGCTGTTCGTCAAGGTCCGGCAGGATGTGGATTCGTTCCAACTGGAAGAGTCGGAACTGCTGACGGACCTGGAATCGTTATTGGAGTCGTTGGCGGCGGAACACGGGGCCGCGGAGGCCCTGGCTTATATCCAGCAGTGTTTTTCGGGCGTCGTGCGCACCACGGATGTACAGACCACGATGGCGTCGGACCCGGAGGCGCGGTTGCGCCGTTTGTACCGCGAAAATGTCAACAGTGGGGGGGCGATACCTGTCGTGCAGTTGCGCGCGGCGGCAGGATATTTGAGTGAGGAAGCGGAGACGCCGGGCGAGTACGTGGGCTCCGTGGATCCGCCGCCGGGCGTGCGGCTGTCGCGCGGCATGTTCGCGGCCAGGGTGGTGGGCCGGTCCATGGAACCGCTGATCCCCGATGGCAGCCTGTGCCTGTTTCGTCCGCATGGCGGCGGGAGCCGCAACGGACAGAAGCTGCTGATCGAAAAGCTGGGTTCGTTCGATTCCACGTCCCAGTTCACCGTAAAGGTCTATCGAAGCGAAAAGCGGGTACAGGAAGACGGCAGTTGGGAACACCAGACCATTCGCATGATTCCCTTAAATCCGGAATTTCAAGAGTGGAACCTGGCGCCCGATGAATTTAAGGTAATTGGCGAGTTTGTTGCCGTGCTTCCCCCGGAGGAATGACGCCGCTTGAACAGGCGAGGCAGCTGATCGCGGCGGCAAGCCGGATTGCGGTCCTGACGGGAGCGGGCGTTTCGGCCGAAAGCGGCGTCCCCACATTCCGCGGGCCAGGCGGCCTTTGGCGCAACTATCGTCCGGAAGATCTTGCCACGCCGGCGGCATTCGCACGCAACCCGGAGTTGGTCTGGGAATGGTACCTGTGGCGGCGCGCCCGCATCGCAGAGGCGGTCCCCAATCCGGGACACTGGGCGCTCGCGCAGTGGGAGCGCCGCGTTCCCCAATTCACGCTGATCACCCAGAACGTCGACGGTCTGCACGTCCGCGCTGGTTCACGGCACGTCTTGCAGGTCCACGGCGATATCTGGCTCTCCCGCTGCACCGCGTGCATCTACCAGCGCGTCGACAAGAACACCGCATATTCGGGGATTCCGTCCTGCCCGGATTGCGGGGCCATGCTGCGCCCGGGCGTCGTTTGGTTTGGCGAGACGCTTCCGCGCCTTGTGTGGCAGGCCGCCGAACGGGCGGCACATGGTACGCAGGTACTACTGATTGCGGGAACTTCGGCGCAGGTGCACCCGGCAGCCGGTCTCATCGATATCGCACGCGACGGCGGCGCTAAGACCATTGAAATCAATGTAGACGACACACCCTACTCGGGCAACGTCACAGTGGCTCTCCGCGGCCCAACTGGCGATCTGCTGCCGGCATTGCTCTCTGCCTGACCGCCTCGCTCTCCGTTCCGCCAGTACCGCCGTACTCACTCCCAGGGCTGGTTCCGGCCCATTACCGGACTACTGCAAAACAGGCCAGAAGTAACGCTCCGCGGTACCTCTCTTCGTTCCACCCTTTATTCATGACCACCCGAAAATCTATTATGCTCAGCGGTCTGATTGCCGCCCTTTGCGCCGCGCTGCCCACATTGGCTGCCCCGCTGACCGTAGCCTCCGGAAGCACCCTCACTTTGGACTTCAACGGGTTCTACAACAACACGACGATCCCTGGCCTAACCGGCGAGGTGACGCTCTCCAACTTCGTGTTCACGTCCACAACCGTCGGTGGTCAAGCCGCAACCAAAGTTACAATGAACTACCTGATCGAAAACACGTCCCTGTTTCCGGTCATTCTCACCAGCCGCATCTCCAACTTCGCTTTCGACACCACGCCCACCATTCTGACCACCGGCCTGAACCAGGTCACCGGCACATACGACACGGTGGTCATCAACGCCAATCAACCCAATGGCATCGGCACGGTGGAAGTCTGCTTCACCGCCGCCAACTGTCCCGGCGGCGGCAGCGGCGGCGTGTGGACCGGCGACAGCGGCGGCGGAGCGGCAACGCTCTACTTCAGCGGCAATATCTCCTCGTTCACGCTCGACAACGCGGTGCTTCGCTACCAGAGCGTTTCCTGCATCATCGGCTCGCCCTGCAACAGTTCGGCAAGCGGCGTCATCACCGCCTCCACCGGCGGCGGCGCGCCCGGCGGCCAAGTCCCCGAGCCATCAACGTACGCCTTGATGTCGCTCGGCATCGCCGGTATTGCGTTCCTCTCCCGCCACACCCGCCGCGGCTAACCGCGGTACATCGCAAGGAAAGAGGCCGCTCGCCGGGAGGAGCGGCTTTCTCCATGAGGGAAATCGTTTATCCTCTCCCCATGCTCCGTCTGGTTTGTCTGCTCCTCGCACTTTCCGCCGCCGCGCAGGATCTCCGCCTCACCTACCGCTCCCCCATCGACAACACGGAGCAACCGTATCGCATCTATATCCCTCCGCGCCACGCCGACCCCGCTCCGCTGGTCATCGCCATGCACGGCACCGGCGGCGACGAGAACACCCTCTTCGACGCGGAGCCATACCAGTTCGTCTCCTTAAAGCAGGCCGCTGATGCGCATGGCATGATTGTCGTCAGCCCGCTCGGCCGCGGCGTCACCGAATACCGGGGGATCGGGGAACACGACGTGCTAAGCGTCTTGCGGGAAGTCCGCTCCCGCTACGCCATCGATCCGGCGCGCATCTACCTCACCGGACATTCCATGGGCGGCACTGGCGCGGCTTATCTCGCGATGCGCCACCCGGACCTTTTCGCCGCCGCCGCTCCCCTGGCCGCCGCCTACAGCTATCCCTGGCTGGCGCGCAACGTCTCAACCATTCCGACCTTGTGGATTGCGGGCGCCGAAGACGATGAGTTCTACCATCGCGGCGTCGCCGCCGGCGTCGAACGCATCCGCAAATTCGGGGGCACGGCCGTCCTCGAGTCTCTGCCCAACGAAGGGCACAACGGCGCCGTCAAGGATTTTTCGCGTGTCTTCGCCTGGCTCGGCAAATACCGAAAGGACCCGCATCCGCGGCGCTACGTCTACGAAACCGATACGCCGCTCCACGGCTGCGCCTACTGGACCTGCCTGAACGTCTTCTCGACACCCGGTAAAATGGCGTCTATCGTTGCCGAGGCGCCCGGCGGCAATCGCATTAATCTTACCCTGTCGAACGTTGCCGAACTCACCTTCCAGCCCGACTCCACCTTCATCGATACGACGCGGCCCACCCCACTCGCCGTTAACGGAAGGTTGATCTGGAGCGCGCCTATTCCGCTCGGCCAACAACTGCGCATTGTGCATGGCTGGACCGCGACGCTTGAACCCGTAGAAGTGCGCGAACTCGGCTGGCGCACGCATCCCGTGGCAACTGCGCCCGAGGCGCTCGACATGCGCGGCGTGCAAAAAGCGCTCGGCTCCTGGATCGCGGATGCCATGCGGGCCGCCACGGGAGCCGATATTGCTCTCTACGGCGGATGGGCCTACCGGGGCCTGCCGATACCAAAAGGAACGGTAGACGCCGTCGATCTGCTGCAGTGTTCACGGCCGTTCGACCAGTTGCTCGTCACCGTCCGCCTCACCGGACACGAGATTCAACAGATTCTGGACGACAACATTCCACATCCCCGGAAGGACCAACCGACGCGCATCGATGCGCCCGGCGCAAGCCGCCTCGTTCAAGTCTCTGGCCTCTCTTACACCTTTGACGCCAAGCGCCCGGATGGATACAAAATACTCGCACTGACATTGGACCCCGAGCGTATCTACACCGTAGCGTTGGAAGGCCAGGTGGTCGAACGGCAATCCATGCTGCTCGCCGGCAAATTCCGCAAACTGGACTACGACACGACCCCCATACCGCTTACCCTCGCCCTGTACGGCCATGCCGCGCGCTCCGGTGTTCTGCGCGCACCGTCGTCAGGACGCGTCCGTCAGGTGGAGTAGCTATTTCGTGTTCCGGCGGTCGAAGCCTTTGCGCGCGCGGCTGACATCGTGGAAGTGCTTATCCACCCAAAGCCAGATACTACAGGCTGCTTCCCCCAACGATTCGCCCAGCGCCGTCAACCGGTACTCCACGCGCGGCGGAACCTCGGGATAAACCTTCCGCTCCACCAGCCCGTCCCGTTCCATCTCCCGTAGCGTCTTCGTCAACATCTTCTGGCTAATTCCCGGGAGCCCGCCGGCAAGACGCGAGAAGCGCAGCACGCCCTGCTCGCCCAGCAGATCGATCACAGACAAGGTCCACTTATCGGCAATCCGGCCCAACAGTTCCCGCGCCAGCGCGTCCGCTTCGTCTTTTGCCATGTTTTTCTTACTTACCAAACGGTAAGTATAGAACTTGCAAGTGCCTACTTGCCGAAATGGAGATTGCCGCCTACACTGCCGGTATGGACACAAGGACACTGGGAACCGCTGGACCTGCCGTATCGGCCCTTTCCCTCGGCTGCATGGGAATGTCCGGAATGTACGGCGAATCGGAGGATGCGGAAAGCATCGCCACCATTCACGCCGCCATTGACGGCGGCGTGACCCTGCTCGATACGGGCGATTTTTACGGAACCGGACACAACGAGATGTTGCTCGGCCGGGCGTTGCGCGGCCGCCGCGATCAGGTGCTGCTTTCCGTCAAATTCGGGGCGCTGCGGTCCCCCGGCGGAGGCTGGACGGGCGTCGATTGCCGGCCGGCGGCTCTGAAGAATTTCCTCACCTATTCGCTCACCCGGCTCGGTGTAGACTACATCGACATCTATCGTCCAGCACGGCTGGACCCGTCCGTTCCCATCGAAGATACCGCCGGAGCCATCGCCGATCTCATTCGCGCCGGTTATGTCCGGCATCTCGGCCTCTCCGAGGTGGGCGTCGATACCGTTCGCCGCGCCCACGCCATTCACCCCGTAGCCGATCTGCAGATCGAATACTCTCTCATCAGCCGAACGCCTGAAGCGGCCATCTTCCCGGCCCTGTGGGAACTCGGCATCGGGGTTACGGCGTATGGCGTCCTCTCACGCGGACTGCTCAGCGGCTCCCGCCCCAGCGGACCCAACGATTTCCGCGCGCATTTGCCGCGCTTTGCTGGAGAGAACATGAATCGTAACCAGCCGTTAATTGACGCGCTGGCTACATTGGCGGCCGAACGCGGCGTCTCCCCGGCGCAACTCGCCATCGCCTGGGTACTAGCACAGCATCGCTCCATTGTCCCGGTCGTAGGCGCGCGCAAGCGGACACAACTCGCGGATGCGCTCAGTGCCGCCGCGCTACAGCTTACTCCTCATGACCTCGCCCGGATCGAAGCCGCTATTCCGGCCGGCGACATCGCGGGCAGCCGCTACGATGCCCATCAGATGGGGATGCTCGATAGCGAACGGTAACCGGATCGCGCTGGACAATGCGAGCGGGAACACATACGATACGCTCCCATGACATGGACTCGTCTGCTGAGACCGCCATTGGCGGCGGTCTTGGCACTTCTACTCACTGGCGCCCCCGGCGCCGCGCAAACCGAAGGCGGAGAGTGGCAACTCACGGCCTCCCCCATTAGCAAGCTGCTCGACAACAATGACAATTTCTCGCGAGACGGCCGATTTTTGGTCTATGACACGCGCGATACGTTTGGCGGCGGCATCGGCAATGGGACCTCCATCATGAAGGTGTCGGTCACTACCGGGCTCGAAAACCTACTCTATTCGCCCGCCTCGGTAACCGGCACGCAGCCTGCGCCCGGGCTCGGGGCGGCTTCGTTCAGTCCGGTTGCGGACGAAGCCGTGTTCATCCATGGACCGCTTCTCCGGGAGGTTCCGGATCTCGGATTCTACAGCGCGACCAATCGTCATGGCGGCGTGGCCACCGGCGATGGCGCGGGCGATATCCGCTTCGTCGATTGCCGGGATGTGAAGTCGGAAATCACCCCTCCCGGCGCGCTGCGCGGCGGCTCCCACCGCCATGAATATACGGCCGACGGGAAGCGGATTGGCTTCACGTATGACGATGCCCTGCAAACACAGTACGGCCGCACGATCGGCTTCATGGTTCCCCACGCGAAAGCGCCCTGCGGGGCCTCCCACTGGGCGGCGCTGCTGTTGCAGGTCGTTCCGCCGGCGCTGTCGAAACCAGGGGATCTGGAACGCGCGGCGGACGATTCCTGGGTCGGGGCAAAGGGACTCATGCGGGCATTCATCGGAAACGTGAAGGAGGCGGATGGAAAAGTAGTGTCGTCACTGTTCGTCGTCGATATTCCGGAAAACATCGACGTCACCACGGCAAACTCAGGAACCAAGACCACCTACCCCACAACGCCGGCCGGCCTTACAGTTCGCCGTTTGACCAATGGCCCTGCCTCCGGAATCGTACGCGGATCGCTGGACGGCACGCGAATCGGCTACTTCTCCGCAGCGGCGGACGGCTCCCGGCAAGTGTTCCTTATCCCGTCCAATGGTTCCGACGAGAGTACCGACCCGCAACTTCGCCCGGTGCAGGTTTCTAATATTCCTGGAGGCGCAAGCGGCGGATTGCGTTGGCATCCTTCCGGCAACTCCGTGGCCGTTCTCGGCGACAATGGCGTCGCCGTCATCTGCGTGAAACCTGGGGCCGACTTTGGCAAGATGCGCTGGATCACCCGGCACGGAACGGGCGTTCCCGCCCCGGAGGCGCTGGTGTGGTCGCGCGACGGTCGGCGTCTCGCATTCAACCGCCGCGTCCCCACCTATAACGCTGAAGGGGTCCTGGTGAAGGATGCGGCCGGCAACGATTTCCGCCAGATCTTCCTGGTGGACTTCCCTGATACCGATGGCGATGGTATCGCCGAAGGGCTGCAATAGTGTTGCCCCGCTTAGCAAGCCTCCTGCTAAGCGCATGGATACTGCCGGCGCAACAGCCGGCGGTATCCAATGTGCGCGGCGCTTCCTATCCGCAAATTCTGCCGGACCGCCGGGTCACGTTCCAAGTCAAAATTCCTTCGGCGCAAAAAGTACAAGTGATGCCGGGCGGAGGCGCGAATGGCCTCGGCAAGGGACCATTCGATATGACGCGTTCCGCCGACGGCGTCTGGTCCGTTACCATCGGGCCCGCGCAGGCGGGATTTCACTACTACTGGCTATTGGTTGACGGCGTACCGGTCAATGACCCCAACTCGGAAACCTATTTCGGCTGGGGGAAACAATCGAGCGGCATCGACGTTCCCGATGCATCCCTCGATTTTTACGAGCCGAAAGACGTCCCGCACGGTGACGTACGCATGCACTGGTACCGTTCCAAAACCACTGGCCAACTGCGCCGGGCCTTCGTATACACGCCCCCCGGCTACGACGCCAATCCCAAAGCGAGATACCCGGTGTTGTACCTCCAGCATGGCGCGGGAGAAAGTGAGCGCGGCTGGACCGCGCAGGGTCGCGCCAATTTCATCCTGGACAACCTGATCGCCGCCGCGCAGGCGAAGCCCATGCTGATCGTCATGGAAAACGGCTATGCGGGACGGGGCAATGAGGCATTCGGCAACGTGCTTCTAACCGACCTCATCCCTGAGATAGAGCGCTCCTATCGTACGCGTCCCGGACGGGACAACCGCGCGCTGACGGGCCTCTCCATGGGAGGCGGGCAGGCAATGCAGGTCGGCCTGGCCAACTTGGACACCTTTGCGTACCTTGGCAGTTTCAGCGGCGCGGGCGCCCGCAATTTCCAAGCCGCGACCTCCTACAACGGTATCTTTCAGAATGCGGCCGCGTTTAACAAACGTGTGAAACTACTTTGGATCGGCTGCGGTTCCGAGGACTTTCTGTACCCCGCCAATGTCGCCATGCACACCGCGTTGCAAAACGCAGGCGTACACCACGTCTGGTTCGAAAGCCCCGGACTGCACGATTGGCAGGTATGGCGTTTGCATCTCCGCGAGTTCGCTGTACGTCTGTTCCGTTAAACCCGGACGTCAAAACAATCAGCATAGAGACCGTTGCGTAAGGGCCAATTGTTGTGATGGAATCTCGCTCTATGCAAATAGGGCGCAGAGCCGCATTTCGACATCTGGCGGGCATGTTCGGCGCAGCCCCCTTCGCCGCCATGGCGCAGGAGGCAAACGTCATGGACCCTGTAAACGTCTTTGACTTCGCGGCGCTCGCCAAGAAAAAACTCGACCCCGTGGCATGGGATTATCTGGAGGGCGGTTCGGAGGACGAACAGGCTCTGCGCGACAACCGCGAAGCGTTTAGGCGGATTATTATCCGGCCCCGCATGCTTGTGGACACGCACAAGATCGACACCTCGCTGACGCTGCTCGGCAGCAAGTTGGACTACCCAATCCTCTTCGACCCGGCCGGCGGCAAAAACTGTTTCTTCCCGGGCGGCGAATTGGAAGTCTCCCGCGCCGCGGGCAAATCGAAAACCCTGCACATCACCAACGGCGGCATTGAAAAGACGCTGGAAGAAGGAACCGCGGCGGAGAACTGGTGGCAACTCACCACGGGCGGCATTCTGATGAACAAGCAGCAAACCCGCTCCTTCGTCCGAAGGATTGAAGCGCAGGGCTGCAAGGGCATCTGCTTCACCGTGGACATCATGCATGTCTCGCAACGCGAACGCGAGATCCACAATAAGATTGAACGATCCTGGTGTGAAACCGGCCTGCCGAAACGCGACGCGCAGGGCCGGCTTCCCGAGGCGAAAACGCCTTGGAAGGCGGGCATCCTGCCGGCAAAACCGTCACCGCTTCCCACGTGGGAAACGCTGCAGGAGCTTTGTTCGGCGACCTCGCTCCCGGTCATCGTCAAGGGAATCATGACGGCGGAGGACGGCGATCGTTGCGTGCAGTACGGAGCCAAAGCCTGCGTGGTCTCCAATCACGGAGCGCGGCAGCAGGATCAGGTAGGCGGAACGATTGAAGCGCTTCCCGAGGTCGTGAAGGCAGTCAGCGGACGCATACCGGTGCTGATGGACGGCGGCATTCGCCGGGGCACGGACGTATTGAAAGCGCTGGCGCTGGGCGCCACGGCCGTCTGCATCGCGCGCCCTTATCTCTACGGCATGGCCGCTTTCGGGCAAGCCGGCGTGGAGCGCGTCATCCATCTGCTGCACACCGAATTGGCGTTGAACATGGGCCTCGCCGGAGTGCCCAATCTGCGCTCGATTGACAAGAGTCTGGTTCGCGTACGAGGAGCTCTCTAATGGATCGCCGTCTGTTTCTCTCCAGTCTGGCCGGGGCCGCCATGGCCGCTGACGTAAAGACGACCAAGGCCAAGGTCGTGCGGCTCTATAAATCGCCGGATGGCTTCCCCAACGCGATGGAAGCGTCTCCCGAAGGGGTATGGGTTGGCGAGCAGACAACGGATACCGCATACCTGCTGGACTGGAAGAACGGTAAGGTGAAACGCAAGATCGCCACCGAATCCTCCAATACCAGCGGCATGGCGTTCGGCGGAGGATATCTGTGGATGGCCGCCAACGGCTTCGCTCTCGGCCGCAGTAAGAAGTCTACCGACCATCCTACGGGCGCCGTGCTCAAAGTGGATCCAAAGACCGGCAACACGGTCGCGGAATGGCCGATTCCGAACGGCGGAGGCGGCGTGCACGGCCTCGAGTATGTCGACGGTTTCCTGTGGATGGCCTCGCATCGGTTCACCCGTTTGGCAAAGGTGGATGTGCGGGACGGAAAATTCCAACCCGTCCACGACATTCCGGTCACCCTCGGCCGCTCTCATGGCCTTGCGTGGGAAGCGCCCAACGCCATTTGGTGCATGTTCTCCACGGACCGCGTCATCCAGAAGCTGGACGCCACGGACGGCCGCATTTTGGAGGTAATCACTCTGGCCAAGGACGATCCGGACCCGCACGGTATGTGCATGCACGACGGGCATCTGTACTACTGTGACGCCGGGATTGCACCGCCCGGCGTCCCCAACAAGTCGCCCTCTTCGGGCTACGTCTGCCGCATCGATCTATAGAGTCAACCAGCGATTTTCCCGCGCCGAGACGAACGCCGCGTCAATCACCCGCATATTCCCCTTGGAGTCTTCGAGCGACACAGGCACGCTGCGTTCGCCGCGCACCGCGGCGCTGAACGCTTCTCCCTCCACGGTGTACTGGTCGCAGGTATCAAATGTCTCCACGGTCACTCCGGCCCCAAACAGATCCAGCCCATCATCGAGGAAAACCCGTGTGGGACGGTCCGGCGGCGCATTGAAGGGAATTTCAATTTCAATGCGCCCCTTCGTACCGTGAAACTGCATGCGTTGATACGGGTTCACCTGCGTGCTGCAAATGAACTGGCACTGCACACTCCCGTAGTCCAGCAACGCGGAGGAAAGCCGGTCCGTCTGAAACGAAGGATCGCGCTCTACCTGGGCGCAGACACGCTCCGGATCGCGGCCCAAGACAAAACGGGAAGTGAAAATCGGATAGCAGCCGATGTCCATCAATGCGCCGCCGCCCGCCTCCGTTTTGTTGCGAATATTGGCCGGATCGACGTTCGTGTAGCTGAAGAATCCCTGCACGGCGCGAAGGTCGCCGATGCGCCCGGCCGCCACTGCATCCCGCACCCAGACCCATTGCGGATGAGTCGCCACCATAAACGCCTCCCCCACCACCACGCCAGCCGCATCCCGCGCGGCAATCAACGCGTCGATCTCTTCGGCATGCAGCGCCAGCGGCTTCTCGCACAGCACATGCTTGCCCGCCTGCGCCGCGCGGATCGACCACGGTACATGCAAATGATTCGGCAGCGGATTGTAGACCACGTCAATCTCCGGGTCCGCCAGCAGTTCCTCATAGGAACCATACGCCTTGGGAATACCGAAGCTGTCGGCATGCGTGCGCGCCGTCGCGGCATCGCGTGAGGCCAGCGCGGCCACTTCCAACGAGGGAGCCTGCAGCAGCGCCGGAATCACCTTCGTGCGTGCAAACTTGGACGAGCTGAGAATTCCCCAGCGGAGGCGTTTTGACATAAGCATCAGCATCGCAAGTGGCACGCGGCCCCCGCAAGCCGTCATAATAACGGCTTCATGTCCAAGATCGATCCGGCGAAACTCCGCAGCTACACCTGGTTTAACGGCAAGGAATATTACAACTTCTCCCGTCGCGGCAACCTCCGCTCCATGGGTTTCAGCCGCGAGATATTCTTCGGCAAGCCGGTCATCGGCATCTGCAACTCCTATAGCGAGCTCAACAACTGCAATGCCCATCTGCGCGGCCTCGCCGACGCGGTCAAGCGCGGTGTATGGGAGGCCGGCGGTTTCCCGCTGGAATTCCCCGTCATCTCCCTCGGCGAACAGTACATGAAGCCGACCACCATGCTCTTTCGCAACCTCATGGCCATGGATGTCGAAGAGTCCATCCGCGCCAACCCGGTTGACGCCGTCGTTCTCCTCTGCGGCTGCGACAAGACCACGCCCGCCATGCTGATGGGTGCGGCCTCGGCCGATATCCCCGCCATTGTTGTCACCGGCGGCCCTACCCTTTCCGGCAACTACAAAAACACGCCTTTTGGCACGGGCACCGACGGCCGCAAGATTTTTGACCTCCATCGCATCGGCCAGATTGGAGCCGAAGAGTTGCAGGAAATCGAAGGCTGCATGGTCCGCAGCGCCGGCCACTGCACCGTGATGGGTACGGCCTCCACCATGGCCTCCATGGCCGAAGCGCTGGGCATGACGTTGCCCGGCAACGCGGCCATTCCCGCCGTCGATTCCCGCCGCGCCGCTCTCGCCGAACGCTCCGGCAAACGCGCCGTTGAAATGGTGGCCCAGGAGATGGAAAGCGGGGACATGCGCCCCTCCCGCATCATGACCCGCGAGGCCTTCGACAATGCCATCGCCGTCGATATGGCCATCGGCGGATCCACGAATGCCGTCGTCCACCTGCTTGCCATCGCCGGCCGCCTTGGTCTGGATCTCGTGCTCGACGACTTTGACCATATCTCCCGCCGCACGCCATTCTTGGTCAATGTCCGCCCCAGCGGCCAGCATCTTATGGAGGACTTCTTCTACGCCGGCGGTTTGCCAGCCGTCATGCGCGAACTGCTCCCCCTGCTCCATCGTGAGTGCATCACCGTCAACGGCCGCACCGTGGCGGACAACGTAGCCGACGCGCCCTGCCACAACCGCGACGTCATCCGCCCGCTTGCTGAACCGCTCCATGCCGAAGGCGGCACTGTCGTGCTTCGCGGCAATCTCGCGCCGGATGGAGCCGTCATCAAACAGACCGCCGCCTCGCCCGCGCTCTGCAAACACACCGGCCCTGCCTACGTGTTTGAGAACTACCAGCAGATGCACGACACCATTGACTCGATGGATCTCCCCGTCACCGCGGACACCATCCTCGTCATGAAGAATGGCGGGCCCAAAGGCGCGCCCGGCTTCCCGGAGTGGGGTCACATCCCCATGCCGCGCGTTCTGTTGGAACAAGGCGTCTCGGACTGCGTTCGCATCTCCGACGCTCGCATGAGCGGTACCAGCTTCGGCACTGTCGTCCTCCATGTGTCTCCTGAATCGGCCATCGGAGGCCCCTTGGGCATCGTCGAAACCGGCGACCAGATCACCCTCGACGTCGAAACCCGGCAACTCACCCTCCATGTAGACGACGCCGAAATCGCCCGCCGCCTCGCCGCTCGTCCCCTGCCCCCGCCCGCCTACACCCGCGGCTACGGCAAGCTCTTCCTCGATCACGTCACCCAGGCCCACCTGGGTTGTGACTTCGACTTCCTGCACGCCGAAAAACCGGCTGAGACGCCGAAGGATGAATAAGCGCTGGACCACGCCGCTCTTCTTCCTCGTCCTCATCTGGCTCTTCTACGTCGCCAGCAAAGGCGCCTATAAAGGCTTCTTCTCCGCCGACGATCTCGACAATCTCGCCTGGACGCGCCACGCCGATCTCTCCAGCTTCCTCACCGGATTGCTAACGCCGCTCTTCTCCGCGGCCAACTTCCGGCCTGTCGGCCACTTCTACTTCTGGGCGCTCGGCCATGCCTTTGGCCTCGATTTCCGCCCCTATGTGGCCGTACTCCATCTGCTCCATCTCGCCAACCTCGGCCTTCTTTGGGCCTTGCTCTCGCGGCTCCAATTCGCTTGGCCCGCGCGCGCCGTGGGCGTCGTCTTCTTCGCGTTCCACATGGCCGTCTTCGACGCGTACTGGAAGCCGATGTATATTTTCGATGTTTCCTGCGCCTTCTTCTCCCTGTTGTCCGTGCTGCTCTGGCTCGGCAAAAGCCCCTGGCTAAGCCTGCTCTCGTTTTGGTTCGCCTACAAATCCAAGGAACTCGCTGTCGCCATCCCGGCTATCCTCGCCGCTTACGAACTCCTCCTCGGTTCGTTCTCGTTCCGCGCCCTGTCGGCCCACATCGCGGGCGGAGCCTGGTTCATCGGGCAGGCGCTCTTCGCCCAGTCCGGACGCACGGGCGGTGAATACGCCATCCGGCTCACGCCGTTGACTCTCTGGCAAACCGCCGACTACTACGCCTCGCAGATCCTCCTCGTTCCCCATGCCGGCTTCGGCCTGCTCTTCCTCCCCGCCTGGTTGCGCGACCGCCGCCTGTGGTGGGGCCTGCTCGCCGCACTCCTGTGGCTCGGCCCCATGTTCGCCGTCCCAGGCCGTACCTTCGGCGCCTATCTCTATCTCCCGCTCGCTGGCCTCGCTGTGGCCATGGCCGCCGTCACCGAACGCGCCGGCTGGAAGTGGATCGCCTTGCCCATGACCATTTGGCTTGTGTTCAACTACGCGGAAATGCGCAACAAGCGGCGCGCCACGCTGGCCGAAGCCGAAGAGTCGTCCACCTTCGTCCGCTCGCTCTCCCAGGTTGCCCGCAACGCCAGGGAAACCGATACCATCCTGCTCGACGGCGTCCCGGACTCGCTCCAAAGCTGGGGCATTCAGGGAGCCATCCGTTACGCCTTCGACCGCGACGACCTCACCATCATCAACCTTCGCGACACCGATCACCCTCTGCCCGGCCCCAACGCCAACATCGTCATGCTCAGTTGGGACGCCTCCGTCCGCCGGCTCTTCTCCGTCCGCCGCACCAAAGAGGCCGGCGACGTCACCTACATGGAGATGACTCGCCTCACCCCTGTCTGGCTGCTCGGCGAAGGCTGGTACCAATGGGAAGGCAACTTCCGCTGGACCAAACCGCGCGCCTTTGCCGCCATCCGCCGGCCGGAGGACGCGAAGCACTTTTCCGTCACCGTCAACATCGGCCCCGGCTACATCCAGGCCGTCCGTAAGTCCACCCTCACCGTGCTGCTGAACGGCGTCGAGCTTGGCTCTCGAACATTTACCGAACAGGGTTGGCGCACCGAGACATTTAACCTTCCCGACGCGCCTCCCGGCCCGGCAAACGTCGAATTCCGCGTCGATCCCCCATTCATCCCCTCCAGCGCCGACCCGCGCCCGCTCGGCATTCCCATTGGCGGCTTCGGATTCCGTTAACCTCAAGCCTCCCTCCCCCGTCTGTACACTGGGAGCATGCGTTTTCTCTTGCTTGGAATATTAGCCGGTACACTCCTAATGGCCGAAAGCGCCGCGGGCATCCAGTGGAAGGCCCCGGCCACATGGAAGGTACAGCCGCAGCGGCCCATGCGCGCGGCCACCTACACCGTCCCGCCCGCCGCGGGTGACTCCGAAGCCGGCGAACTGGCCGTGTTCTACTTCGGACCCGACCAGGGCGGCACCGTCCAGGCCAATATTACCCGCTGGGAAGCGCAGTTTCCACAAAAGACCTCGCCGCCGAAGACCACGAAATCCACCGCCGCCGGCCTCGCCGTCACCACCGTGGAAGTGGCCGGAACCTACGCTTGGTCCCCCAGCCCCATGTCGCCGGAAAAGGTCATGAAGCCCAATTTCCGCATGGTGGGCGTCATCGTGCAGGCCCCGCAAGGCCCCGTGTTTTTCAAGTTCACCGCCCCTGCCAAAACGGTGGCGGCCAATCAGTCCGCCATGCAGTCCATGATCCAATCCATCGTCAAGGAGTAGCTCTCTTATGTGGACCCGCCGCCGCTTTTCCGGAATCCTCGCCGCTTCCGCCGCCGCAGCCGATTGGCCGCAATGGCGCGGCATCGAGCGGGACGGCCGTACCGCCGAAACAGGGCTGCTCAAACAGTGGCCCGCCAAGGGTCCGGAGCAGTTGTGGCGGGTCACCACGCTCGGCGAAGGCTACTCTTCGTTCGCCGTCGCCGGCGGCAAACTCTACACGCAGAGCCAGAAAAACGGCAAGCAATGGGTCGTCGCGCTTGACGCTAATACCGGCAAGACGCTCTGGGAAACCGCCGCGGGCGAAGCCTTCCCGCAGGACCGCGGCCCCGGCCCGCGCGGTACGCCGACCCTCGACGGCGACACGCTCTACTCTCTCTCCGCCGACGGCACGCTCCTCTCCCTCACCGCCGCTACCGGCAAGAAAAACTGGGAGCAGAACATCCTTCGCGAATACAACGGCTCCCAAATCAATTGGGGCCTCAGCGAATCGCCCTTGGTCGATGGCTCCCGGCTTATCGTTACGCCCGGCGGCAAGAATCGCGGCGTCGTCGCGCTCGATAAGAAAACCGGCCGCGCCCTCTGGGGCTCCGGCGATGACCAGGCCGGTTACAGTTCCGCCATTGCCTTCGATTTCGCCGGCCAGCGCCATTTGGTCCTCTTCACCGCCCACGGAGCCATGGGTCTCAACGCCGCCAACGGCTGGCTCATGTGGAAGTACAACAAAGTCGCTAACCGCGTCGCCAACGTCGCCACGCCCCTCTACCACGACGGCCACGTCTTCCTCAGTTCGGACTACGGCACCGGCTGCGCACTCCTCAAGCTCTCCGCCGCCGGAGACCGCGTCAACGCCACCGAAGTCTACTTCAACAAGGACATGCGCAACCACTACTGCTCGTCCGTCCTCCAGGACAAGCATGTCTATGGCTTCTCCAGCGGTATCCTCACCGCCATGGACTTCCTCACCGGCGAAGTGGCTTGGCGCGAGCGCAGCGTCGGCAAGGGACAGGTGATACTCGCCGGCGGCCTGCTCTATCTGCAGGGGGAAAATGGCTCCGTCGCTCTCGCCGAAGCCACGCCCACCGGCTACAAGGAACTCTCTCGTTTCGAGTTCGGCCACGACAACTATCCGCTCTGGACCCTTCCCGTTATCTCGGCGGGAAAACTCTATCTCCGCGACCAGAGCCGCCTCGTTTGCTACAACATCAGCAACGGCTGACCCGCCCGCCTACCAGCGTGGATGGTCGGAGCCCTGCCCATTCTGGCCGCGATTCAACATCCGTGCTCTCTTTCCGTTCGCGTCCATCACCCACACCGCCGGATTCTCTCCCACCGCCGCGCGGCAGAACAGGATCGCGTCGCCGCTCGCCGAAGGCGTCACGCGAAAGTCCCAACGGCCTTCTGTAAACGCGGTGAGTCCCACTCGTTCGCCCGTCACCGGATTCAATTGCGTAATCCGCGTCCCGCCCTTCGCCTCGCCCGGCGCGTAGTCGCGGTTGAAATGGTCCGTGTCCGGCCGCCCCGCCTGAAACACCCAGGGCACTCGAGCCCCCTCGCTCCGCTCCGCAAACAGGATGCCCCGTTGGGTCCACTGCGGCATATTCGATCCGCTCCCCGGGTTGTGCTTCGGCCCATAGCTCGCGCCGAACCATGCCGCGTTCCCGGTCGTCAACGCCCGCTTCTCCCGCCCGTCCGGTCGCGCGATCCAGATATCGGACCAATCATGTCCAGGGTCCGTCTTCGGCGTGCAGTTCTGATAAAGAACCCACTCGCCCTCCGGAGACCAACTCGTCCCAAACAGCAACTGCCCTGTCTGTCCATGCGCCTCGCGCCGGTCCGTCCCGTCCGCGCCAATCGTCACAATCCGGTAGTTCGCGTGATACGCAAACCGCTTTCCATCGGGAGCCAGGCTGACGCCATAGACAAACTCGTTCTCGCCTGACACCGCGCGCGCATTCCGCCCGTCCAGGTCCATGGTGTAGAGCCGCTGCTTCCCATTCGCTAACGCCGTCACGGCGATTCGTTCTTCGCCCGGCAGCAGAAGGCAGGGAGCCAGAAAATTGCTCAGCCGTTCCTTGGTCGCAATCTCTTCCTTCTTCCCGCTCTCCATGTCGTAGAGCCACAGGTGCGTCTGGCTCTTGGGATAGTAGTCGTCAAACGTCCGCGTGCGCCAATCCTGCGGCAGTTCCAACGACAGCAGCACCGCCCGCCGCCCATCGCGAAAAAAACAATACGGCAGCCAACCAATGTGATTTGGCTCCGGAAATTCCAGAATGCGCAGGCCCGTCCCATCCGTGCGTTGCATGCCCAGCCGGCTTCCCGCTCCCCGCACCCCCTCGTTGCCGCGCGCGGTGAAAAAGAAGAGCGGAGCGGGCTTGGCCAACGCGGCCGCCAGAAAACCTCGACGGGAAAGCATCCAGCCAGTGTAGAACGTCAGCCCAGAAACTTCGCCGCGCCCTCCGCCCCCATGTACCGCTCCAGCAGTTTTCGCGGAGCCCGCCGTAGGTCCACCACAATCAACCCATCCACCGTATTGCCGAACGAAGGGTCCACATGGAACGCCGCCAGTTTCCCGCCCAATTTCAGATACTGCCGCACCAGCACCGGTGCTCCGGAGCCCGGCCCATCGATATCGGCCACCAGCGCGTCCAACTCGTCCAGGTCGTAAGCAACCACTGGCTTCCACAACGAAACAAATGGAATGCGTGGCCGCGCAAACGGAGCCAGGTCCTCCCGCCACGCCAGGCGCCGCAGCCCATGCACCAGGCTCGCTCGCGCCAGCGGCGAATAGGCGTTGCTAATGCTCACCGGCCCGTACAACGTTCCAAACTCCGGATGCGCCGCCACCCACGCGCCTATTCCCTTCCACAACAACAACAGCGATTCGTACTGCCGCTGATATCCCTCCGCAATAAATGACCGGCCCAGTTCTACCGCCGGCCCCAATCGCTCGTGAAACTCCGGCGACAACCGGAACAGCGTCGAGACATACCCCCCCGGCCGCGTATGAATCCGGTACCCGCCCGCCACCGCACCCGCGCGCGTGTCCCACAACACCAGCTGCTGATAGTAAGCGTCGAAGCGGTCCAAATCGCACGGTTTCCCTGTCCCCTCTCCCACCGCGCGAAACGTGAACTCGCGCAGCCGCCCAATTTCCCGCATCACCGCCGGAGCCTCTTCAGCCTGCAGATGCCACACTTCCAGTTGCCCGCCCGCGGCTAACCGCCGCTCCTCCGGCAGTTCGGCGATCTCCGCGCGCAGCGCCGCCGTTCCGCTGGCATCAATCAACCGCCGTTGCGCCTGCATCCTGAACGCTGGCCCTCGCCTCCGCGGCCGCAGTGATTCGCACCGCTCCCGTAGATACGCCGTCGCATCGTCGCCCCGCCGCTCCACCCATTCCGCTGTCGCCGCGTGGCCAATGCGCACACGGATCGTACAATCGCGCCGCCGCAGAAATTCGCGCGGCAGCATCGCGGTCCGCAGCACCGGATGCGCTAACCCGGCCAGGTGGAACGCCGCGCTGTTGGCCCCATCAATCCACATCGGCACCACTTTCGCCCCGGAGCGCCGCGCCAGCCGCACCGCGTTTTCATTCCACTCCGGCTCCGTCACCCGCATCCGTTTCCATTGCCAGTGCGCCACTTCGCCCGCCGGGAACACCACCAGCAGCCCGCCTTGGTCCAGCCACTCCAGACTCTTCCGCAGGCTTCGCGCATTCGCCCGCCGCGACTCCGCCGAGCCCGATAGATCCACGGGAAATACCAGGCGCCGCACGCCCTCCAGCCCCAGCACCTGCTCATTGGCCAAATATCGAATGTCTTCCCGCCGCCGGAACAGGAGGTTGGACGTGATCACCGCGTCCGTCAGCCCATAACTGTGGTTGGCGACAACCACGGCCGGCCCGCGTGCCGGGATGTGCCGCAGCTCGGTCTCTTCCGCCGCAATCGTGATTCCCAGCCGTTCCCGCAGCCGATGGCAAAACTCCCGGGAATCAGCCCCGTCGGCCAACGTCCGCGTAAAATCCCGCAACTGGTCGATCGCGAGCAGCTTTTCTACCCACTGGGTTAGCAATGCATTTGGCATTGCCCACTGGTGTAGCAGGGCAGCATGACGCCGGCATCAATGCGGTATGACGCTTTTTACAAGTCCCTGTTCGCGTTCCCTGTCGCGCCGCCGGGGCCCGGCCATGCCAGTAACGTGTTTTTATTCCGATTGTCGCGCAGGGCTCACGCGCCTTCCAGCGCAGCCGCCATCTCGGCAACCTGCAGCGTCAGCGGAAGATAGGCAAGATCATTGTCTTCCAGCAGAAACGCGGCCGAAAGCCCGGCCCAAGCCACAATCCAACGCAGCAACCGCACCCGTTCCAGGCCCGCTGACTCACTTACAACGCACGCCTGCCGCGCCAGTCGTCCGGGAGTCACCGCCCACGCCGGGTCCGGATTGCAGAACAGGTTGGCATAGTCAAAAGCACGGTCCCCGAGAAGTCCCTTGGGATCGATGGCCAGCCAGCCGCGGCGCCCGAAATCCAATACATTGCCGTGGTGAATGTCGCCGTGCAGCGCCACTGGCTCTTGCCGCTCCGCCAGCAGCCCCTCCGCCGTCTCCGCGCACCGCGCCAGAATCCCCCCCTCTTTCGCCGCTGTCGCCAAGCTGCGAAACCAGTGGGGCAACGGAACCAGGTCCGGCATTGGTCCTCCGCGTGGGGCGTGCAAACGCTGGACGGCGGCGCACAACAGGCGGCTCGCCTCGTCATCCCGCCCCCCGATAGCCATCTCCGCCAATGACGCTTCCCCTGTCGCTCGTTCCAATAATGTCGCCGGACCTGCCCTCTCCCAAACGCGTGCCGCGCCCTCCCCTTCCCACCAGCGCATGAGTGCGCCGCCCCGCACCTCTTCTTCCGCCACGGCGATCTTCAACATCGCCGGCAGTCCCCGCCAACGCACCGGCAACAGTCGGCTAGAACGTGTCTCCAACAAAGTTCCGTCCGGGGTCAGGTCCCACAAACGAACGAACGTATCCACCATCCCATCTCCCATTCCCGCACAAAAATGGAAAAATCGACAAATGGCTGTTCAGGACGGAGATCCCTCTCCCGCCTGCGGAAAGGGCGTGCACGGTTTCCTATGGGAAGAAGGCATTAGAGAACTCGCCGATTGGTCGCTGAACGTCGGGTGGCTCATCCCCCGCCTCCCCGCGCACAACGTCGTCGATCGGAACGGAAAGTGAAATTCCCCAGCGCCGAAGTCGTCCACTGTGGGTATCACGCCTCCGCCACGCGGTTCCTGAATGCCAATGGCGGGGCCGGTTGCCGGGGAGTGGCCACCGCGGGAGATGACGGCACGGCCATCGCCGGGTATCGAGCAAAAGCGTACATCGAACTCTTCCGCGCCGCCCAGCAACAGGGCGAAACCTATGAAGCTGCTGTTCTCTACGCCCTCCGCGGCGTCCTCGTCTCGCCCAACTTCCTTTTCCGCGTTGAGCCGCCTAATCCCACTGCCGCCCCGCGTCCAATGGGCCAATTCTCCATGGCTAGCCGCCTCTCCTGCTTCCTGTGGGCAGCATGCCGGACGAACCGCCGTTGCGGGAGACGGCGGCACGGCCAAGCCATCCCGGGCGAACGGAGCCGCGCATGTGGAAGAGGATGGAATCGCAACGGCCGGCGATCCGGGAACAGCCACCATCCGAGACGGCGGAACGGCACGGGCTGGCGGCGCCGGATCGGCCTCGGCCGGTGACGCTGGAAAGGCGGTCGCAAGCTCTTGGGGGGGACGGCCACAGCGCGCGTCGGTGGAACGGCCACGGCAGGCTATCGCGGAACGGCGGCTGTGTCGGCAGGCGGATTCGCCGCTGCGGCGACGGCGGATCGGCGGCCGCTGGCCCTGGCGGCGTTGTCGTTCTTGCCGATTGGAACGGCCAGCGGCATAAGATCAGGGCGGCAGAAGCCCGCAGCGCGGATGACCACGGCGAACTCGCGCCGGACACGCTCTACCGCCTGGAGCCCAACGGGAAATGGGTGGCGGCGCGGCGAGATCGCTCCCGTTACTCCGGATAGGTGACCGAAACCAGAAACAACCCACAGGCCGGCGCCGTCGTGGCCGCCGCGCCGCGCTGCCCGTTGGCCAGCATCTCCCGCAACCCTGCTTGGTCCACGTTGCCCTTGCCAACCTCCAACAGCACGCCCATCATGTTGCGAACCATGTGTTTCAGGAACCCGCTGCCCCGCACCCGGAAAATCAACCGCGGTCCCTCTCTCCGCAGTGTCGCTTCGAACATCGTCCGCTTCATCGAATACCCTTCGTCGTAGCGCTCATCGGAGGCGGCGAATCCACGGAAGTCATGCGTACCCAGAAATGCGTCCGCCGCCTCGGTCATTTTCGCTTCGTCCAGAGGATAGGGGAAATGGTGCACATACGGCCGCTCAAACGGGGAGCAGATGTCGGCCCGGAAAATCCGGTACTCATACAACTTGGAAATCGCATCGAAACGCGCATGAAAAGCCAGGGAAACATCTTCGGCCAGCAACACGCGGATCGAACCCGGAAGCACCCGGTTGAGCGCGCGCCGCAAATTGTCGCAAGGAATGCGGTTGGTCGTGGAGAATGCCGCCACCTGCGCCAGGGCATGCACCCCGGCGTCTGTCCTTCCGCTGCCTTGCATCAAAACATCCGTCTTGGCGATCACCGCATAAGCTCGTTGCAATTCGCTCTGGATCGTCGCCAGCCCAGGCTGCACCTGCCACCCATGAAACGCGCCGCCGTCGTAGGAAACGGTCAGCCGGATGCGGCGTTCTTCTCCCTTACCCGGCATTGCGCGAGCCGGGCTTCACCGCCGCCGACCCCTGCCGGCAAAGCGGACAAAGTTCCTGCGCCCACGTCGTCACCGATAGCGTGGCCAACGCCACCCGTGGAACGCCGATATCGGCCTGCCCGCCGGAACGGTCGATGATCGATCCCGCCGCGATCACCTGCACGCCCGCTTCCCGCAATAGCTCAATCACTTCTCGCGAACTGCCGCCCGTCGTTACTACGTCTTCCACCACCACCGCCCGCTCGCCGGCAGCCACTTCGAATCCGCGCCGCAGCGTCATCTTGCCGGACGCGTCCCGTTCGGTGAACTGAAACCGCGCGCCCAACGCCCGTGCCACTTCATGTCCGATAATCAATCCGCCAATGGCCGGCGAAGCGACCAATGGAATCGCCTGCCCATCGGCCATCTCGCGAAACCGCGCCGCCAGCGCCCGGCCAAACACCTCCGAATGCACCGGATACTGCAGTACTTTGGCGCATTGCAGGTATTCCGGACTATGCAAACCGCTCGTCAGGCGGAAATGGCCGTGCAGGTACGCGCCGGTCGATTCAAAGACGGAAAGAACGGGATCTGAATGGGACATCCGAAGCCCAATATAGCAATTTGTCCGGGACCGGACGCTACCCGCCCAAAGATTCCCGAAAGCGGACAAAGAATAGGCAAAAATTGAGCTAAACCCTGCGATATCATAGGGAAATCGTGGAACATTGGGTGTGCCGTCTTCGTCTGCCTCTGTAATCGGAAAGCTCCCTGGTATGAATGGAAAACAACTCACTAGTCTTCTCTGCTCCCTGCTGATCCTCACCCCGGCGTTGCCGGCGCAAAGCAAGTCCGGCTTCGCTTCTTTCTGGAACGGGTTCAAGGAACCCTACGCCTGGAAGGAAGTCTCCCCCATCAACCTGGGCAATTCCAGCCGCCTGGACCAGTTGATGCGAGCCGGGAAACTCTACCTGTCTCTGCAGGACGCGATTGCACTCGCCCTGGAAAACAACCTGGATATCGAACTCCAGCGTTACGGTCCCCGGATTACAGAAGCGGAATTTCAGCGGAATAACGCTGGTTCCAACGCTCGCATCGGCTCCCTCGGAACCGTGTCTACCGCTACCACGGGCGGAAACGGAAGCCAATTGGCCGTCGTCGCGCCGCAAACCGGGCAAACGCTGATCGCCCTCAGTCTGGACCCGCTTTTCAACAGCACCATGAGTTGGGCGCACCAGACCTCGCCGCAGACGACGCCCTTCGTCACCGGTACCAGTTCGCTCGTTTCCCGCCGGACCATGGCGAACTATGGGGTTTCAAAGAATTTCCTCACCGGCACCTCTGCCACCGTCGGCTTCAACAACACCTTGTTGGATCAGAACTCCGGCCGTAATGACTTCAATCCTTCGAAAAACGTCAACGCCAATCTCAGTATCACCCAGAAATTGCTGGAAGGCTTCGGCCGCGCGGTGAATGGGCGCAACATCAAGATCTCCCGCAATAACATCAAGGTGTCCGAATTGGTGTTCCAGCAGCAGGTCATCACCACCGTCGCCGGCATCATTTCCATGTATTGGACGCTGGTGAGCGCCAACGAAGATGTGCGCGTGAAGCAGCAGGCCCTGGCGCTGAACCAAAAGCTCTACGACGACAACAAGAAACAAGTGGAAATCGGCACCCTCGCGCCCATCGAAATCATCCGTGCGGAGGCCGAAGTCGCCCGCAGCCAACAGGATCTGACGGTTTCCGAAACCACGCTGCTCCAGCAGGAAACCATTATGAAGAACGCGCTTAGCCGCACAGGCGTCGCAACGCCCGGGTTGGGCGAAGCGCGCATCATCCCCACAGACAAGATCCAGATGCCGGACACGGAGGCGGTCGAGCCGATTCAGGACCTCGTTGGCAAGGCTCTCGCCGGCCGCCCCGAACTGGAACAGTCCCGGATCAATATTGAGAGCGCCAAGATTGGACTCAAGGGTACAAAAAGTGCCCTGCTGCCCACCGTGGACGCCTTCCTCAACTTGCAGCAAAACGGTCTATCCGGCTTGCTCAACACCCAGCCTATCCCGCCCGTCCCCGGTGCACCCGCCGGTTCCGGCTCCACGATCCGCGATCCTCGCAACGTGGACGCCTACTTCCTCGGCGGTTACGGGAATGCGCTCGGCCAGGTATTCCGCCGCAACTTCCCCGACTATAGCGCTGGCGTCACCCTCTCTATCCCTATCAGCAACCGCGCCGCCCGCGCCGATGTTGTCCGGGATCAGTTGACCCTCCGCCAGAGCGAAGTGCGCTTCCAGCAGTCGCTCAACCAGGTCCGCGTCGAAGTACAGAACGCGCTTATCAGCCTCCAACAGGCACGCGCCCGCTATCAGACGGCAGTGAAGAACCGTGTTCTCCAGGAACAGACGCTGGATGCCGAACAGAAGAAGTATGCCCTCGGCGCCTCGACCATCTTCTTCGTCATTCAGGCCCAACGCGATCTGACCGCCGCGCAGGCCAATGAAGTGGCAGCCCTTAGCACCTACGCTGGCGCGCGCAATGAACTGGAGCGCTCCACCGGCCAGACGCTGACCGCCAATAACATCCAGATTGACGAAGCCATGAAAGGCTCCGTCTCTCGTGGCCCCTCCGCGATTCCGGCCGTCCAGTAATCCCCGGACGTTCCCGTCGTCCTAGTAAGCCCATATCTCTACAGAGGTATGGGCTTTTTTGTGGTGCAAACGGGCCGATCGTCCCTCTTGCCGGACCGCTTCGGTACAGTCGGCAAAGATTTCCAATGTGAACCCGATGGTTGGTACCAAAGTGGTAATTCTTCCTCAGTTCCTAGTACGATTGGGCTGTTTTTCCGCCAGTTAGCGGCCAATTCGGTTTGGCACGCAGCTTGCATTATGAAAAGCGTGACCAAACCGGGACGGGCTCAAGAGCTAAAGGTTGTTCCTCCAGCAAATACCCTCAGCAGCACACTTCCATTTTATTTCCCTTCCCACTCTCCTACCCCCTTTTCCCACCCAACCGAATTCTTGAGCCTCTCACCTGGGATTGTCAACGGATTTCGACACGTAATCCGGTTCTGTTCGTTCTAATTTCGTATCGTTCTCTCTCTCTTTAGGCAGTAAACATTGTGGGCCGGCTCTGCCGGCCCAATTCTTTTCTACCCGGCGATTTGGCGGGATCCCAACGGGCTAGGCAAAAATACGGTAAGAAAGTATGGGGAGAATGGCTTGTGGCGCCGATATATACGGAGAGGCGTTTATGGAACAAAACTTGGAACTCACCGATGAGAATCCGTACAACAGCTTTCGCGTGGATCTGCTAAACCTGAACCTCCACCTTACGCAGACGGAAACGGCTCCGGAGGCGCAGCGAGTCGTCCACGAAAAGGCGCTCGCGCAGATGCGCGCCCTCGTCAGCCACTCCTAACTCACTGAATCAACTACGCCAGTAGCTTCCGTGCCACGGCCCCGTGGACATCGGTCAATCGGAAATACCGCCCGGAGAACCGGTAGGTTAATCGCGTATGGTCTACGCCCATCAAGTGCAGAATGGTTGCCTGTAGGTCATGAACATGCACCGGATCGGCGGTGATGTTATAGCTATAGTCGTCCGTCTCACCGAGTACTAGCCCCGGCTTCACGCCGCCGCCCGCCATCCACATCGTAAAGCACCGCGGATGGTGGTCACGCCCGTAGTCCTTCTCCGTCAGCCGCCCCTGGCAATAGACCGTACGCCCGAATTCCCCGCCCCATACGACCAGCGTGTCTTCCAGCATCCCTCGGGCGGCCAAGTCTTTCACTAAGGCCGCGGCGGGCTGATCGGTCTCTTTGCAACGCTTAGGGAGGCCATCCTGCAACCCCCCGTGATGGTCCCAGTCGCGGTGGTAGAGTTGGATGAATCGGACGCCGCGTTCTGCTAAGCGCCTTGCCATCAGGCAGTTATAAGCAAATGTTCCAGGCTTCCGGGCGTCGGGCCCGTAGCTGTCGATCACGGACTCAGATTCCTTGGACAGGTCTACCAGTTCCGGTACCGAGGACTGCATCTGGAACGCCATTTCGTATTGCGCGATGCGCGTCGCAATCTCCGGGTCCCCGAGTTCCGCCGCTTTGGCTTGGTTCAGTTCACCCAACGTATCCAGGTAGGTACGCCGGTTCTCGCGGCTAAACCCTTCCGGGTCGCGAAGATACAGAACAGGGTCGCCAACGCTTCGGAACTTCACGCCCTGGTAGCGGGTCGGCAGGAATCCGCTGCCCCACAACCGGTCATAGAGAGGTTGGCCCCCCGTTCCCTGCCCAGGTGAGATCATCACCACAAACCCTGGTAGGTTCTTCGCCTCCGCCCCCAAGCCATAGACCATCCAAGACCCGATGCTTGGCCGGCCGGCAATCTGCGACCCGGTTTGCAGGAACGTTACCGCCGGATCGTGGTTGATCGCTTCGGTGAAAACGCTTTTCACGATGGCGATTTTGTCGACAATCCCCGCCGTGTGCGGCAGCAATTCGCTCACCCAGGCGCCGCTCTGCCCATGTTGGGCAAACGAAAACCGGGAGGGGACCACCGGAAAGGAGGATTGCGTCGAAGACATTCCCGTCAGGCGCTGCCCGTTTCGGATCGACTCCGGCAGTTCGGTCTTGTACTTATCCACCAAACGCGGTTTGTAATCAAAGAGTTCCATCTGCGACGGACCGCCGGACTGGAACAGGTAGATGACTCGCTTTGCCTTGGGAGCGAAGTGCGGAAGACCGCCCCCCGGGCGGGCTTCCGCGTGTAGCAAAGAGCCCAGGGCGGCCGTACCCA
>DASTML010000131.1:0-37808 GCA_035714175.1 Bryobacteraceae bacterium | reverse complement strand
CCGATCGGCGGCGACTCCATTGAAAAAATCTTCAACAAGATTTTGTACGAGCCGCTGGACCTGACGCCGCTGCAGGCGGCGGGCGTCGATCCGGAAGTGCAACGCATCGTAGCCAAGTGCACGGCAAAGCAACCCCAGGATCGCTATCAAAAGCTGTTTGACACGGCTGTCGATATTGAACGTTTCCTCGGCGTGCAGACTACCGCGCGGATGGTGACGACGACGATGCCGACCATCGGCACGCTGCAACAACAGGGCCACGGCGGCTCACCGACCTCCCAGACGCCGGCATCGGCAACCTCGCGCCCGCCCGCACAGACCGGCTACACGCAACAGGCCACCCAGCCGCAAACAGCGCAGCGGCCCGTCTCCAATCCGGCTATGGGCCAAACAGCGGGGCAGCAAGCGCAGACCGGATGGAATCCGGCCCAGCAGACGGCGCAAACGGGCGTGCGGCCGAACCAAGGTTATACAGGCGCGCAGCAGGTACCGGACGGACTTCCGGGATTTGTCAAGATTTTGCCGGCTTCGCTGCAGAATCAGACCGGCGTGATGATTCTGGTCGCTTTGGCCGTGCTCTTGTTCATGGCCGCTATTTATTTCGTGATCAGCCTAGTATCCTAGAATTCTTCCATGCAACTACCCGCGCGGTTCGGAAAATACGAGCTGCAGGAGTTCCTTGGCGGCGGGATGTCCCATGTCTTTCGCGCCCTGGACACTGTAATCGGTCGGCAAGTAGCGGTAAAAATTCTAACTCCAGAGGCCTCCCGGGACGTTGAGGCCAAGGAACGCTTCATTCATGAAGCGCGCATTTCCGGCACGATTCAGCACGACCATATCGTGACCATTCACGATTACGGCGAAGAGCAGGGCTACCCCTATATCGTGATGGAGCATTTGCGCGGGGGCGACCTGCGCGATGCCATTCGCAAGGGACAATCGGGCGACCTGCTGAATAAGCTCCGCATTGCCGCCGAAACGGCATCGGCCATGGAGTTTGTGCATCAAAAGGGAATTATTCACCGTGATTTAAAGCCGGAAAATATCTTTCTGGAAGAGTCGGGCCGGTCGAAGATCATGGACTTCGGCATCTCGAAAGCCACGGGATTCAACCTGACCAAGGCCGGCAACACGATGGGCACGCCGTTCTACATGTCGCCTGAACAGGTGATGGGCGTTAACATCACGCCGTTGGTGGATATCTATTCCTTCGGCATGGTGTTGTACGAACTGTTCACGGGCGAACGACTCGTGAAAGGCGACAGCATGGAGCGGTTGTTCTACGTGATTCTTCACGAGAATCCCGAGCCGTCCAAGCTGGCCGCCGCCGGTCTTCCTCCCGCGCTGTGCGACCTCATCATGAAGTGCACAGCGAAGAAGCCCGAAGACCGCATCCAAACCTTTACGCTGGTACGGCAAAAGCTGCAGGAAATTATCGCGCAGCAGCGCGGCCATACGGGCGGTTCCGGCGCCGTAACGGGCACAGAGAAAGAGTCATCCGGCTCCAAGACGGGCCTTTTGATCGCCGCCGGCGTGGCGGCGCTGGCGATTGCGGGCGGGGTGGGCTGGATGCTGACGCGCGGCGGGGCAACCGGCGGCGACAATACGCCTCCACCGCCCATGCTGACGGCTAAAGGCGGCAATATGGCACTCGTACCGGCAGGCGAATTTCTGTTCGGATCGGCCCGGCAACCGGTGAAGCTCCCGGCGTTCTACATGGACACCACCGAGGTGAGCAATAAGGCCTATCAGGAGTTTGCCAGCGCCACGAACCGCGCGCTGCCGGACGGATTCGCGGCCGAAGCGCCGCAGATGCCGGTGACCGGCGTGACCTTCACCGACGCCAAGGATTTCTGCACTTGGGCAGGCAAACGGCTGCCGGATGAGCGCGAATGGGAAAAGGCGGCTCGCGGAACCGACGGACGGAATTATCCCTGGGGCAACAACGCAGTTCCATCGATGGCCAACACGGCCTCCAAAGGTCCGGCTCCGGTGGAGAGTTTTGACGCCGGGGCGAGTCCGTACAAGGTGCTGCATATGACGGGCAATGTCTGGGAATGGGTGGACCATCCGCACACGCCGAGCGGGCAGGCCATTGAAACATTCGGGAAAATCCTGAATCCGAAGCCGACAGCGAACGAACCCTGGCACTACATCAAGGGCGGCGCCTACGACCGGCCCATGGCGGAGGGCGTGGTCTATGAGTGGGCCAGCGTTCCGGGCCGGTTGGCCAACCCGACCATCGGATTCCGCTGCGTACAGGAGTTGCCGGCCAACAAGTAGGGACCGCCTTTTACGGGCGGCCCCTTTCCCCGAAATCTACCGCTGCCCGAGGCCGCATTCGGCGTGGATGGCCTGTACGGCGGCGTTGAGGCCGTCCCGGCTTACGACCAGATTGATCGTCAATTCGCTGGATCCCTGTGCAATGGCGATGATGCTAATGCCTTCCTTGGAAACGGACGTGAACACACGGCCGGCCAACCCCGGAACGCCGCGCATCCCTTCCCCCACCACCGCGAGCAAGCCTACGTTCTCATCGATTTCAAAGGGTTTGACATAGCCATGCTCCAGTTCCAGGGCGAGGGCCTCTTCCAGTCCCTTTAGCACGACGGAAAGTTCGTCCTTGCGAACGAGGAAGCAGAAACTCTGCCGGTAGGAGGAACTCGACAACGTCAGCACCTCGGCGTTGACGATATCGAGGGCATCGAGAGCACGAGCCATGACGCGCGTGCCGCTGATGGCAGCCGAAGCGGGTTCGACGGAGACGAGGGCGACATTCGCCATGGAGGTGACGGCGCGGGCGCCGCGCGGCTCATCATCGCGCAACGCGGGCACGATGTGGGTGCCGGGCGCGTCCAGATTGAAGGAATTTTTGCTCCAGACGGGAATTTTCTTTTCGACGAGCGGGGCGAGCGTACGCGGATGAAGTACCTTGGCGCCGTTGTAGGCCAGTTCGGCCGCCTCCGCGTAGGTGACCTCGTCGAGGACGCGGGCGTCTTTTACCAGGCGGGGATCGGCGGTCATGATGCCGTCGACGTCGGTCCAGATCCAGAGTTCAGCGGCGTCGAGGGCGCTGGCAAGAATGGAGGCGGAGAAGTCCGAGCCGCCGCGGCCGAGCGTGGTGGGCCGACCGTCGGCGGTAGCGCCGTTGAAACCAGTCATGACGGCGATTTTCCCGGCGGCGAGCAGAGGGGCAATTACGGCGGAGGCTCGCTGCCGGGTGAGGTCCATGAGGGGCGTGGCGTTGCCGAAGACGGAATCGGTGACCACGACTTTGGCCGCGTTGACGGCCTCGGCAGGATGGCCAGATTCGGTGAGGTAGGCGGAAATCAGGAGGGCGGTGAGCCGTTCGCCGATGGCGACGGCTTCATCAACGGAACGGGGCGGACGATCACTGAGCAGCAGGATGCCCTGGGCGATGCGTTCGAATTCGGCGACGAGTCCTTGGATGCCTTCCAGGACAGGCGCGGGATGCCGCAGGAGTTCGCGAGCCGTGGTTTCATGCCGCTCGCGAAGACCGGCAATGTTTTTCTCCATGGTGGCGCGGTCCCCGGCTTCGGCGTGGCGCAAGGTGTCCAGCAGGAGGTCGGTGACCTTCGACATGGCGGATACCACGATGGCCACGGGGCGCTTGGCGCGTTCGGCGGATGTGATGCCGGCCGAAATCCGGATGCGATCGGCACTGCCCATGGAGGTGCCGCCAAATTTCATTACGATCGAATCGTTCAACTCGTCACTCCTCTTCCATTCGAGGTCTTTTCCCGGACGACGCGGAGAACGGCGAGGATGACGCCTTCCTCATCGAGATCGCTGGTGTCCAGGTATACGGCGTCCTCGGCTTGCCGTAGGGGAGAATCGGCGCGGGTGGCGTCGCGGTCGTCGCGCTCGCGGATGTCACGCAGGACCTGGGCATAGTCGCCGCCCAGCTCTTCGACGCGGCGGCGGGCGCGAACCTCAGGGCTCGCATCAAGATAGATTTTCACCTGGGCGCGCGGGTAAACAACAGTGCCAATGTCGCGGCCTTCCATGACGACGCTGGCATGTTCGGCGTACTCCTGCTGCTTCCGTACGAGTTCCCGGCGAACCCCGGGAATGGCGGAGACGCGGGAGGCGGCCTGCGAAACCTCGGGACGGCGGATATCGGCGGTTACGTCGCGGCCGTTCAAAAGGACACGTCCGCCAGACAGTTCGATGTCCGCGCTTTCAGAGAGCGGAACCAGCTTGTGGTCATCGGCAGGGTCAATGTTGTTTTCAACGGCCCAAAGGGCGATGGCACGATACATGGCGCCGCTATCGACATGCAGAAATCCCATACGCTGAGCGACGGACTTGGCGACCGTGCTCTTCCCCGCGCCGGCGGGGCCGTCGATGGCTACGATAATGCGCTTTTCCATGTCGGCGGCCGGCTATTCGCCGCTCCCGGCGAGCGGATTGACTGCGAAGACATGGGAGGCGACGGGCGTGCCGCCAACGAGGTGTTCATCGACTATGCGGTCGGCGACCTCCTTGGTGACTGAGTGGTACCAGACGCCTTCGGGATAGACAACGGCTATCGGACCCTGTTCGCAGACGCGCAGGCAATTCGCCTTGGTGCGGAAGGTGCACTGGGAACCGGACATCAGGCCCGCGCCGGCGATGCGTTTTTTGAGATGTTCCCAGACTTCATTGGATTCTTCCCTGCCCGCGCACTTGGGTTTCGTTTGGTCCGCGCAGAGAAATATATGACGGACCAGTTTGCCAATCCCGAGATTGGCGGCCACGGTAGGGAGGGTTGTCGGATCGCTCATGGAAAGTTCGGCCGGAGGTGGACGTTGCGCACGGTGGCGCTCCCTATCTATTCTGGCAAAGTGCCCCTACGGCTCGCACCCAAAGCATTCGACGCCATTGTTGAGCGCGCAGTCGCCAATATTCCCGGGCGGTTCCGCGTGCGGATGCAGAATCTGGTGATCGTGGTGCAACCGGTGGGACCGTCGCCGGATCTGCTGGGACTGTATGAGGGGCGGCCGGTAACGGCGCGAAGCATGGCCGACGCGGGAGAGGGGCCGGATCGTATCCGCATTTTCCAGCGGCCGCACGAGGAAATGGCGCGCTCTCATGCGGAGTTGACGCGCATTGTGACAGACACGGTGTGGCACGAGGTGGGCCACTATTTCGGCCTGAGCGAACGGGAAATTAATGCAGCGGAAGACCGGCGGGAGAGGTTACGGCCGTTCCGGCGCGCGGCACGGCTTGCCAAAACCCCCCGGAACAGGTAAACTTGGAAATTGCGGACTGGTTCCGCATGCGCTTAGGGTGTGCACATCCCCCCTCCTGCCCTCCCGTAAGTAGTAGAACGAAATCCAATAGAACACCTGAAGAGGTTAGCGATGTACGCAGTGATCGAAACTGGCGGCAAGCAGTATCGTGTTGCTCCCGGCGAGTCGGTGAAAATCGAAAAGCTGGCTGGCGACCCTGGCGCCGACATTACGTTCGACAAAGTGATCGCCGTGGTCAATGACTCGGGCGAACTCAAGGCAGGCAAGGACGCCGTTGGCGCCAAGGTCAACGCCAAAATTGACAACCATGGACGCGCGGACAAAGTGATCGTCTTCAAGTTCAAGCGTAAGAAGCAGTACAGGAAGACGCAGGGTCATCGCCAGGGCTTTACCCAGGTGACGGTCACCGGCATCGAAGCGTAAGGAGTTAATCACCCATGGCATCAAAAAAAGGTCTCGGCTCAACAAAAAACGGGCGTGATTCGAACGCCCAGCGCCTCGGCGTCAAACGGTTTTCGGGTGAAGTCGTCACGGGCGGCTCCATCATCGTGCGGCAGCGTGGAACACCCTATAAGGCGGGAGAAAACGTCGGCCGCGGCTCCGACGATACCCTCTACGCCCGCGTCGCCGGCACTGTCGTTTTCCGCGATCGCGGCCGGCTTGGAAAGTTCGTTTCCATTCAGGCTCTCGCGAACTAACAAGAATTTCTCCCAAAAATTTTTTGCAAGCCGCCGATACCGGCGGCTTTTCTTTTTTTCCGAGTACCTATGTTTATTGATGAGGTAAAGATCTACGTCAAAGCCGGCGACGGCGGAAACGGTTGCCTGGCATTTCGCCGGGAGAAGTTTGTGGCCAAAGGCGGCCCTTCGGGCGGCGATGGCGGCCGCGGCGGCGACGTGATTCTCGTCTCGTCGGAACACTACAATACGCTCCTCCACCTACGGTATAACCCGGAACACAAGGCGGAACGGGGCGGACACGGCGAAGGATCGAACAAGACCGGCGCCGACGGCGACGACCGTGAGGTGAAGGTCCCGGTTGGCACCGTTATCTACGACTGGCACACCCAGGAACAGCTGTTTGACTTTACCGGGCCAGACCAGCGGTTTGTGGTCGCCAAGGGCGGCCGCGGCGGCAAAGGCAATGCGCGTTATGCCAAACCCTGGCACCAGGCTCCCACGGAACACGAACCCGGCTTTCCCGGCAAGGAATTGACGCTTCGCCTGGAGCTGAAATTGCTGGCGGATGTGGGGTTGGTGGGATTCCCGAATGCCGGCAAATCCACGCTGATCTCCCGCATCTCGGCGGCGCGCCCTAAGATTGCCGACTATCCGTTTACGACGCTGGAACCAAATCTGGGCGTCGTCCAACTGCCCGACGACCGCAGCTTTGTGGTTGCCGATATCCCAGGCCTCATCGAGGGCGCGAGCGAGGGCCATGGCCTTGGAACGCAGTTCCTGCGCCATGTGGAGCGCACCCGTTTATTGGTTCATCTGGTGGACGTCGGCGACTTCACAGGCCGCGAACCGGCACGCGATTTTGAAATCATTTGCCACGAATTGGCGAGCTATTCCGACATTCTTGCGGCGAAGCCTATGATCCTGGTCGCCAGCAAGATTGACGCGGCCCAGGACCCGGACCGCATCGCGGCGATCGAGGCCATAGCGAAAGAAAACGGCTTGGAGTTTCACAAGATCTCCAGCGCCACCGGGCAAGGCATAGAAGCTTTAAAGCTAGCGATTGCGGCCCGATTGGCAGTAACGCCGCGCCAACCGCTGCCCGTAGCGCTTCCGGAACCGGAAAGCGAAGAGTTCGAAGCTGAAGAACAAGAGCCCGAAAACTAGATCCGCCAGCCTGGAGAGTCTCGCTCCAGGCTGGCGGGGCGCAGTATCTTATTTCGTCTAGCAAGTCAGCGTTTACCGCAGTCTTGTCAGTTTAGTGACGGCGCTTAGTGCTCCGTTACTAGGTAAAGCGCCAAATCTCGGAAAATCACTGCATAAAATCCGAAAAAAATGCGCAGTTTACAAAAAACTTTAGCCAGATTAGTAATTTGGTACGGCTAGTACCTTAGGCGTCAAAGACGGGCCCGCAGCAAAAAACTGCTGCCCGGAGAGGTTCTTATAGACGCCGCCGGCAATCTGCGCCGCCACTGGGCCATTTACGGCCTTACCACCGGTCAGCAAGACCACGACGACCAGTTTATTGTTCCCGACTTCATTGAAGCTTCCGAACCATCCGAGATGGGTGGGCGTTGCGCGGTCCGTACAGGTGCCGGTTTTGCCGAGGATGGGTTCATTCTGGTCATAGAAGGCACGCCGAGCGGTGCCGTATTCGA
The DNA here is from genome assembly GCA_035714175.1 of Bryobacteraceae bacterium. Taxonomy (GTDB): domain Bacteria; phylum Acidobacteriota; class Terriglobia; order Bryobacterales; family Bryobacteraceae. The sequence goes on along the minus strand of DASTML010000131.1, from coordinate 30,218 downwards.
CAGCGCCCATCATGCCGGGCTTGATTTCGGGAATCTCCCCGCCGATGTCCAATTGCCGCTTCACGCGCGGCTGAAACCGGCGTAGCTCTTCTTCGGTGCGGGGATATTGCAGGTGGTACATCGTACCGCCGTTGGCAATCGCGGACAGCAGCGAGGCCAGTTGAAGGGCCGTTAATTGAATGCCTTCGCCAAAGCTGGTCATCATGCCCACACCGCCAAACTTCGGAGGAGCATCGGTCAACATGCCGGGCGATTCGCCGTCGATGTTGAAACCGGCCCGCTCACCGAGGCCGAACATCTTGGCGTACGAGTGCACGCGCTCAAAGCCGAGTTGCTCGCCCACACGGGCGAAGTAGCCATTGTTAGACGTGGCCAGTGCGGAGGTCAGGTCCATGGCACTGCGGCGGCCAAGGCGAATGGGCGTCTCCCGCTCCATGACTCCTTCATGTAACCCTGCGAGCGCACAAACGATCTTAATGGTAGAGCAGGGCTGGAATCCGCTGCCAAGCGCCAACTTCTGGTTAACAATCGTCAAAACCCGTCCGGATTTCGGGTCCACGACCACGACGCTTCCGTTGTAGGGCCCCAGGGCATTTACAGCCGCCTGACGAATCGTCAGATCCTCTCCGGTGATTTCATCTCCGGTGGTGGAGTCCGCAAAGGTCGGTTCTTTCCAGGGACCGCCGGCAACAATTCCGCTTCGGCCAGTCTTGGTGCGAGCGAGTGCGCGTTTCTTCGCGGCCACGGTGGTGGCGCGCTTTGTCGCTGCGGCTGTCTTAGCGGATGCCCGCGAAGAACTCTTCGTCGTGCGCGATGTCACAACTTTTTTCCGCACCGCTGGTTTCTTAGAGGGAATGGCCAACGCCGGAAGCGAAGCCAGCAGAACAACGAGTCCTGCCACAATAATCCGCCAACGCGCCGTGAGTGCACTCAAATCTGTCGTCAAAACCGAACCTTCCTCTTGTTTTTTCGGACGTGAGACTGGCCCACTGGTACTGTAACCACCGACTCCTGGTTGTTGCTATTTTGCCCGACTACGCCGGTAGGAGTCAACCAGAAATCCCCCTCAGAAACTACTCGCGCGTGGCGTCGCTTACCTATTGTATCGACGCCACTTGCACCCACCATTAGGCGGATATGCGTGCTACGGGAAAAAACCTAGGCCGCTGTCCAACCGCCGTCAATGGACACGACGCTCCCATTGACGAACCCGGCTTCATCCGAGGCCAGATACAAGGCAAGATTGGCAATCTCTTCCGGCTTTCCCAAACGGCCGATGGGCTGGCGGGAGTTCAGTTCGGCGCGCACTTTTTCCTTTTCGTGCTTGTGGTACTTCTCCAGATAACCTTCCACGAAGGGAGAGTCGACCGTGCCGGGGCACACGCAATTGACGCGAATCTGCGTGGGATAGTCGACGGCAAGCTGGCGGGTCATGGCGACTACGGCCCCTTTGGTCGCGCAATAAGCAAAACGCTTCTTGACGCCGATCAAGCCGGCGACGCTGCCGATATTAACGATCCGGCCGGAAGCGGCCAGCAACAGCGGCATAGCGTATTTGGTAACCAGATACGGCCCGGTGACATTCACGCGCATTAAGCGCTCGAAATCAGCCGTTTCCGTTTCCTCCACATTGCCGACAAGGCCAATGCCGGCGTTGTTGACCAGCACATCTAATTTCTCCAGGCCGCCGAACAACGCCTTGATTCCAGCTTCATCGGTGACATCGCACCGGACGGCGCGCGCACCCGGCAGTTCACCGGCGAGTTTCTCCGCCCGCTCCATATCGATATCGGCAATCAGCACGGAAGCGCCTGCCGCCGCGAAGACCCGGCTGGTCGCTTCGCCGATCCCGCTTGCCCCGCCGGTCACCATCGCAACGCGGCCATCCTGACGAAAAGGTGTAGTCATTTCCCCACGATTGTATCCAAGCCGGGTTAGAATGTTCCTCGTTCCGGGTAACCACCCACAGGAGCCGCTTTCCGTGAGCCAGAAAAAGCACGTCCCCTACGTTCCAGTCGATCGAAAGATGACGGAATTTTCTTACAACGCCGTATGCCTGGGCTTGGTGATGAGCGTGGTCCTGGGGGCCGCCAACGCCTACCTGGGATTGAAGGCAGGCATTACGATTGCCGCGACGTACCCGGCCGCGGTGATCGGCATGGCGTTGCTGCGCTTCAAACGCGGCACGATTCTGGAAGAGAATCTGGCACGGACGGCGGGTTCGATCGGCGAATCGATCGCCGCGGGCGCGATATTCACATTGCCGGCGTTCGTGATCTCACGCGCGTGGCCGCAGTTCGACGTGGAGCATGGGTATTTCAAGTCCACGGCGCTGATGCTGGTGGGCGGTGTGCTGGGTGTGTTGTTCGTCTCTCTGGTACGGCGCGTCATGGTGGAGGACGACGAACTTCCCTTCCCGGAATCGGTGGCTGCAGCGGAAATTCATAAGGCTGGACAGTCCGCGTCGCAGGCCGCCAAGTTCTTGTTCATCAATATGGCGACCGGCGCGGCGGTCTACATGCTGGGCGTACTGAAGTTTTTTGAGCCTGACCGAAATTTTCTGTTCTCGATCGGCAACCTGGGGCACTCGTTCGTCAAACTCGGTTCCGATCAGCGCGCCCTCCCCGTCGGCGGCGTAACAACAGCGGCCGCGCCCTCCATCAGCCCGGCCTACATTGGCGTGGGCTACATTATCGGGCCGCGCCTGGCGGCACTGAACTTTTCGGGAGGCGTGCTGGCCTGGGGCTTCTTGATTCCCATGCTGATCTATTTCTTAGGGGACGATCTGCAGAAATTTCTTCCCCCCGGCGCGCCCACCGGGGACTGGGAAGGGCTGGCCGCTTCGGTTTGGCGATATATCGTCCGGCCCATCGCAGTGGGCGGCATGCTGGTGGGAGCGGCCAATACGCTATGGAAAATGAGAAAAAACTTGAGCGTCGGCCTGGGACGCGCCATCGACGAGTTGAAAGGAGACGCCCCGCAGGCGGACAAGGAGAACCGCACCGAACAGTACATGAGCTCGAAGTCGGTGTTCGGTTTGATCGGGTTGACGTTCCTGGCCATGATTGCCGTCTATTATTACTTCGCGGGCGAAGTATGGATTGCCGCCGTGGCCGCAGTGGTCATGTTGATTACCGGGTTCTTCTTCGCGACGGTTTCCGGATCGCTGACCGGCATGATTGGCTCGTCCAACAATCCGGTTAGCGGCCTGACGCTTTCCACCTTGCTGATCGCCGCTCTGTTGATGGTATCGCTCGGAGTGGGAGGTCCCGGCGGCGTGGCCGTGGTGTTGGCAGTGGCGGCCGTGGGCTGCGTATCGGCGGCTGTGGCGGGCGAACTGCTGCAGGATTTCAAGGTCGGCTACATTTTGGGCGGTACGCCCCGGACTATTCAGTGGGTGGAACTGTTATCCGTGGTCGTTTCCTCCCTGGTTATGTTCTTCCCCCTCATGCTCTTGCACCAGGCGAACATCAAACAGGGCGGCATCGGTTTTGGCGACGCGAAATTGCCTGCGCCGCAGTCTGGATTGATGGCGCTGATCGCCCAGGGCATTGTGGGCGGCGACATGGCGTGGCCGCTGGTCATCATGGGCATTTTCATGGGACTCGGCATGATCATGATGCAGGTAAAAAGCCCGATGCTGGTGAGCGTCGGCATGTACCTGCCGTTTGCCACCACGTTCTCTATCTTCGTAGGCGGCTGCTTCCGCGCTGTGGGCGACTACATTTCCACGCGGAAAGGCCACAACGAGGCCCAGCGGGCGCGTAGTGAAAACATCGGCATTCTCATCTCCTCCGGCATGATCGCCGGGGAAGGGTTGATGGGACTGGTGGTTGCCGGGTTCGCGCTGGCGGAGGTTAAGCTGCCGGAAATCTTCCACGAACCTAGCTACTTCGTTGGCCTCGGGATGTTGGCGCTCATGGCGATCAACATGATTTCGACGCCCATCGCCAATGCGGGCCGCCCGGATGAACCCGCCCCACCTTCGGCGATGATGTAACCGCAACTTCAATTACCATAGTTACTTGTCCCGCATTACGAGTTCTCACGAGACCGTCCCTACCAGTTGGCCCCAAGTCTACATGGGCGTTGCGTTCACTACGATGGCAACGCTCCTGCTCGAACTGGCGATGACGCGCATTTTCTCGGTGGTTTTTTATTACCACTTCGCGTTTTTAGCTATTTCCATCGCACTTTTCGGCCTGGGCGCCGGCGGGGTATTTTCCTATGTCATCGCGGCTCAACCCGCGCCGTTGTTTCGTAAGCTCGGACGTCTGTCGCTCATTAACGCGTTGATGCCGCTCATCAGCGTCATCTTCCTGCTCACGCGCGGGCAGGAACTGACGAATGTGACTCTCGCCGCCGTCTACTTTTTTAGTGCGCTGCCCTTCTTCCTGGCGGGCGCCATCGTTTCGCTGGCCATCTCGGAAACGATCGAACGCGTGGACAAGGTTTACTTTTTCGATCTTCTAGGCGCCGCCGGCGGGTGCCTGCTGCTGATCCCGCTCTTGAATAACTTCGGCGGTCCCAATACGGTCATCGCGGCAGCCGTACTGTTCGCCGTCGGCGCAGCGATCTGGTACAACCTGGACGGCCAGACGCCCCTGCGCGCCGCCTCCGTGGCGTTGGCGCTGTGCCTGACGGTCCTGATCGTCCTGAACGCAAAGAGCCATTGGATCGATGTCCACTACGCCAAGGGCCAGGCGCTCGACAACGAAATCTTTGTGCGCTGGAATACCTTCTCCCGCATCGCAGTAGCCAAAGAGAAACAAAGCGGCCAGACGCAGATCGTTATCGACGCCGACGCCTCCACCGGCATCATGGATTTCGATCTCGACAACCTGACGCCGGAGCAAAAAAAGGACCTGACCCAGCAAGGCCCCGCCTTCCCCTACGTCATGCGGCCCGGCGCCAAAACGCTGATCATCGGACCGGGCGGCGGGTGGGACGTGGCTCGCGCGGTTGTCTCAGGTTCGACGGATATAACGGGCGTCGAGATCAACCCGATCATCGCCACCACTGTCATGCGCGGCGACTTTGCCTGGATCAGCCGCAACCTCTACCGCCGTCCCGGCATTCGCATCTTTGAAGAGGACGGCCGCAGCTTCGTCCGCCGCAGCACCGAAAAATATAGCGTTCTGCAGGCAACTCTGGTCGATACCTGGGCCTCCACCGCAGCCGGCGCGTTTGCGCTATCGGAGAACAATCTCTACACCACGGATGCGTTCTACGATTACCTGAGCCACTTGAACGACGACGGCGTGCTGGCCATCACCCGATGGGGCTTCGATCCGCCGCGCGAGTCGGTTCGCTTGTTGATTCTCGCTCGCGAAGCGCTGTCCAAGCTGGGCGAAAATCAACCCGCACGGCACGTCATGGTCATCCGGGAAGGCTCGCAGAAGGAACTGGAAGGCTGGGGGGCGCGCGATACCGTGCTAATCAGCCGCAAACCGTTCACCGATGCCGATGTTGCCCGTGCGCAGTCCATCATCGGCCAGTCGCACTTTCAGAAGGTCTACCTGCCCGGCGACGGCCCGCAGAACCCCTTCGGCCAGGCGCTGGAACAACAGGATCTGCCCACCTGGCTGGCACAGTATCCTTTTGACGTCACTGCCGTGGACGACAACCGCCCGTTCTTTTTCTACACCGTGCAGCCGCGCGACCTGTGGAATTTCGTCACCACGATGAACAAAGACAGCGCCGACTATAAGATCAACCGCGCCGTTCCCATGCTGTTCTCGCTGGTCGGCGTCAGCCTGCTGGCGACGCTCATCATTCTCGCGCTTCCGCCCCTTGTCCTTGGAACGCGGCTGCCGCGAGAGCCAGGCGTGCTGCAGTTCCTGATGTACTTTCTCTGTATCGGCGTCGGCTACATTCTTATTCAGGTCGCATTGATCCAAAAGTTCGTGCTCTTCCTGGGCCACCCAACGTATGCCTTGACGGTCATCATCTTTTCCATGCTCGTGGCCAGCGGATGCGGCAGCTATCTGAGCGGTAAATACATCGGCAACGACGACGGAAAACTGGCTCGCGCGCTCGCTCTGGTCACCGTGCTGGTGACGATGCTCGCGTTTAGCGCGTCGCATATCACCACCGCTTTGGTCGGCCTGCCTTTACCGGTGAAGATGCTGTTGACCGTATTGCTGATCGCCCCGGCGGGCTTCTGCATGGGTATGCCGTTCCCGCAGGGCCTGGCGCGGCTGGAAGCGTTTCACAAACCTTCGGTTCGCTGGGCGTGGTCCTTGAACGCGGCTTCGAGCGTGCTCGGTTCCGCCGGCGCTATCTTTTTTGCGATATATCTGGGTCTGCGCGAAACGCTGCTCCTGGGCGGCGCTCTGTACATCGGCGCGCTTATCATCCTGAAAATTACGGCACCCCACAGATCCCACCATGTCTCTTGAATCCCTCTTCTCGCTCAAAGGTAAAACCGCACTCGTCGTCGGCGCGAGCCGCGGCATCGGCTTGGCCATCGCCAAGGAAATAGCCGCCGCGGGAGCCCACACCATCCTCGCCGCGCGCAGCACCAATAAGCTGGTCGAAGAGGTGCAGGCCATCAATGCTGAAGGCTACAGCGCCGATTCCCGGTCCATTGACATGACCGATTCGGAATCCATCCGCACCTTTGCCGCCGAGTTTCGCGGCAAGACGGATATCCTCATCAACGTGGCGGGCACCAACGTCCGCCGCCGGATGCAGGACTACACGAAGGAAGAATACAACCGGATTCTCGATACCAATCTGCACGGCATCTTCGAACTCTGCCAGCACATCGGCGGCGGCATGGTGGAAGCGGGACGGGGCGGAAAGATCATCCATATAGGCAGCCTGATGTCGCTGTTGGGCATTCCGTTCCTGAGCGTCTACGCCATCAGCAAAGCGGGCATCGCGGGCTTGACTCGCGTGCAAGCCGCCGAATGGGGTAAATACAACATCCAGGTAAACTGCATCGCGCCCGGCTTCATCCTCACCGATCTGAACAAGGACATGTGGCAACCTAAGCACATGCATGACTGGTTGAGCGGCGCGCAGGCTAACCCGCGCATGGGCACGCCGGCCGATCTCGCAGGAGCCGCCGTCTACTTGTCGAGCAAAGCCTCCGATTACGTCACCGGCCAGGTGATCGCCGTCGACGGCGGTTACACCACCACGGCCAACTGGCCGTTCGAACCGGCCTACTAAAAGCACGCGGGGGCCGCGCGCAGCGGCCCCTGGGCAATTTCCCATGATGAGGTTCGCACTCTTCCTGATCGCCCTCACGGCTTTCGCAGAGGCAGCCTTTCCGGTTGTACCCCTGCAATGGACACCGGACCAGATTGCACAGAGCCTGCGCCTGGTCAAGCCTGCGATGCCCGCCCCGGACTGCGCGGCGCTGGGCATACAGGCCTGCCAGCCGGGAGCGTTGGAGGCCGTCCGTAGTCTGTCTCTGCATTGGACGCAGTTGGACAGCGATCCAGAACCAGAGGCGATTCTCATCGCCGAGGCGAAGGCGGAGTGGAACTACTTTGCCTATGTCTTCGATTGGAACAAACAATGGAATCTGGTGGGCGCGATTCCCTGCCACCGGCGATGCGATGCGCAAGAGTTCATCCGCGTGCGGCAATTGACAGACGACTCCCCAACCTTACTGATTGCCAATCGAGATGACGGCGGGCCGGACCACGTTATTCTTATGGCTCTCGGCTATCAACTCCGCCAAGGGAAGCTCTGGCCCGTATTCGAATGGCAACGGCGTCTTGTCAGTTCTAACCGGGATATCGCGCTCCGCGTTTCGGCCGGCGGCTCACATCTCATACTACATACCGTAACCGCTGTGCCGCCCACTGCGCCCGCAAAACACGCCTGCCATGTTCTGCGTTGGCACTCGCAAACGTATACTTTCGTCAAGGATACTGCGGCCGCTCCCAAGTATTGCGATGCAAGGACAGGACGCCCCAAGCCCTCGAACGCTCATCCCATCCGCCTCCCCGCCGACCATACTAGTAGCATGCGCCGCCGTGCCTTCTTCCCCTTTCTCGCCGCGCAAACCATCCCAGACTTCACCTGCCCCATGGACCCCGAGGTCCACGCCAAACTCCCCGGCCGCTGTCCCCGCTGTGGCATGAACCTCGTGCCCAATCTGCCCGACCCACTGGAATACCGACTTCATGTCGATGTATTGCCAACCGTCCCGCAAACCACGGCCACCACATCGCTCCGCCTCAGCGTTTTCCACCCGCAAACGAACCGGCGCATCGAGCAATTCGAAGAGATACACGAAAAGCAGATGCACCTCTTCCTTATCAGTGAAGACCGGCAATACTTTGCCCACGAGCACCCCACACCCGAGCCCGGCGGCTACTTCCGCTTCCATACCCAGCTTCCCCTGCCCGGCTTCTACCGCCTGCTTACCGATTTCTTCCCCGCCGGCGGCACACCGCAATTGCTAACCGCCCCGGTCCACGTCCAGGGTCCGCCGCAACCCTTCGCAAAGCCCGCAACGCCCAACATCGCCGTCCGCCTTCGCACCGAGCCGCAAAAGCCCATCGCAGGGTTGAAAACCATGCTCTTCTTCGAACTCAACCCGGTCGAAGGGCTTATGCCCTGGCTCGGCGCCTGGGGCCATCTCCTGTCAGCCAGTGCCGATCTCCTGGACTTGGTCCACGTCCATCCGGCTTGGGAGCCCTACCGGAATTACGTCCAATTCAATGTCATTTTCCCCCGGCCCGGCGACTATACGCTCTGGGGACAGTTTCAGCGCAACGGCGTGGTGAATACCGCCCGCTTCGACATAACCGCCTCGTCACTGGCCTAGCGAACGACGGCTGTAACTGAGCCGCCCCGTATCCGCGCACCCGCCGGGAGCGTCACCGCCTCCCGCAGTACCAACCACTGCGGCCGTCCGCCGCCCGTCAGCCAGACCAGGGGAATCGCCCGGCCATCGGTGCATTCGGCCCAGATCTTTCCCGCTTTCCCTTCGCCCCACAGCGCCAAAACGGTGAAAGCGCCACCCAACTGTCCCCGCAGCCGGATCTCCCGGCCCGGCGGGCGCGGCGCCGCGCGAAAGAGCGGGACGGGCAACGGACGAAGGAGGTACTGCGGCTCCCCCTCCGGTGCGCCGCCCTCGGCCCACTCCGCCAGCCGGTTTATCTCCTCCTGCGGCAGCGAGTAGTCATTCCGGAAATCGCCAAATCCCTTCGCTGCGGGCCAGGGCGGCATCTTACGCTGTAAAACTTCCTCTTTAATAGCAACCGCCCAAGGACGGGCCTCCGCATACGCTTGTAAAGAGAACCCGGCGGAGCCGCCGGGTTGGTGGCATCCCGTACAACGCCTTGCGACGATGCGTGAGATTTCACGCGTCCAGGTCAGCTTGGTGGTTGGCGCATCATGCCCCCACACCGTCCAACCCAAAAGACAAATCGCCGTCCGCACCGTCAGTTTTTCGTCGCGGCGGCAACCTTCCGCCGCCCGCGAACTACATCCATGGCGTCCAGGTCCGGCGAGACTGCGATATCAAAAAACCCGATCATCATCTCCTCCCAGCTCTGTTCACCAAACCGGACCTCTTTCGCCGGATCGGGATTGTGCTTGTTGTTGGCCGAGTTGTCGAAGTGCGCCGTGCATTCGATCTTCGTACCTTTGGGCAGCAGTTTCTGTTCCGTAGGGCGGTAGATCAATTGCCAATTGAAATCGTAGCGCGGCACATTGAGAAGAACTTCGGTCTCGCCCGACGGGTAGACCGCCCGCATTTCGAAAGCTTTCCCGCGCAAATGCATGTGCGGCAGCAAAGTGACCAGCTTAGAGTCCTCGCGGAGAGTAATGGTGGACTTCACCTCGTAATCCGGCGCGCCGGGCGGGATGACGAATTTATCATTTTGGGAGGCCAGCGTCACAACGCGTTCTTTTACCGGTTCTTTTGCGAAAACGAAGCCAATCCGCGTCTGGTCCGTCGCCGCCTTGCCGTTCGCCGTATAGTGCATCTGCAGAACTACATCGGAACCGGCCTTTACCAGCCGGCCCTGCCCAGGCAACGCCTGGTCCGGCGGCATTCCTGGCGCATAAGCGCTCACCCACTGTCCGATGGGCGTGCCTCCTTCACCGGCTTTCGGCAGATACGGTTCCCCTAGCGGCGCATCTTTCAGCCATTTGGAGCCTGGCGGACGCACGAAGGCAATGACATGGTGAACCACTTCCCGGTTGCCGGGACGTACTTCGGCTCCGGAAATCCACGTGTCCTCTGTCAAATTAAGCGGAAGCACGAAGTACGTATAGTCAATGGTTCCCTGCGCCTGCACCGCGAAAGGTTTTGGAATCCCGGCAACCAGATCGGGCCGGCCAATGTTCCATCCCTGCACGAACTGTACCGGTTTGGGAGCGTCCTTGCTGTCGCCCTCCTTGGCGCCGCTATCCGCCCAGCGGACCAACGTTTCGATTTCAGCAGGCGTCAGCGAACTGTCGTTGGCAAACTTGCCCGCATGCGGATCGGCAAACCAGGGCGGCATGCGTTTCGTAAGTACTGCTTCTTTCACCGCTTTGGCTAACGGCCGGACCTCTTTATAGGTCAACAGCGACATGGGCGCGGCTTCTCCCGGACGGTGGCAGCCCTGACAATTCTTCTGCAAAACCGGCGCAACGTCGCGATGGAACGTCACTTGCTTGGGAATAGACGCGGAGTATGCCGCTCCTAACCCAGCGGCCAGGAAGAAGAAAAGACGCATGTACGATTGCCTCACCTCTTACTATACGGGAGCCCCCCTACTCAGAGTTCCCGGAAAACATAGCCCATTTCCATTAGAACCCCCAAATCAGATTATCCTGAGAACTCCTCAAATCCCGTACAATCGAGCCGATAAAGCAATTACGAGGGTAGTTATAACTTGCCGGCGCCAAATGACGCAGGCAAGTCTCCATCAGGAGGGACCGCAGCCAAATGAAAATTAATCATGGTTATCAGGATTCCCGTGCCACCTCGACACAGGAGTCAAATCGAACGCAGGAGACAGCCGCACCAGCACAAGCGAAAGCTGCACGTGCAGCGGCCGGCGCGGGCGCGACAGGCGGAACGGACGAAGTAAGCTTGTCATCGTTGGCGTCCACCCTGCAAGGAGCCCTTTCGGATTCACCGGAACGCGCAGCCCACCTGGAACGCCTTGCCAGCGAGTTTGCCGCGGGGACCTATGGCACGGATCCGGAGGGTACGGCGCGCGGCATTATTTCGGATGGCCTTTCCGGTACAGATCCGTCCAGGCGGTAACTCGTATGCAAGCGCCTCAAACTCCCCATGTTCCCTCCTTGGCTGAAGCCTCGGATGCCATGGCCCAGTTGGCGACGGAAAGCGCACTGATCCATCTGGAGGCCGCTTTGGCCGCCATGCAGGGGCTTTCCGCGAGGCTTCGCACTGGGGAGCGATTGCAGCCCGCCGAGCAGCGCCGCTTGGAGCGTTCTCTTCTGCAATTTCGATCCGAACTTCGTAGTGCGGGGATTCTGGCGGAGCAAGGACTGGCGCACTGCCGCGAATGGGCGGAAATGCTCACCCCGCCCGCCACGTACCAGCCCAATGGCATTTTCACCGGGGAAGTGCCGCAGCAAACACATGTATTGTCCGTAGAAGCGTGATCCGTAATGGGCAGCCTGTTCACATCAATGGCATCGACGGCGGGCGCAATGAGCGCGCTGCAACGATCCTTAAACGTCGTACAGAACAACATTGTGAATGCCTCTACTGTTGGGTACGCCAGGCAGGAGGCGACGCTGGTCGCCAATCCTTTTAATCCAGGCGTTGGCTCCACATCGGGCGGCGTTTCTTCCGGACCGCTTTTCTCCACACGCGACGCTTATGTGGAAGCCACCGTCTGGAAAACGCAGCATCGTGTCGGCTATGCGGATACGATGAGTTCGAAATTGACCGAAATTGAGCGGACCTTCCCGATCACGGCGGGCGCCGGCATTACGGGCGAAATGGACAAGTTCTTCGCAGCGGTCAGCCAGTGGTCCATTTCCCCGAACAGTTCGGTGGCACGCCGGCAGGTGCTGGATCGCGCAAATAGCCTGGCCCAATCGTTCAACCAAACGGCCATCGATCTGGGCGACGCGGCGGCGCGCGCGGGCGCGGATTTGAATACGACCGTCACGCAGATTAACCGCATCACCGACAGCATCGTGGCAATTAACAAGCAGCGTCGTGAAAATCTCGCCAGCGCGGGCGATGCAGGGCTCGATTCCACCCTCCATGCCAAGTTGGAGGAGTTGTCGCAGTACGTCAACTTTACTGCCCTTCCCCAGGAGGACGGCACCGTATCCGTCTACATCGGCGGGCAAACGCCAGCCGTGATTGGCGACCACGCCTGGCCGATAAGCCTTACCAACGACGGCACGAACTATCAGGTGCTGGACTCTACCGGCGCCGATATCACCGCCCAGGTAAATGGGGGCAAAATCGGTGCGCTCCTCGAATACCGCAATACGCTGATTCCCAACTACCAGTCCCGTTTGGATACGCTGGCCCAAGGGTTTGCCGATAGCGTCAACAATGTGTTGAACGCGGGCATCGACCAGGACGGCAATGCGCCCACGAAGAACCTTTTCACCTACACGCTGGGTACAGGCATCGCCGCTTCCCTAAAAATTACGGATATCAGCGCTTCCGAACTCGCGGCGGCCAGTACGGGTGATCCCGGCGGCAATACGAACGCGCTTAATCTCGTCGACCTGCAAAATTCCGGAACCTTCTCCGGGCTCACGGCTTCGCAGTACTACGCCGAACTTACCGCCAACATCGGAGACCGCTTAAACGCGGAGAAGACCAACGGCACGCTCCAGAAACAGCTCCTGCTTCAAGCGCAAAACGTCCGGTCGGAACTCTCAGGCGTGGATATCAACCAGGAGGCAATGAAGCTGTTGCAATTGCAAAAAGGGTTTCAGGCCGCCGGCCAGGTCATGTCCGTTCTGAACAGTCTTACTGAAACGCTCATCAATATGCTGCGCTAAGGTTCCTCATGATTTCCTATCTCAACGCCAAAAACTCCGCATTTTTGCAGGACCTGAATCGCATACAGGAGCGGGCCGACCGCGCACAACGCCAGCTTTCCACCGGACTGAGCATGAATTCTATCTCGGACCGTCCGGATCAGATCGGTGTTCTCTTGCAGACGCGTGCCGAACTAGCCGCCACCGAGCAAATCAAGGTGAACCTGAGCCGGACAAAAACCGAGGTCGACACTGCGGAAAATGCGCTCGAAAACGGCATCAAGGTTTTAGAACGGGTTCGTGTACTAGGATCTCAAGGGGTGACGGGTACACAAACAGCCAGCACCCGTGCGGTTATCGCAGGGGAAGTGGAATCGCTAATGACACAGATGGTCAATATTGCGAACACTTCACTCGATGGACGTTATATTTTCGCCGGCTCCTTGGACCAGGCGCCGCCTTATGCTTTGGACCTGACGACCGCCACCGGAGCCACTGCCTATGCGGGAGGCGCAGCCACGCGGGAGATCCGGGACGCTTCGGGCGTCCGCTTGTCCGTCTCGCGCACCGGCCAGGAGATCTTTGACAGTCCTACGGCATCGGAAAACGCGTTCGCCGCCATCAACAGCCTGCGCACCGCGTTGCTCTCCAACGACGAAGATGCCATGAAGTCCGCCATCGCTAACATCGGCTCTTCGCTGGATCACCTCAACGAGCAACTCGCCTTCTACGGCTCCACGCAAAACCAGGTCGCCGACGCTGCCGCCGTTGCCGATAAGAAGGTGCTTTCCCTCAAGGCCCAGATTGCCGACACCGAGGGAGCCGACCTCGCCGAATCCATTTTGGAACTGCAGGACGCGGCGACCCACCGCCAAGCGGCCCTCCAATCTCAGGCGCAGGAAGACCGCCGCACCGTGTTTGATTTTCTCCGCTAATCAAACACGCCAAACAATCAGCTTCCGCTCTGTCATCTCTTCCATCGCATAGCGCGGGCCTTCCCTGCCCGTACCGCTCAACTTCACTCCGCCATACGGCATCTGGTCCGCGCGGAACTGCGGTACGTCGTTGATCAGAAATCCGCCCACCTCCGTTTCGCGCGCCGCACGGAACGCGCGCTGCAGATCCCTTGTAAATATACTGGCCTGCAACCCAAACTCACTGGCGTTCACCATCCGGATCGCCTCATCCAGTTCCCCAAACGAATTCACCGCGGCCACTGGTCCAAACGCTTCCTGCGTGAACAACTTCGCGGATTCCGGAACGCCAGTCACCACCGCTGGCGTCATCCGCGAGCCACTCCGCTCCCCGCCACTGACCAACCGTGCGCCCGCTCCAACCGCTTCGGCCACCCACCCCGATACCCGCTCCGCCTCGCCCTCCGTAATTAACGAACTCACCTCGGTCGCCTCATCTGCCGGATCGCCCGGCCGCAGCGCAGCCGCTCCCGCCGTCATTCGTTCCACGAACGAACCCATCAATGACTCGTGCACAAAGATCCGCTGCACCGATATACAGACCTGCCCCGAATGGGAATACGCCCCGCTCACACACAACGGCACGGCAAGTTCCAGATCGGCATCCCGCTCCACAATCACGGCCGAATTGCTGCCCAATTCCAACGTCACCCGCTTCAACCCAGCAATCTCGCGTAACCGCACGCCCACGGCCGGACTTCCAGTGAACGTCACCATCGCCACGTCCGGATGCCGCGCCAAAGCTTCGCCCAATTCCGCGCCTGGTCCTGGAACGACGTTCAACGCCCCCTCCGGCAGGCCCGCTTCCGCAAAATAACGCGCCAACCGCAAGGCGGAAACCGGCGTGGCGGAAGCAGGTTTATGTACCACCGCGTTGCCTCCCGCCAGCGCCGGACCGATTTTGTGCAGCGACAAATTCAGTGGAAAATTGAACGGCGTGATTGCACCAATTACTCCCAGCGGTTCGCGGATGACCATCGCCATACGCCCAGCTCCATGCGCTGAAGCGTCCATCGGCACTTCTTCCCCGGCCAGCGCCAACGCCTCCTGCGCCGAGAAAAGCAGCGTGGAAGCTCCACGAGTCACCTCGACGCGCGCTTCTCGCAGAGGCTTGCCGCATTCGGACGCGATAATCGTCGCCATAGTCTCGGCGTCTTCCAACAGGCGTCGCCGTACATCCAGCAATATGTCCGCCCTTCGCGCCCTGGTCAGCCCCCGCATGGCTGCAAATCCGCGCCGCGCCGCCGCAACCGCCTCATCCAACAAACGGACATCCCCAATCTGCACCGAGGCAAATGGGCGTCCGTCATATGGAACCCGGACCTCTTTCACCCCCACGCCATCCCGAAACGCGCCGCCAATAAAAAGCTGGTATTCCATACCGTCAGCCTACCGCTTTATAGTGAAAGAATCAGACGCGAACGCTTCCCCGTGTGAGGCCGCATCCCCACACGGAGAACCCAGTGAACGCCCTGCTCGGAGCCTTGCTCTTCCTTGAAACGCTGCAACCCGGTACTTTACCGCGCCAATGGCGGCCCAGCGGCCCCCAATGCACAGAAGTCCCGGACTGGCAGGTACATGAATACAACGCCAACCTCTTCATCATCCGGGAAAGCGGCTGTACGAATTACGAAAAGCCCTTTCTCTACCTGATCTTCGGCGAAAACAAGGCGCTCCTCCAGGACACCGGCGCGGGGGTCACCGACATTGACCGCCTCATCCCCCGCCTTCTTTCCCAATGGGCCAAGCGTGCCAATAAGCCCGTCCCACCCCTCCTCGTTGTCCACTCGCACTCGCACGGGGACCACACCGCGGGCGACAAGCAATTGGCCGCGCTCCCCAACGTCACCGTCGTCCCCGCCAAACCCGCCGAAATCGAAACCGCCTTGCAAATGCCCGGTTGGCCCGAAACCCCGGGCGTCATCGATCTCGGCAACCGCGTCATCGACGCCATAGCCATCCCTGGCCATGACACAGCCGATCTCGCCCTCTACGATCGCCAGACCGGCCTACTCTTCACCGGCGACACTCTCTATCCCGGCCGCCTCTACGTCCGCAACTTCCCCGAGTATGTGAAAAGCGTCGATCGTCTCGCCGCCTTCACCGCCACGCGCCCCGTCTCCCACATCCTCGGTACCCATATCGAACAGGCCCGCACGCCGTTCACCGACTACAAAGTCCGCACTGTTTACCAGCCTGACGAAGCCGTTCTCGAACTTTCACGCGGCGACCTCCTCGAACTTCAGGCCGCCTTGGCCGCCATGCAAGGCAAGCCGCGCCGCCAGGAACTCTCCCGCTTCACTATCTCTCCGCGGATGACACTTCCCGGCGCGCAGTAATCGGCAGCCAGGGGAAAAATACGGGAAGCGCGGACCGCCGGATCACCATCACCTGCGTCGTGGGATCGGTGCGGCGAGCCGCGCCCATGGCCAGCAACACACGGTCTCCGTCATATTCACGAACCAACACGCTCAACTGCGGCTTTTCCGCGTCCGGCCAATAATGCACGGTGGAGCGGCCCTCCGGAAACAATGCATCCACACGCACCGGCAGGTGGTAGTTCCGCGTCACGCTCAATAGCGCCCCGTCCGATTTCCGGAACAGCAGCACATGGCTATGGTCATGGCTGTCGAGCACATCGGTCTGAAAATACCAGGTGCGGAAGAGCGGATCAGTGTCATTCACCAACACCGGTTGACCCATTCCCCGCGCAATCTGCGCCGCCGTTTCGGTCAGCGAAAAGCGAAGAATTTCGGCCACAGGCAATGCGGTCTGGCCCTGGAGACAGGCGTGGGGCGCCGCCAGCAGCAGCGCCCCACAAATTACAGCATTCCTCATTTACTTCCCAACCGACTTCGGATACTTGGCCGATTGCAGCAGTTCCACCAATTTGTCGCCGTCGGCTGTATCGCCGGTCAACGCCATCGCCATCTTGAAGAAGATGTCGCTCTGGTCCATATACCCCATGAACAGAAACGCGCCCGCCCCTTCCGCCGTCACCGGCACGCTGGAACCCGTGTGGTCGCCCGTCCGGAAGCCTACCATCAGTACAAACGGCTGATTGCCGAACGACGAGGAGAGAATTTCAATCGCCTTGCCGGTCATCGTGTCCAGCATCGGCTGATCCGTATATCCGCCGAACGAAGGAGCCGGTTCCGACGCGGGCCGCGCCAGCCCCAGCTTGTCGTAAGCCACGTCCATGTTCACATCGGCCGCCGAGCGAATCCTGTCGCTCGCCGGCGCGGGCGATGCCGACCCTTTGAACAATCCCAACGCCGGCTGCCCGTACGACAAGCCTTTCAACGCTGTCGCTGTCGTCACCAGCCGGTACCCGCGGCTCTGAAACTCCGCCAATAGGTTGCGCCCATCCGGACGAGCCGCGGCCGTGAACTGGTCCATGCCCGCGCCCAGGATGACGTCAAACGCCGGGCGTCCGTTCAGCATCGGATTCTCTAAATACTGGCGCGCAATTTCGAATCGAGTCTGCCGGAAACCGGAGTGCGAACCCTGCACCGCCGGCGTCGCATCGGTCACGTCCGCAGTCGTCACAATACCCGTGCGGTAGCCGTGCAACCGGCGCAGGTACTCCCACAGCGTCTCCACGCGCGGGTTGTCCAGAATCGAAGGCAGGTTCGCCGCATTCGCTGCGCCGTTAAACCGCCACCGGCAGTCCGTACCGTCACCGAATGTATTCACCGCGTTCAAAAAGCTCTTGTTGCCGCTCGCCCACGCCGTTCCCGTATTCGCCGAATCCGGCACGATCGAATCCGACCCGTACGTCATCGACATGCCGCTCACCGGCATCTTGTCCATCTCCAGCAAATCGTCGAAGAAACCTTCGCGGAACGCATTTTTTCCATTTGCGTCCAAGGTCGAACGGCTCACCAGCCGCGCCGCGTCTCGGTAGGCGGTGCCCATCGCGTCGCCGATAAAGAGAATCACGTTCCGCCGCACGCCATCGGCAGGTAGCGAAAATGGCCGCACCAGCACGTCGCGCGAATCCGTCACTTCCGTTCCGCCGGCGCTCGCCGTCGCTTGCAGCTTCACCGTGCCCACGGTTCCAAACGATTGCAGATCCGCCCGCAGCACCCAATCGCTCGTCTCGTCGCAGTCCAACTGCGCGGCCGCCGGCCTGGAGAACTTCGCCGTCAGGTCGACATCCCCGGCCATCACTTTCAAGTTGGAAACAGCGGAGGCGTTGCGCACCTCCAGCACCAGGTCCACCTGTTGCCCTTGCAGCAGGCGCGTCCGCTCCGGCAGCAGAATCCGCAGACTCGGCGCCTGCCCTTGCGCAAACAGCGGCGCGGCCAGCCACGCGCACGAAAGTAAAAATGGTTTGATTCTCACATCGTGGATCGTAGCCCTCGAAAATTGCCGAACAATGAACGGTCCATGAATCTGTGATGACTCGCTACGGAGCCGGCCGCAACCGCATCTGCAAGCCGATCGTCAGCAGATGCCCCCGGAACCGCTCCAGCGAATCGTAGCTGTACCATCGCCACTCCGCCACGCCGCTCCACCGTCCATGCACCGGTACCGTCACGCGGGACTGCGGCATGTAATACTTCGTCGGCCGCGTTCCCTCGCTCCAGGAAAACGCGCCGCCCGCATGCAGCACAGCGCCGCCCGGCAGCCGGAAGTCGGAGTACGCGCTGCCATGGTGCCCACGGTCGCTGTACAGGGAAATGTCCGGCCGGAAAAACGTCGGGTCCAGGAATTGGGATGACGATTCCACCGTTTCCCGCGCATACGTGCCCACCAATGTCACGCGCCGCGCCTTCGCGGGAAGCCACTCCGCCGTGACAGCCAACTGTTGGTTACGGAAATCAATACCCGTGTTCCGATTCGACAGCCGCCGCCAAGACCCAGAAACCTGCAACGTATTCGTCACGCGATACCGCCCCTGCACGGCCGCCTTCCGGTAATCCTGCAACCCGGTCCGGAAATACGTCTCCCCACCCGGCGAAGCTTCCACGTCCGCGCTCACCCGCGCCCGTCCTTTCCATAGATTCAATGTCGCCCCGGCCAACGCCGTGTGCCGCCGGATTCGCGCCGCCTGCCCCACGCCCGCAAACACAAGTTCCGCCGCCGGCAAGTCCGCGTCACTGCGAATATAACGGTGTCCCGCGCGCACAGTCAGCATCCGTCCGAAGTCGCCGGAAAGCTCCTCTTCCGTCTGATCGAACCGCAGATTCAGCCGCATCCGCCCGCTCTGTATTGCCGGCAGCAGCGCCGCCGTGGGCGATGCGCCCGATATCTGAAAGGCGTCCGAAAACCAGTTGTGCCGCAGCCGCCATCGCGAAAACGGCCGGAATTCGGTGCTCCACGATCCCGATGTCCGTGGCTGGCTCGCGTCCGCAGCGCTCTGCTCCACCAGGCTGTTGTACATCCGCAGCGTGTTCGGGTCGCGGAACGCGCCTGAAGCATCCAACTGGTGCGTCACATCCAGCTTCGGCCGGCTGTAGACGAAGTGGCCCGTGAACGACAGCCGTTCCCACGGATGCGCCTGCAACACACCGCGCGTGTAAACGCCATTGCCGGTCGCCCGGTAGCGCTCCACCAACCGGTTCAGCGTCAGTGCATCATTCCGATTTCCCGGATTGGCGCCCGAATCCAAATCCTGGCTATCCGAATACCGTGTATACCCCTGCTCCACCGTAGCCGACCACCGCCGCTCCGTCCACTCGACGCCCCCGCGCACCGTCGTCAACCCATCGCCGAACCGCGTCGGTACCGCAAACTCATCCCCGCTGCCCACAAACGGCGTGACGCCCCGCCCATCGCCGGACGTCCGCAGCAAGCCGACAAACGGCGTAAACCGCGCGCGTGGCCGCAACCGCAGTTCCGCATCCAACTGCCGCCGCCGCAGGTCGATCGCCCGCTGGCTCGCCGTCATCCCCTGCGCCAACAGCGGATTCGCATACGACGGCAGATTGTTGAAATACGCCAGCGTCCGGTACTGCAACAAGAACTCATAGGCCTTGTCCCGCCGCGCATCCACGCGCAGTTCGCTGTTCGGATCGCCGCCCCAGCTATGTGCGCTCACGTCCACACGATCCTTGCCCGCATACCGCAACCCCGCGTCGAACAATCGCGGCCCTTCTCCCAGGTTCACCACGCTCCGATACACATCGCCGCGATCCCCCGTCACAAACCGGTTCCGCACGTCGATCTCGCCCGACAATGGCTCTTGTGCCCGCAGGCACAACGTCATCGCAAGCAACACCCACGGCGCCCTCATCGCAAAAAGTCCCGGTTCACGAACGAACCATGCGTCTTCGAATGGCACACCGTACAGTTCCGGTACCGCGCCGTCCGCAAATCATGAAATGCCGGCGGCGATCCCCCGGCGGTTCCGGCCGTCGCCGTATGGCATTCCAGGCACAACTGGCTCACGTTGCTCCGCGTCAGCATTCGCGGGTTTGCCGACCCATGCGGTTCGTGGCACGTCGAACACGGCTGCACCCGCACCGGCGCATGTTCAAACGGAAACGGCCCGCGCTTGTCCACATGGCACTTCATGCACGCCGCGTCGTGCCCGCCCACGGTCCGCACCCGCGACGCCGGCTGGCCGCCGTGCGGATCATGGCAGTCTGCGCAATGCACCGCGCCCTGCGACAGCTTGTGCGCAAATGGCCGCTCAAAACTCGCACGCACGCCCGCGTGGCAACTCGAACACAGCGCATCGCTCGATTGCCGCCGTATATCCGGCCCATGTACCTTGTGGCACCCGTTGCACCCCACGCCGTTCCGCGCATGTGCCGATTCAAACCGGTGCGCCTGCCGCCGGTCCCCCGCGTGACAACCCAGGCACGCCCGGTTCACCGTGTCCGCCTGGCTGCCCGCGTAGACCTTCAGCTTTTCCGGGTCCAGCGCCTCCACATGGGCCAGCCCCGGCCCATGGCAGGCTTCACACGTCGAAGCGTGATGACGATTGGCGGCAAACGTCTCCGCCTGTGCCGCATGGCAGACGGCGCACCGTGCGCCGCCCACAAAACCGCCCTGCCCAAAGAGCACGAAGCTCTGCAGCACGAACAGTAGAATGGCCCATTCAATTCGCACTCTGGAGTTCCAGCCCCTGGTGACACTTCCGGCAGTTGTTCAACGATCCAAAGGCGCTTTTCCCCGGCGCGTGGCACGCCGCGCACAGTTCGCCCCGCCCCTCCGCCTTTCGATGATAGTCCTCGGAGTAGCCTGTCAACCCGCGCTTCTGCATGGCGAACAAACGGTCATGGCAGTCGCCGCACTTCCCCCCGCTCTTGGCAATGTGCTGGTTGTGGTCGAAGCTCACAGGCCCCAGCCGGTTCGCGTACGTCACCGGCTTCGCCAGCGCCGCAATCGCCCCCTTGGCCTGCAAGTCCGTGTGGCAACGCAGGCAGTTGTCTTTTGACGCGAAGGCCGTTCCCCCCGCCACATGGCAGCTCCCGCAGGAGGTCCGGTTCTGTTCCGCCGTCCGGTGCAAATTGTCGGCATAACCCAACATCCCCTTCGCCAGTGGAAACACCTGCATATGACAACTCCGGCAGTCGCCCTTGCTGATCGTCACGTGCTTACCGTGGTCGAACCGCGCCGCGCCCAGCTTCGTCTCCACCGCTCGTGATTCCGGCAGTCCTGACAGGCCCGTTCGCGGCGTGGGCCGGGGCGTGCCTAGTCCCGTATGGCACTTCTGGCAATTGTCCGCCGACGCGAAGGCCGATCCTCCCGCCGCGTGACAACCCGCGCACGAAGTCCTCGCCGCTTCCGCCGCCTTGTGCATTCCGGCTGCGTATTTCAAGTCACCCTTTGCCATGGGAAACAGTTTGTTGTGGCACGACGTGCAGTCGCCCTTGGCATGCGTCAGATGCTTGCCATGGTCAAACATCGCCACGCCCAGCGATGTGCTGTAGCGCACCTGTTCCGGCAGTCCGCCCGCAGCGGCAGTCCCGCCCGTTGACGTAGCCCCGCCAGTGGAAGCGGCCAGACGCACCGGCGCGCTCAATCCGGTATGGCACCGCGCGCACTCGCCCGCCGAACCGAACGCCGTGCCTCCCGGCGCGTGGCAACCCGCGCAGGAAGTCCTCGCTGCCTCCGCCGTCCGGTGCAGGTTCGCTTTGTACCGCAGGTCGGCGCGCTCCATTGGAAAATATTGATCGTGGCACGTCTTGCAATCTCCGTTTGCCCGGGTCAGGTGCTTGGCGTGGTCGAAAGCCACCTCGCCCGCGTTCGTCGCAAACGGAATCCGGCCCGGCATTCCCGCGTCGCCGCCCGTCGATGTCACCGGCACGGGGTCGGCCACTGGCTCGTCCAGCTTTTCAATGCGGTGGCACGTCGAACAGCTCTTGGACACCGGCCGCCTCTCCGCATCCTGACTCACCAGTTCCGGATCATGGCACCGGAAACATCCGTCATGGCTGAGGAAGTTCGGATGCGTTCCCCACTGCACGCCCCACTCCGGGAACACATTGCGTCCACGAATCGCCGTCAACTCCGCCGCGGCTTTCGCAATCGCCGCCCCCCGCGCCGCCGCCACCTCCGGATGCTTGCTCTGGTAGAAAGCCCGCAGCGCCTCCGCCGTGTCGTTCGACCCCTTCTGCAATTCGCCCAGCCCCACGGCCTTGATGCTAGGCAGCGTATGGTCAATCCGCCCAGCCGCCAGCGACTGGTCCAGCGCCCGCGACGGATCTTCAAAGCTATGTGCCGCCCGGTTGTGACAATCCGTGCAATCCATCGTCCGCGCCTCGCCGCCCGGCTTGCTGCCCGCGCGCGCGAAGATAGTCTCCCTGCCCCGCGAGTCCACATAGCGGATCCGCTCCACGCGCTTGCGGTCCGGCGTGGCCCAGTACTCAATCCGGGCGCCTTTGGCCATGTGCGCCCCATGCGCGCCCGTTGGATTGTTGCCGCCGCCGATCATCACAGCGAGCTGCGTCCGCGTCGCTGAGTTCACCGAGTCGGAGGCAAACTTCGTCTCCTCCCATCGTTTACTCCCGAAGTCCCGGTCCGCATGGCATTTCGAGCAGGTCAACTTTCCCTGCGCCAGGTTATGTACCGGCGTCGGCACCGGCACGCGATACGTGTTCGTCAACACCTCCAACAACTGTTTCGCCCCGTTCAGTTTTGCCGCCGCGTAGGACTTCGCCCCTTCGCCGATATGGCAGTCCACGCACGCCACCTGGGAGTGCGCGGCCACTTTATAGGCGGTGAACTCGGGCGTCATGATGTGGCAGGATGCGCCGCAGAACTGTACGGAGTCCATATATTCCACCGCCGTATAGGTCAGGTGGCCGCCGATCATCACATTGAATGCTGTGGTAATCCCCAGGAACAGCACCAGCCCGCGAAACTGCGGATTGTCCCATCGCAGCGGCGGAAACGTCTCCGGCGCGTTTTCCCGCCGCCCGGAAAGCCGGATGCCCAGCGGGATCAGCGCCAGCCCCAAAAAGAAGGCGAGCGGCAGCAGCATCACCGTGAGCAAACCAAGGTACGGATGCTCGCTGCCGCTCAAATTGGCCGGCAAAGTGAAGAGCCAGGACACCCCCGCGGCCGTGACCAGGAAGATCCCGGTCCGGCTGATCCAGTTGCTGGAGAGGTAGACGAACGGCGCCAGCCGTTCAGCGAGCGTGAACTTTGTCCACTGCAAACTGTGCTCCCGTTCCGTGACACGTTGCGCAACTTTCGCCAAACCGCGGAGAGAAGTTGCTATCGGCATGTGCGGCAGCCGACTTGGAAGAGTGGCAGCTCAAGCAGGCGCCGATCGTGGGCGGAGCCGGATCAAACAGGCCGCGCGGATCTGTCGTCGGGGCCAGATTTTCACGGAGCGGCAACTGTTCGGAGCCGTTCACATGGCACGCCCCGCAGTCGCTGAGAACGCGTGGATAGCGCACTTCATTGAAGTTGTTCACTGAGCCGCCGAACCCGTAGATCGTGAAATCACGCGTATTTTCTTCGCCGCGGTGAATGCGGTGGATCATTTCTTTGAAGTTGATGGACTCCGCCGCGCCCTTGTCCGCCGGACGCCGTGCCGCGTCCGTTCCCGTGGGGTTGTGGCACAGCACGCACTGCTGCACCTCGTTCCGGCTGCCGCCGTGCAGACTCAGGCCGGCATGGCAAACGTTGCATTTTTCCGTAGCCACCACCTGCCGCCGTGCAACGGCCGCCGCACTGGAAACGGGGAAGTATTTCACAACATTCTGTCCGGCGTCGCGCACCGCTCGCTGTTGTACCGTGCCCGGCAGCAGCGTCGCATTCGTATACCCTTCAATGCCCACGGTCCATGTCTGATTCGCCTTCTCCGGAATCGCCGCCGTGAACGTATACGTGTAGCGGCCTCCGCTCCCGGGCGCCCGCCGCGCATCTTCCGAGATCGTCGGTCCATTGTCCGCGTTGCCGTCCACCGGCCCGGCCAGCACGAGTGCCAACCGGCCCATGCCGGCAATCTCCAGCGGCTGTCCGGCTTTGTCGGTCACCGCAAAACTCACAATGGGCCGCTCGCCCGGCGTCGTGTTCTTGATGTCCAGAATTTCGAACTTCACGCCGCTCAATTGGGCCGATTTCGTTTCAATCGTGTGTGCGCCAAGGATTGAGACATCAAAATCCAGTTCGCCCTGCGGCACATGGCACCGGCTGCACTGGTTGTCGGAGACCTGCGGCTGGTTGGCATGCTTCTCGCCCGTGGCGAAGTTCACATCGTCGTGGCAACTCCCACACGCCCGCCGGCTGGGGTTGGTCAGGTGCTGGTTCCCCTTGTCCCCTTCCACATGGCAACTCGTACAATTCCGTGCATCGGCCGGGAACACGACGCTGGAAAAGTCATGGACCGATTGTTGATTGCCAATAATCACATACGGCTTTCCGGCCACAACGCTGGGCAGGCTCTTGCCGCGATGAATCTTGTGGACCATCGTCGTCATGTCCACCGTGTTGCCCGTATCCGGATCGGTCGTCTGGGGCGTATGGCACACCACGCAAAGCTCCACAGTCGTCCGGCTCCCATGCGCCACCACCTGTCCATGGCAGGAATCGCACTTCTGGTTATCGGCAATGTGGCGCGTTTCGGTCACGGGATCGCCGGCCGGCACCCAGTTATATGTCTTCGCCGCCGGCGTCGAACCCAGGTTGAATTCGGCCAGATTGCGGCTAGCCCACACCGCCACGGTATGCGTCGCTGTGCGGTCATATCCCGCGGGTACTTTTGTGTTGAACCTGTACTCGTAGACGCCGTCGCTCACTTTCGTGAATGTCCCGCCGGAATCCGCCGACGCCTGCACCGCGCGATCTCCCGTGATCGGGCTGGTCTGTGTCCGCGTGGTGTAGGCGGTATAGATACCTTGACCCTTCGGAATGTAGGCGAGCACCGCGCTCACGCTCACCGGCCCCGGCGTCACAATCCCCTCCCGGTCCAGCGGCACGCCTTTCGGATCTGTGATCTTGAACTGGTACCTTGCTGTCCCGTCGTTGTCGACCGTCGCACCCAGAATCTGGATGACAAGACCGGGCCGGATGAAGTCCACTTCGCGGTCAGACAAAAACGCTGACTTACTCTTCTGTGCCGAGTCCTTTGGACCATTGGCCGCTGCCACGCAAACGGCGACCACCCCAACCGCGAGCGCCGCCCCTGCCTTCGATCTCCATGCCCACGTCATAGGGAGAGTATAGAGCGGTTAATTACAAGATCAACCCCTAAAGTATAGAAATATTTTGAGTTAAATCGGACACTTTTGGCCCTCTATCCAGCACGGCGCCGGTCAACTGCAATCGTTCCAATAGGATCCGCGTCCATGCCGGAAATAGGCTGGAAATCGGACATTTTTCGCCCGCTTTCTCCACGGCATACTCTTCCCGTCCGTCCCGCCAGACGCAAGGATATCGGGTATTTTTCGTCCGCTTTAAACAATTTCCGCACGCCGTACTTACAAGAAGGCGAGTAGTCTAAGTAATAAACTTACATACGTTGTAAGACAGTTTGAATGCTATCCACCCGAGGCCCGAAAAGCGTCAACTGCCCCGGCTCGGCAAAGACAATGGCGAAATCCTCCGCCGTAAATGCGCTCTCCATCCGCGCGGCATACGTATCCCGCAGCAACCGCGCATATCGTTCGCCGTCATAGTCGCGGGGATCTGGCGCGGAGCCTTCCGTCAGTTCCGGTTCCTCCACAACCCCGCCTGCGCCATGCGGCGTACGGTACACCCGCACCTTGTCGCCCACATTCCACTGCTTCCGTCCGCTGGCCAGCATAGCCTCGTACGCCAATTCCCTCCGCTCCTCCCGCACAGCCGCATACTGCTCCGGAGATTTCGTCAGCCGTACGCGGGAAGAAACGGCGTAGGTCGGCAACGCCCGCCGCCGCAGCGCTTCCAGCATCTCCACATAAACCGCCCGTACTCCCGCCACATCCCCCGCCAGAAGCAGCGAAATGGACCGCCGCAGGAACGTCTCCCCAAACGGTTCGGCCCGGCTCGAACGGAACGCAACGCCCCGCAGCAGCAACCGTCCGCCATAAGTCAGCAGGGCATAGTTCTTCGGTTCATGCGACAGCATCGCCGCATACCGCCCGTCGAATTCCAACTGCACCAACGGCGGCAGCAGCGCCGCCACCTCCGCCACCACGCGGCGCTCGTCCCTTTCCGTCCACTCCTCCGGCACGGAGAAGTACACGCCGTCCGTATCCGCCTCCAGCAGCGTCACCCCGCGTGCGGCCAGCCCCCGGCACAGCAAGTCGAGCGTCTCCCGCCCGCGCCGCGTCACTTCATTGGCGGCATGCACATCGGCGAATCTCGTCAACGTTCCGCCCGCCGCCAGGTACCCGTACGCCGTATTTACCACCAGCTTCATCGCCGCCGACATCGCTTCCTGGGCAAAGCGCTCCGCCGAACCCTCCGCGGCCGCCTTTCCCGCTGCCTTGGCCGCCAGCCTGCGCTCCACCAGCCTGTCCACCAGCGCCAACAACACGCCCAGGCGATCCCGCTTCGGACCGATCTGAAAGGAACGCATCAGCGAGGGGTACAGGCTGGCTACATCGGCCTTCACAATCCGCCTCGCCACCCCGCTGGCAAAGAGGTGGAGCGCAGCTCCGCTATGCGGCGTGCCGTCGCTCTCCCGGTGGGCGGGCAGGGCGTGTCCCTCCCGCAGATACGCCCGCACCAGCAATGGGTCCAACACTCCGGTCGCGGCCCCCGCGTCCGCCAGCCGCTCGTAGCGCCGCGGAGCCATGCGCGCCAGCGCATAGGCGGCCCCGCTCAGCAACGCCGACACGCCCGCCACCTCCTCCACATCGGCTGTCGCGTAGCGGCGCACGCGTTCCGGATCGGTCTGATAAACCGTGAAAATCCGTTCTCCCGGTATGTACTCCCGGTCATCCTTGGCAAGTCCAAAGTGCCGCGCGACCGCCTTCAACCCATGTCCCGGTAAATCGCGGGCCGCAAAGTCGTACCGCAGCACGGCATCCATCGTGTCGATCAGTTCCCGCCCCGGGGCCACGAACCGGAATTTCCGGCGTGACGGCCGCTGCCGCAGCGTCGTCCCCGCAAGGCGGCCCAACGTCAGCGGCGTGTCCAGCAGGGAGGCGCGTTTCGCCAGAAACGGAAGGTCGAATCCATGCAGATTGTGATTCTCGATAACATCGGGATCCGCCTGCCGCACACGATGGGCCAATTGGCGGATCAACGTGGCCTCATCCGCATCGTCCAACAGTTCGCACTCGCCGTCCGGGTAGCGGAGCGCGATCAGAAAGATCCGGTCCCGTTCCGGGTGTAGCCCCGTGGTCTCCAGGTCAAACTGCATCCGGCGCAGGCGGTCAAACGGGAGATCGCGGAAGTAATTTCGCCCCGTGGAAACTAGATATTGCTCTTCGGGAGGGAGCACCAAGGCCCGTTTAGCCGCTCTTTGCTCCGCCCCGCGCAGCACGGTCGCTGTCAGGTCGCGCATCGTCTCGGCCCACACCAGGAAACGAAGTTCTCCTTCGCCTTCCAGTTCCTTGTACCGCACCGGTCCGCCCGCCGGAAGGCCGTCCACCGAGTCCACAACCGCCCAGGGCCGGAACCGTTCCTGCTCCCGGACAAGCTCTCCGCGCTCCCCCGTTCGCCGCCAAACTACCGCGGTTCCATCGGGTTCCGCCCAGACGGAAACAATGCCCGGCGTCGGGTCCCAGCCCCACAGCCACTCTTCCGCATCCCTTCGTCCCGTAGCGCGCCTCCGGCGGGCCGCGCCGCCATCTTCTCAGAATGGCAAACCCGCCGCCCTCGCCGCTACCCCGCGCCCGGGATTCCGCTCATCTCCCGCTGCTCTACATCGGCCGTATGACGGATCACGCTGATATGCCCATCCGGCTCCAGCCGCGCCCATTTCACGTCCGCAAGGTTTTCTACTCCGTTCAGCCGCAACTGGCTGCGCAGCTCTTCGCCGGTAATCAGCTGTTGTTGCAGGTTATGACTTAAAACGTGTCCGTTGCGCACCAGCGTCACTACGCTGGGCTGCGCGAATCGCGCGAAAGCGCCGTTGCGATAAGACATCCAGTCTATAAAGTAGTTCCAACCCGCGATGGTACCCACCAGAACCATCGCCTCCCCGACGGATTTGTACTCCCCGGCCATGCCGTTCTGAGCCGCATCGGCGATCAGCACCACGACAAGAACATCCGCCAGGGTCAGCGATCCTGTATCGCGCCGCAGGGCAAACCGGAACAGTACGAAAAGAAACCAGTAGATGAACGTGCCGCGTAGAACGAGTTCCCATGCCGGGATCTGAAACTGAAACAAATGTCCCATAGCTCCCCATTCGTTAGAAAACGGGACACCGCCTATCGTTACAAACTCTCCCACTTGACATTCACTGGCAATTGGAGTCTGCTGGTAGAGTCAGTAGGGTAAAGATCTCTTAATCATTCACCGTGGCTCCCGCGCCTAGTTTTCGACGCAACGGCCTGCTTTTTTATCGATGAATGTTTCGACCCGCCGCCGCCGTTCCAGGATGGAACGGTTCCAACGGCGAATGCTGTTGATGTCTTTTTGACACCGTGGCGCTCGCTATCCAGTTCATTGCAGGGAGTTCGCTTCGCTGCCTCTTTCCATCTGTCCTTGTGAGGAGCACAATGCACAGAGATTATATGACGACGGGCCCCATGGTCGGCCTTGGGTTCACCCGCGTCGAAATGATTAAGTACAACTTTACCGATGAGGAATTGAAGGATCACTTCAGCCCTTCGGTCGCGGAAAATATAGCAAGGACACGCGATGAATTAATCTGCGGCAGGCTCGTGTGGCGAAACACAATCCGCTTCTTCACTGTGGTGTTTGTGTTGATGGTCCTGCTGTTCTTCTGGCTGCTGACCAGCCCGTCATTCGTGCCGCAAGGCCTCCAACGGCTGCACAGCGGCGGCGCGCCAGGAGGGTAAGCTTGCCGCGGCCGCCGCCACGGCCGCTAACAGAGCGGGTGCGCCAACCAGTACCAACGGGTCTGCCTGGCACACCCCAAACAACTGCGACGCAATCACATGTCCCGCGGCGAGCGATGCCAGCAGACCCACCGCCGTGCCGGACCCCACCAACAACAAGACCTCCCGGAATACTAGCCGCAATATTCCACCCCGGCTCGACCCCAATGCCATGCGGATACCGAACTCCGTGGTACGGCGCTGTGTCAGATAACTCAACACGCCGTAGAGCCCGATGGCCGTAATAAGCAGCGCCAAACCGCCAAATGCCGCCGAAAGTCCTGAGATCAACCGGTCCGTGCGTAGCGCCAGGTTCACCGTCTCTTCCATCGTCCGCATATCAAACACGGGCAACTGGCCGTCCAACTGCGCCACAATTCCGCGCAGCGTCGCGGCTGGAACCGGGGTTGCGGACCGCACATAAAAAGTGGTGCGCCGCGCTTTTTTCGCGGTTTTCATCTGCTGCTCGTAGGCGACAAAGAAAGTAGGCGAAACCGCCTCCCGGATCGAGCCATGTTTGGTATCCGCGGCCACGCCGATGATTTCAATGTCCAGCGGCGTCTTCCCGCCGCCAATCGACATGTGCCGGCCCAACACGCTTTCTCCCGGCTTCAGAAACCGTTTCACAAATGCCTGGTTCACCACCGCCACCCGCGGCGCGGCCGCCGTATCCTGCGCCTCAATGCCCCGCCCGCCCGTCAGCGGCGTTCCCAGCGTGGCGAAGTACCCCGGTCCCACCGACATGACGTTTGCATCCATGCGCTCCTCCTCCCCGGCCTGATATCCCTCCAATTGAATATTGGTGGAGGCGGTGGCGTTTTGTAGAGGACCCCACTCCGCGAAACTCACCGCCGATACGCCGGGCAATCCTGCCAGACGCTGCTCGACAGCGTGGGCG